>CBFHHA010000015.1:0-51152 GCA_965655625.1 Flavobacteriales bacterium | reverse complement strand
ATTTAGCTGAAAAAAAGAATTAACATGGCAGAATTAGACAGAAAAAAAGCCCCTAAATTTCAGGAAATTACTGACATAGGATTTCAGTTACCTGAAAAGAAAAAATTATCGAACGGAATTCCGGTTTTTCAATACAACTTGGGGTCACAAGAATTGGTAAAAGTAGAGTTTGTGTTCGAAGCAGGCACAAAATATCAACTAAAGCCATTGGTTGCAAGTTTTGCAAACGCCATGCTGAAGGAAGGCACACAAAAGAAAAACTCTTTGGAAATTGCACATGCAATTGATTATTACGGAGCTTTTTTAGAAACAGAAGTTAATTCAGATTTTGGAACAGTAAGCCTGTATACTTTGAACAAACATTTGGGAAAAGTACTTCCTATTTTAAAAGAGATTTTGACCGAATCTGTCTTTCCAAAAAAAGAATTTGAGCAAAAACTAAGCATTAAAAAACAAAAGTTTGTCATCAACCAAGAAAAAGTTGAGACCTTGGCCTCGGTAGATTTTTCGAAATTAATATACAAAGGCACAAAGTATGCTCAACACACTCAGTTATCCTCTTTTGATAACATATCGGTGGAGGATTCCAGGAAGTTTTACGAGGAATTTTACAACTTAAATAATGCTCAGATTTTTGTAGCAGGGAAAATTGACTCTAGTTTTATTTTATTTTTAGAAGACTTGTTTGGGAAAGAACAGTTGGAAAAGAAAAGAAGTGAATTTAGCATTGGAGAAAGTACCTACCTTTCTTCTACACATTCTATCCTCAAACCAGACGCCATTCAGACTTCGTTTCGTATTGGAAAACCTACAATTTCATTGGGTCATCCAGATTTCTCGAAGCTAAAGGTGATGAATACAATTTTTGGTGGATATTTTGGTTCGCGACTGATGACAAACATAAGAGAAGAAAAAGGATACACTTACGGAATTGGATCCGCTTTGATGAGTAAAATTGATGGGACAAGCCACATAATTTATACAGAAGTAGGTAAAGAGGTAACTCAACTTGCATTAAATGAAATAAGGAAAGAAATCCATACACTTCAAAATGAGCTAGTATCGGAAGAAGAACTAACCAAAGTAAAAAACTACATGCTGGGTTCTTTGTTACAAAATACCGATGGTGCTTTTGACATGCTGGAACGATTTAAGTCACTTCATTACCATAACCTACCGAATAATTATTACACACAATATATGAGCGATATCCACGCTACTAACTCTCAAGATATTCTTAAATTAGCCCAAACCTACCTCAATGAGTTGACAATTGTGGCAGCAGGTAGTGTCAAAGTGAAGTAACTATGCGAAATTATCTGTTTTTTCTTTGTTTCATTGTTTGTTCATTCAGTAGTTTCTCCCAAAAAGGAGTAACCACTTTTGGACTTCAATACAAACCACTGGTTCCTATTACCGTGCTTAATGTAGAAAACTTAGTGTTGAATGAAGAAGGATACACGGTTTCAATTTCCTCGTTGTTAGGTCATAATTTTGGTGCAGTGATAAGATGGGGATTTACCAATACCCTTGCCTTAGAAACGGGACTCAACTATTCTAGAAGAAATTTTAACTTGGATGCTGTATTGGATGATACGCTTCAAGGTTCTACAGATTTTGGAATCGTAACCTACGAAATTCCTATCCAAGGATTGTTTTATGTGAGATTGAGTAAAACGTGGTACATGAATGCAGCTACCGGTTTCTCCATGAATTTTAGAGCAAGTGATGTTGGAAAATTTACTGAGAATAGGTTGTTTTCGCACACTGCATTTGTTCGGGGTTTAAATTTGGCCTATGTTGCCAATCTTGGATTCGAATATCGATCCAAAAAAAGCGGAACATTTTATTTAGGGGCTTCACTGTCCACTCCTTTTAGAAATTTGGCCACAGTGCGTATTTTTAGTGAAACTATCAATAACCCAAGAAAAATAGAAGGAGATTTAGAAGGAAACTATCTTTCTGTGGATCTGCGGTACTTTTTTAACGAGAATAAAAAAACAAAAGCTAACAAGTAATGAAACTCTTATTTGCAACGAACAACTCAAACAAATTAAAAGAAGTACAAGCAAAACTTCCTCATTATGAAGTGGTTTCGTTGAAAGAACTAGGAATTACTGAGGATATTCCTGAAACTGGAAACACTTTGGAAGAAAATGCTTTAATCAAAGCGAGGTATTTGTACCAAAAATTTAACTTAGATTGTTTTGCAGATGACACAGGACTCGAGATTGAAGCGTTAAACAATGAACCAGGAGTATATTCTGCGAGGTATGCAGGCGAAGAAAAAGAATCGGATGCGAACATGAATAAAGTACTCGCCAAGCTCGATAAAAAAAACAACAGAAAAGCAAGATTTAGGACAGCCGTAGCACTCATTCAAGGAGGAAAAGAAACAGTGCTAGAAGGAATAGTGAATGGCGAAATTTTACTTGAAAAAACAGGGAATTTGGGATTTGGATACGATCCCATTTTTAAACCTAACGGATTTGAAATTTCTTTTGCCGAAATGGATATGGAAACGAAAAACCGCATAAGTCATAGAGGTTTAGCTGTGGATAAGTTGGTGGAGGTTTTGAGGTAGATTCTAGATATCTCAAAAGATAATTATCATTTAAATTCAGATGAAATTATGATGGGACCATTAACGCTTGAAATTTTTAAATTGGAGAAGAAAAAACTTGGAATTGAAACATTGAAATTTGAAAAATCATTTAAATAAATTACAATCTTGACCTTTTCCCTATTTTGAGATAAATTAGAAATGAAATTGTGTGAGGAATTTCGCCAGATATCCTTGAATTACAAAAAAATAGAAAATCGAAATAGTAAATCCTTTGATATAAAAAAGTTAAAGCTCAAATCAATCAGGGATTGGGTTTCGTGGAGGGATTTTATTTCGTGAATTTTCCAAAAAAGAGAAGAAGACTTGAACTTTTTTTGTTTCTTTTTTTGCTTCAAGGCAAAAAGAACAAAAAATAGTAAATTTGATTCATGATTCCATTCACGAAAATTACCCAAACCCATCTCAATCATTTCTTTGAAATTTTGGGAAAAGAAAATACATTCTTTGATCAAGCGCAATTAAATGAGTTTGGGCACGATGAAACTGAAGATTTGGTGTTTCCGCCAGAAGTTGCACTCACTCCAAGAAATACGCAACAAGTAAGCCAAGTTATGAAGTATTGTTTCGAAGAAAACATTCCGGTAACTCCTATTGGTTCACAAACAGGATTAAGCGGAGGAGCTCTTTCTGTGTATGGCGGTGTGGGACTCAGCACGAAAAAAATGAATGCAATTTTGGAACTGGATGAGAAAAATCTTCAACTAATCGTAGAGCCAGGATTAATAACAGAAGAGTTACAGAATGCTGCTATAGCAAAAGGGCTGTTCTACCCTCCTGACCCATCGAGCAAAGGAAGTTGTAGCATTGGAGGAAACCTTGCCGAAAATGCAGGCGGACCAAGAGCTGTAAAATATGGAGTAACTAAAGACTGGGTACTAAACCTAGAAGTAGTCTTGCCAAATGGCGAGGTAATATGGACGGGTGCGAATACATTGAAGAACTCAACAGGTTACAACCTTACTCAGTTAATGGTGGGTAGCGAAGGAACTCTCGGAATTATTACGAAAGCTGTCCTTAAGTTAATTCCCTTCGTACCAAATAACGTTTCGATGCTGGCTCCATTCACCAGCGCAACAAAAGCATGCGAAGCAGTTTCTGCGATTTTTAGAGCTGGCATTACCCCCTCGGCACTCGAATTTATGGAACGAGATGCTCTTGATTGGATTATGAAATTTGACACATCTTCTGCGATAAAAATTGAAGATACCACCCAAGCACATTTACTCATTGAGATTGATGGAACCAATATGGACCTTATTTATCAAGAATGTGAAAAAGTAGCTGAGGTGTTGGAAGAGTTTGACTGCGGAGAAATTTTACTTGCCGACAATAAAGCTCAAAAAGATGAGATATGGCGATTAAGGCGGAGAATTGGAGAAGCGGTGAAAGCAAATTCAGTGTACAAAGAAGAAGATACAGTGGTACCCCGTTATGAATTGCCAACTTTACTGGATGGGGTGAAAAAAATTGGAAAAAGTTATGGTTTCAAATCCGTGTGCTATGGGCATGCAGGTGATGGAAATCTTCATATTAACATTATTAAAGGGAACTTAACTGAACAACAATGGAACGAAGAATTACCGAAGGCCATCCGAGAGATATTCAAGCTTACTGTATCGCTTGGCGGAACTTTATCTGGCGAGCACGGAATAGGATTCGTACAAAAAGACTACATGGATATAGCCTTTAGTAACACAGAACTCGACTTATTAAAAAACATCCAACATGTGTTTGATTCGAAAGGAATAATGAATCCAGGGAAATTATTTCGTTAAGACTTTTAACAAAAAAAAACTCCCAACAAAAGCTGGAAGTTCAATTCTCTAGTATTTTTTGAGAGACTAGATTATTTAGTAAGCAGATACTGTACTAAATGTTGTTGTAAATAAATTAGAGTTTCACCCATTATTTCGGCTATTTCTAGCTTAGGTACCCTAGATTTTACTTTGTTATTGTTTGTTTAAAAATTTTCTGTTAATGTTACGACTAAATTACTACATTTTTTTGGTAAAAGAAAATAAATCAACCCCGAATGTTATGATTTAATATTAATTTAACTCTAGGAACTTATTGATAGATTATGTTGGATTATTATCACTAACTTTGTGGCGAAAGTAAGATTTTCTATCGCTGCGAATTTATTTCGGAGAGGAAAGTCCGGGCATCGCAGAGCAACATACTTCCTAACGGGAAGGGTTCGAAATTTCGTGTTTTGAATACAGCACGTGCCGCAGAAAATAACTGCCCTAAGCTTGTCGAAGGGTAAGGGTGAAAACGTGAGGTAAGAGCTCACGAGGTTTGTTGGCGACAGCAAACTTGGGTAAACCTTATGTGATGAAAAACCAAATAAACCAGAGCCTGAGAGCGGCTCGCTCGATTCTGGAGGGTAGGTTGTTAGAGACCGTGAGTGATCGCGGTTCTAGATAAATGATAGACGTTCGTCTCTTTGGAGGCGATAAACAGAACCCGGCTTACAAATCTTACTTTTCTTTTAAATTTCAACATTGAAATTTTACTATTCTACAAACCCTATTTTTAGGTTAAATTTGTTTACTGAGTATATTCTCCCCTATTTTTTCATCAGATAGACACCAATGCTACAATCCAAACATTTTTTTGGGATGCAATAATTGTTGTGGCACTGAATAACTCCTTGTGAATCAGCTGAGCTATCTATCGCCATTTTATGTTCAAAAACTCGAGTTACTTTATTGTCTTCGGCTGGCAATTCTTCCAATAAATTGATAGCCCTTTCTATGTATCTCTCATCAGCCTTATACCGGCCAAAGCAATATAAAAATGGAGCGATTGTATTAATTACAATTGAATTGATCAGGGTGATCCCTATCGATTTCTTTGCCGGTTTACTTTCCTTGTCAAATGTATAATGATTATGCCAAAAGCCTTCACTAATAGCTATGGATAAAAGTTGCTTGAGGTCCTCGTAGTTATTTTCTAAAACAATTAATCTATCAAAAAGTTGTTGATTACTCAATAAGAGTCTGGCGAGTTGAGCTATTCTTATTGTAGGAAAATTGGATGGGCGCAACTTCGAAAACTTCCAAAACACCTTGTTAATAGGAATCAAATTATTCTTAGTTTGCTGAAATAAATACTCTTTTTGTAATTCAATGTAGTACTCTTCTTTTCTATTCTCAACTAAAAATCCTGCCTGACCGAACAAAATACTTTCGATACTCAATAAATTATTTCCTAGTTTAGAAAATAAAGTTACTTCCGTATTTTTTATCAATTGTTCCATTGGATGGCTATTGATTTTCATCCCCATAGATTTTGCTAAATACTGAAAAAACACCTGTTCCCAATTGTGTTGATATTGTTTCAAATCTTGATTTATCAATTCCGATTTCTCGGCTAATCTTTCAATTAGCATCTGTTCTTTGGCTGAGGATATAATAATTTCCGGAACTTGACTGAGGGAATTACTACAGGGAATATTCGTAAATACGAATTCTTGGTAGTTTTCAAATTTCGCATAATCCAACCTGTCGTTCATTTCTAAGGTTGGTATCACGCTTCCTTTAGTGGTTGTAATTTCTTTGTCGTGATGATACACAACGTGAAGCACCACCGAATCATACGCTCTATCTTTCTGATGATTGTGATTGAGCCAATCACTTGAGTTGATGTGAATTTCTATATTGCCGGCCCATGTCGTGTTCCCAATTTTCACTTTTCCTTGCGAAAAATCTGGGCCCGAATCGTGATTGTGAAACCCAAAATGAATAATTTCTAATGGCTCATTTTCAGTGGTTCTTAGATTCGATTGATTGAATAATTTGTACTTCCAAATATAATGTAGATAGTCTTCGGTCATAGTATGAAGTTAAAAAAAACTCTTGAGGAAGCGAATAAAAATTAACTTTTGATGAAGTGAACATCAAAAACCAAATTGATTTAATTTAGACCAAACTATTTAAATGAAAGAAGCTATTTTACAAGATATAAAAAAAGAATTAATCAAGGGACACACCAAACGGGGACATCCGTTCCGCTACTTTAGCTTTGGAACTTCCAAAAACAATATACCCCAGCAAAGGACTGTGGTACTTAGAAAGATTCTTCCTGATTTCACTCTTTTGGTTTACACCGATTTGCGTTCTCAAAAAATTGAAGAGATCGAACAAAACATTTCTGTTAGTGCTTTATTTTATCACCCAAAAAAACTGATTCAAATTAAAATTACAGCTACTACCGAAATTGTTGTGGACAAGAAAGAACTAAAGCTATTTTGGGGCAATATTTCTGAAAAATCAAGAAAAGACTTCACCACTAGTCAACCACCTGGAAGTAAAGTTAACTCTCCGGAACAAGTTGATTACACCTCGGATAAAAATCATTTCTGTATACTGAAGCTAAAACCTACGAATATCGAATACCTTAAACTCACTCGTCCCAATCACATCAGGATTGAATACACAAAAGTAGATGAGGAATTTATTGGCGAGTTTTTAGTTCCTTAATGGTTAAAATAATGGAACGGAATCTAGAAATATTGAGCTAATAATTCCCTTTCCCACTAAACTTCCAAACGACTAAAACCGCTCCCAAAATAAGAAATCCAAACATAAAAAGCTGATTGTATCCAGCTGGTTCTAAAGTGGTTTCTTCTTTCGTTTGTTGCTGATCCAGTTTGAGGGAATCTGCAGAAATTGAATCCGTTTGTTCAATTTGCGTTGAATCTATTTCCGGTACCAGTGTGTCGAGAGCCAAGACTTTGTTCCATAGAAAAATGACGCTTAAAAATATTAAAATTTGTTGTTTCATCCTACCTCAAATTAAGCGTTTTATTTAAAATCAATCAAGGCATTTACCAAATCTGTAGCTTGTTTTTCAATAATTAACAGGTCCATAGCCTCTTTATCCATGTAATCGTAATCAATAAAGTCTTCCAACAATCCGGTAAGCTTTTCATAAAACCCATTGATATTAAAGAGGGCACATGCTTTATGAATGTGGTTCACTTTATTTAAAGTAAATACTTCAATTATTTCATCCAAAGTTCCCACTCCTCCTGGCAATGCAATGAAAGCATCAGATAGTTCAACCATTTTTTGTTTCCGAATAAACATATCTTCTGTTTCTATCATTTGGGTAACTCCTTGGTGAGTAATTTCTTCAGCTAACAAAATAACCGGCCTCACTCCTATTACTTCTCTTCCGTGAGATAAAAATTCATCAGCTATCAACCCCATCAATCCACTACTTCCACCCCCATACACCAAGTCGTAATCTTGGTCAGCTAACAGTTTTACCAATTCTTTTGTTTTCTCAACTATCTCAGTCGAATTCCCCGTTCTTGCACCACAAAAGATGCATACTTTTTTACTCATTCTATTCTCTCTAAATCAATTATTTTTTAATCTATTTCTACCATCAAGGGACAATGGTCACTGTGCACGGCTTCTGATAAAATAACAGCTCTTTTCAGTCTATCCTCTAGTGTTTTGCTCACCATATGATAATCAATTCTCCACCCTAAGTTTTTTCCTCTTGCTCCAAATCTATAAGTCCACCAAGTGTATTGATCGGGTGAGTCATTAAAATAACGGAAAGAATCAATGAAACCTGAATCAATAAATTGAGTGACCCATTCTCTTTCTTCTGGCAAGAAACCTGAAGAATTTTTATTACTTACTGGGTTATGAATATCAATCGCTTTGTGACAAATGTTGTAATCTCCAGAGATAATCAGATTAGGAATTTCTTTTTTCAATTCATCAATATACTGCTTGAAATCAGCTAAAAAATCCATTTTATACCCTTGTCTTTCTGAATTACTTCCTGATGGAAAATATGCGCTAATCACTGAAAATGTGTCGTAATCTGCACGAATCACTCTTCCTTCACAGTCGTACTTCTCGTTTCCCATTCCATATTCCACGTGATTGGGTTCTGTTTTTGTCAAAATAGCTACCCCACTGTATCCTTTTTTTTCGGCTGAAAAAGAAAAAGTATGATATCCCATCTCTTTGAATAAATCAGCATCTATTTGCTCCGTTTGCGCTTTCGTTTCTTGCAAACAAACCACGTCTGGATTAACAGACTTCACCCATCCTATCCAATCTTTTTTCAAAGCGGCTCGGATTCCATTTACGTTGTAGGAGATTATTTTTGTCATGCTTGTGCTTTATTTATTCCTCTTTCTTATATTTTCTTTAATTTCTCACATAAGGATGAAGACCTCTTAGCCCCATATCTTCAACAGTTTCTCCAGCCGTAGGTTCAAACTTACCATCCATATTTACTTCTTTCCACTCAAAAGAATTATTGATTGAAAAAGCCAATACCACTGTAACTGATTCTGTTTCATTTCCAGTAATAACCAAGGGAGAATTTAATTTTCCAGTAACCACGCAAGAACCGGCTGGAACCGGACTTGTGCTGCTAATTGGATTCACGACCGTAACCTGAGAGCTATCGCCTTGGGTAACAGAACCGTAAGAAGTTCCTCCCAGAAAAATACTTGACTCTAGCGCCCAATATCCCTGTAATTTATTTCCATTAACTTGAAGGGTAGAATCTTTTACCACAAGGGAAGAAATGTAATTATTAAAACCTACAAAGGAAGCGATTATTCCACTAAATGGTGCATTGACAAACAATGGTGGATTGTTGTAAACCATATCTATCTCATAATTTTGATAAGAAAGAGAAACTCGCAACCAATTGTAGGTACCAGGAGATAATTGAGACAAGTCCATGGTGACAAACCTCGAGTTGTTTGATTTCACAATTGCTTGATCAAAATCAATGGCTCTTCCTCCACCTACTGATGTTTCTTCTCCTGTGTACACCACCGAGCCCGTTGTTAAGGGAGTCAGGGAATCTTGAGCAAATTCTATGTAATGCAAACTTGCTGCATTCATACGAGGATTTTGCGCGGCATTTCCTGAACCAACCGAAACTGGCTGACCAAAATTTCCCAATCGAGGAAGAGTTGAATCAAATTCCAACTCAATTTTTAATTGGGCTGGAGTCACAACTGGTTCCTCTTGTTGTTCTTTTTCCTTATTGCACTGAACAAATAAAAAGAGGGCGATAACTAAACTCACATATTTCATCTACTGATATCTTTTAGATTAAATTAAAACCAAGCATTTCCAAAACCTCTGAATGGCCAAGGAATAGAAGCTACAACAAGAACCAAAGCAATTAAATAATACCAAAAGGTAAGTTTATGTCTTTTTGCTGCTTCAGCTATTTTCTTTCCTTTGATTCTCGCAAGAGTAATGAGAGCAATTGCGATCAACATTCCTATTATGTGTTCTACCGAGAAAAAACGAAGTGCTGGCACTTTCATTGTACTTGGAGAAAAATTATGCCAACCTTTTGCGAAATAAAGGACAACACCCAGTAACAGTTGGATGTGAGTAATAATAAACGTTATTAAATTCAATTTATCATCTTGTTTAGTGTATTCCTTATTTCCTCTCCATTTGGTAAATGAAGTGATTAAAACAATAAGAATTAGTGCCAAAAGTATGTATCTATTGGCAGAATGAAGGTGTCCAAATCCTGTTAACATAAAATCCTGTTTTTTTGTGGTTAATTGCATTGCAAATTAACAAATCTTTGGGTTAAAAAACGAGATTGCAAGATTAAATTAAGATATTTGCAAGAAATAAAATGAATCGCATGCAACCAAGAACAGCTCAAAACTCATTAGCCGTTTCTACACACATTGTGTTACCCAACGACACCAATTTCCACAACAATCTTTTTGGAGGAATGCTCATGTCATGGGTAGATATCATTGCTTCTGTAGCAGCCCGAAGACATTGCAACAAACAAGTTGTTACGGCTTCCATCAATAGTATTTCGTTTGATGAACCAATAAGATTAGGCGATACCATTACATTAGAAGCCAAAGTTTCTAGGGCCTTTACTTCCTCCATGGAAATCTATATTGACGTGTGGGTGCAAAACCTAAGAACGGGTGTAAAACACAAAAGTAACGAGGCTATTTCTACTTTTGTAGCATTAGACGATGACGGAAAACCTTGTGAAGTTCCTGAACTTATTCCTGAAACTGACGAAGAAAAAGTACGATTTGATGGTGCGCTCAGAAGAAAACAACTGAGTTTGATTTTGGCAAAAAGAATGAAGCCAAAAGATGCAAATGAATTAAAAGCCTTATTTTTAGACCAAGATTAATTCCAAACTCATGAACGCAACAACCTGTTTTACAATTTTTGATACCGTAATAGACACGTACCACATCAGCGACCATGTTGATTCACCAATGAAAAATCCTCACGAAGGAATTGAAGGTCTTCTCTTTCATAAATCATGGATAGATACTGTGCAATGGCACCTAGAAGATATCATTCGCGACCCAAACATTAATCCCGAAGAAGCCCTAGTAATAAAACGAAGAATAGATACTTCCAACCAAGATAGAACAGATATGGTTGAAAAAATTGACGATTGGTTTTGGAGTTATTTTGGAGCGAAAAACAACCTTTCTTGTGGAAAAATAAACACGGAATCTCCGGCTTGGGTTGTTGATAGATTATCTATCCTAGCACTTAAAATATACCACATGCAGGAGCAGGTAGACAGAACAGATTCTGATGCTTCTCACAAAGAAAAGGTGGAACAAAAATTGGCTGTACTTTTGGAGCAAAAAGAAGACTTATCCTTAGCCTTCAATCAACTGATTGAAGACGTGATGGAAGGAAGAAAATACATGAAAGTGTACAGACAAATGAAAATGTACAACGATGAAAGTTTGAATCCAGTCTTGTACAAGAAGTAAGTCGGATTTCCCTGTTCACTTCAAATCCAAAACATACGGCCCTTAACTGTTAATTAATGTGGATAACTATCTGTTGGAGTGTCTTTTCCCTTGACCAATAAAATAGAAGTGACAACAAATAATAGGAGACTAAAAAAATGAGCAAGCCCAAACATATACTTGTTATTCGTTTCTCAGCAATGGGAGATGTTGCGCTTACTATCCCAGCTCTGCTGTCTGTAGCTGAAGCCCATCCTTATTTAACATTTACGGTGATTACACGCCCATTTTTTGCATCATTTTTTCCAGACCATCCAAGAATAAAGGCAGTAGGAATAGACTTAGATCAATACAAAGGTTTTTTTGGATTGCGTAAATTAGCCAATCAATTGCTTCAAGATCACCAATTTGATGGAGTAGTTGACTTACATAACGTATTGCGTTCCAAAATAATCACCTCTTTTCTTAAATCTAAGGGGATAGAAAGAGTGACATTTGATAAAAGAAGAAACGACAAAAGGGCTATACTAGCAGGAAAAAGCCAAAAACAGTTGCCTCATGTCATTGAGCAATATCTCAATACCTTTAGAAAAGCTGGATACAAATCTGAATTGATTGATGGGCCTTGGCTCGAGCCCGTGGTCCGAAAAGAATTGACCGAGTTTTTATCCACTCGCAACCTGAATACCAAAGAGGAAAAATGGATAGGAATCGCCCCTTTTGCTGCTCACGACCCCAAAATATGGGGAATGAAAAATGTGGAAGATCTCATCGAGAAACTGACTGCCAACAAGTACAAAGTACTCTTATTTGGAGGTGGAAAATCGGAGATAGACGAATTAGACCAATTAGAAAATCTTGAAAAAGGAATTATTTCAGTGGCAGGAAAAATCCCCTTTGACCAAGAGTTAGCCTTAATGAAAAAGCTTGATACGCTCATTTGTATGGATTCATCCAACATGCATTTTGGGTGCCTTTTAGGAATAAAAGTAATATCTATTTGGGGAGCTACCACCCCACTTCTAGGATTTTATCCTTTTGGTAATGAAGAGTTTGTGATTCAAGTTCCTGAAAAATACCGCAACAAACTAACCTTAACGAGTTACGGAAACAAAGCCGCAACAAATGGGTTCGATTGGAAAAAGCAGATAACTCCTCAAGATATTCTTCCTTATATTTCCTAATCAACTCTTGAAGCGAAACTGTCATTCATCATACTCCTTTACAATACTTCCTTCACTTAATTTCAAAAAGAACCAAAAAGTACAGCGATCAAAATCTATTTTTATGACAGAGTAATGAGCTTTTTTTCAAATGATTCGTCACCTGAAATTGGTCTCGGCACTTTTGGAATAATCATCCTGAAAAATTACTTTTACGCAAACTTCACCCAATGAAATACATGTTACTTCTGACTGTTTTATTCTCAGTTCAGACCTAATCTCAATTGCCTCAATTCCAGCATTCCATGAAACACTGGTGCTAGACCGAAAGTTGATAAATATTAAAATAGTCCGCCTAATATTAGATTTGGCTCTGGAACAAAAAAGATAAAACAAAATAAAAAGTTTTGGCTAAGCACCTAACCGAAAATACAGCAACTTTAAACCGTGACGTTTCACTATCTACCCTTCACCTACTCAACCCCAATAACCTTACATCAAAAACAAGGGAAGCCAAAGGAGGGATTTTTGCGTGGTCGCCCATTAATCCGTGGGCTAAATAAAACGGAACAATTATTTTAGCCTTGTCTCCCACTCTCATATAGGTTACACCCTCGTGCAGGCCTTGTTCTACATTGTCCTTTTCTATATGAAAAGGTTTTGGGCCAATTTCCTTGGAGGAATACAACACCGTTCCATCGAGGAGCGAAATGGAATATTCTATCATGGCTTTCATTCCCGGTTCTGCTTTTTCTCCTTTACCAGGGTTGTAAATGAGGTAATGAAGTCCAGATTCTGTCTCTTTCATTTCCCATCCTTTCCGCTGAATAAATTGATGAATCAGTTCTTGCTCTTCCTGATTCCAGGTTTTGTTCATATCTGCTGTTTCATTTGCACTCGGCACCAGTATGGTTTCTGGTTTTTGTTGTTCCTCTTTGCACGAAAACAAAACCGCTAAAAACAAGACAAAAGCAATACTTCTTTTCATAATTACTGGGTTAACTGAGACAAAAACGTTGGCAATTCCTTTTTTATTTTATCCACTGTTTCGCTCACTGAAGTATGACTAGCACCACCGGCAGCATTGATGTGACCTCCGCCTCCAAAGTGTTGCTTAGAAAATTCGTTCACCGGTATAGTTCCTTTCGACCTGAAAGATATTTTTACCAATTTGTCGTCTTCTTTGACAAACACAGCCACCTCAATTCCTAGGATAGAAAGTGCCATGTTTACAAACCCTTCCGTGTACCCTTTCTGTGTGTTATGAGCCAAAAGTTCTTCTTTCGTTAGGCTAATTATGGCTGTTTTTATTTCAGGTAAAACCTCCAATTTATTATTGAGCGTGTACCCCAAAAGCGTTAATCTCTCTGGAGTATTCACATCATAAATTGCCTCGTGAATTTGGGAGTGAACTACACCCCGAGAAATAAGGCTAGCAGCTATTTGGTGAGTTTTTTCGGTAACGGAAGAAAACCGAAATGATCCAGTATCGGTTAGTATTCCCGTATAGATACAACTTCCCATTTCAGGGTGAATGCAATCTAAATCGTTCTGCGCTTCTATCAATTCATACACCAATTGACAAGTAGAACAAGAAGAAGTATCTGAGAAAGTAAACTCAGCAAAATCATCGGGTTGCTGATGATGATCAATCATTACCTTGGTCGCCTTGGATTGTTTCAACAACTCTCCCAACTGCTTTCCTACTCTCGATTGTTCGTTGTAATCTAAGTTAAAAATAACATCAGCTTGAGCAACCAGCTCCGTTACTTTTTCTGTTTGTTTGTCGAAACAAATAATCGATTCTGTTCCTTTCATCCAATTCAAAAAATTAGGAAAACCATCGGGATGAATGACTTGAGATTCTATTCCTTTAGCCGCCAAATAATGGTGCAAAGCCAACGTGGAGCCAAACGAATCGCCATCGGGACTTTTGTGTCCAAAGATGAGAATGGTTTTGGCTTCCCGTAACACTTTAAACAGTGAATCGAGTTGCTCGGTTGTATACATTGGATTTATCATAGTCAAAAGTACAGATTTAATCCCTACAACCTCACTGTTTTCCATAAAAATACAATTCTTAATTTATTGAATGGCGTCCAATGCCAATCCTATTTCCTCAATCAGATCTTGTGCATTTTCGACACCTACCGACAATCGAATGAGGTTGGAAGTAATTCCAAATTTCTCTTTGTCCTCTGGCGCAAGTCCAATGTGGGTCATGCTGGCAGGATGCTGAGCCAAGCTTTCTGTACTACCTAAGCTAACAGCTAACTTGATTACTTTGAGGTTGTTTAAAAATGTAAAAGCTTCTTTTTCACCACCGTGAACTTCAAATGAAATCATGGCACCAGGCGAGTTGTATTGCTTTTGATATATTTCATACGTTTTAGAGTCTTTATTTAAGTTTCCTAAGTAAAATAACTCTTTCACTTTTGGGTGAGTACTCAAATAATTCGCTACTTCAATCGCATTATTTTGTTGTTTCTCCATTCTTATCATCAACGTTTCTAAACTTCGAGAAAGCAGCCAACAAGTATGAGGGTTAGCCATGTTTCCTAAGAACGTTCTCAAGGTTTTTACACGAATCATAAGGTCTTGATTTGCCAATACCGCACCAGCAATCAAATCACTGTGACCACCAATGTATTTCGTGGCAGAATACACCACCATATCGGCACCCAATTCCATTGGATTAGACCAAATTGGCCCCATGTAGGTATTGTCAACAGTAAAAATTACTTCTTCCTTATTTTTATCCGTAAATTCATTCGCAATTTCTTTGCACATTGCTATATCAATAAGAGCATTGGTAGGATTGGCTGGGGTTTCAACAAAAATATGAGTCAATTTATCTGCCTTTCCCGTTTGGTTTATTTTTTCAATCACCTCGGCTTTTGAATCTTTGGCATCAAAACAAACGGTGTGAACTCCTATTTTATCCAAAAAATGATGAATAAAATGATCCGTTCCACCATAATTCGGGGAACTATACAGTAACAAATCTCCAGGTTTCAAAAACTCCAACAAGACCGTGGTAATGGCTGACATACCACTTTCGAAAATTGCACTGTCGTCACATTTTCCCCAAAGTGAAAGTCTGTTTTCTACAATCTCTAAATTGGGATTGTTGATTCTGCTGTAAATCAATCCAAGATTTTCACCAACCTCCTTTTCTCTCAATCCATAAGCCACCTCAAAAAATGCTTTTCCCTCTTCCGCAGATTTGAAAACAAAAGTAGAAGTCATAAAAATTGGTGGTTTTATGGCTCCCTCAGATAGCTCAGGTTTGTATCCATGAGACATCATTAAACTTTCTGGCTTATACTCTTTTGTGTCTTTCATAGGTTTAGATTTAAATGGGTTGAATACAAAAATAAAATAAGAAACTCATATTTCGGCAACACAGATCAATTGCAGAATATTTTCCTAAAAATTATTACAAAAACAGACATAATTGAAATAATTTTCCATAATTATGAATAGATTTAGGAAAAATTCCCAAAATGAAACTAGACTCTATTGACAAAAAACTACTGGAATTGTTACAAAATGATTCGAAGCTCAACATCAAAGAGATTGCGGCTAAAATGAATTTAACGAAAACCCCCGTTTATGAGCGAATCAAAAAGTTGGAGAAATCGGGTGTCATAGACAAGTATGTGGCTGTGGTGAATCGCGAAAAGTTGGACACCAACATGGTCGTGTTTTGTACCGTAACTTTAGACAGCCAAAAGTTGGAACAAATTAACGAATTCAATGCAGCTATTTCAAAAATTCCGGAGGTTGTGGAGTGTTACCTGATGGGAGGTTCAAATGATTTTTTACTAAAAGTTGTGGTGAAAGACTTGAACGAATACCATCTGTTTTCATCGGGAAAACTGGCTGCTTTGCCCAATCTAAGTCAGATAAGAAGTACATTCGTCCTGAACGAGATAAAAAAGTCTACGGTGTTTCCTGTTGCCTAAAAGAACACTACCCTAAAAAATTCTCTTTTCTTCTCCTTTGATTAGTCTTTGAATGTTTTTGGTGTGGGTGAGGACAATCAACATACTCATAACGATAGAAAATACAACCAAGGAATGATAAGACTCGGGAAATACAAAACCAACAAATAGTGGAAATGAAACTGCGGCTACCATCGAGGACAAAGACACAATTCTGGTTGCGAGTAACAACACTACAAACACCCCAAAACAGGAAAATGATGCCTCTACATGAAGAGCAATGATAATCCCTAGTGCGGTTGCCACTCCTTTGCCTCCTCTAAATCCAGCAAAAACTGGGTAAATATGACCAATTATAGCCGCAACTCCGAATGTAATCTGCGTGTTTACTGCAGGGTTCGACAAAAAACTAGGAAAGAAATAACGCGCCAATACGTACGCACAAAACCATCCTTTTACGACATCAAACAACAAAACGGGAATGCCTGCCTTGGCTCCCAATACCCGAAAAGTATTAGTAGCGCCAGCATTTCCGCTTCCAAAATCTCGCACATCTTTTTGATAAAATATTTTACCTACCCATACCGCAGTTGGAATCGAACCCAACAGGTATGAAATGAGGATACACGCTATAAATTCTGCTGTCATCTGTTCCTTTTATTAATCTTCAAATCCATCCTCTTTCACAAAATTATCCATAAATACGTAGGGTTTGGATTTGGATGAAATACCGAAATAAAAATCTTCTTGACCTTTATCTCCTTTTATTTTTTTGTCTTTGGCCGGAATCGCTTCCAGTAATTCTAAGTACGTTTTATCTGTAGAGAACGTAACCAACTCGCCATTGAAGTAATCAAAATAGTAAAATGAATTCTCTTTGTGTTCAATGAGCAAGGCAAATTTATCTCCAGACCTTCTTTTCTGGATTTGCACGTACACTTTACATCTCTTGAATAATTGATTTTCTCCTATGGTTGCAATATTTGCGTTTCCGGCAGAGACAAAAGATTGCAAATCTTCGCTCCAATAAAAATTCAAATCAAATAAAGTGATTACGCTGTTCAATTCCTCTGGGAATTTCATCATTCGTCCGTTGGTAAACAACTCCCTATTCACCTGCTCAGATTTTGGGCTTGGCACAACATTATTCAAAAACAAGTCGTAATTCGTTTTGTGTAATTCTATCAACTCTTGAACGGGCGCATTGGTTAATTCTTGTGCCATTTGGTTAGTTACAAGTTCATTGAAAGGGAAACTTACCTTCATCGTACCGTTCATTTTGAGAACCGTATCTCGCAAGGTATTGTAGGTCATCTCTCCCACCACGGTAACATTAAACTGGTCGTTGTTTCCGTACAAATCAAGAGATCCAATCGATTTAAAACTGCACGTTTCATTGTCGAAACCAATGTAATTTCCAGCTGCCTTATTATCCAGCAATTTCTCCTTTGCACCAATTTCAAATAGTCCTTTTTCTTTGTTGAAAGACAAGTAACCCTCTGAAGGTGTAATGGCTTGATCGGTTTCGAACTTCTTGTCGGCTAAAAATGCCGTGTAAAAAGACACTTCGCCATCGTTGAAAATCGTGGGACCAGAAACCTTGTCGGCAAAGGTTTCTCCTAACGGAATGATGATTTTACTTGTGTCAACAATCGCCTGGAACGCTATCCAATCCAATTCCAACTCTTTGCAATTTGTGAGAGGTTTGGTTTGTCCGTTGTAATTTGCTCCAATATCACTTCCTTTTATCGTGATATCTCCGTAATACTTAAACTGCGGACTTAAATAAAAGTTAGAATCCATGGCAATTTTTCCTTTTGCTACCGTCACACCTTGTTCATTTGGTTCTATGTTATCAAAAAATACTTTGCTATTTATTGTTGGGTCATTGGACACACTGTAATGACCGTTTGCCAAATACTCTTGACTAGAAAAAATACTGATTTCTGCTTTTGTAAAGCGATGGTACTGATTGATGAAATTCGCTAAAATTTGGGAATTGTACAAAACGGACATGTCTGCCTTATCCTTGATTTTTACTTTTCCTCCCGAAGGGATGATTCGTGAATCTGCCACCACAATGTAAGGAACCTGCTGGCACAACAGAATATTGCTATCTATGTAATAGCTAGAAAACCCGGAGAAAAACCCCAATCCCTTTTGCTCTTTTACCGAGGAGATAAAATTGGGTTTCAAATTCTTGTTCTCATCATAATTCTGAAAGTTGGCGGTATCAATTGTTTTCTTGAAGTCCATTTGATTTTTATCCATATACCAATCAAATTCATCGGTAGTGGCTGTGTATTTATTGGCCGGAAAATCAATCGTTGCAACTCCCGTGTTGGCAATAAATTTCCCTAATCTTTTTTCGAAATCAAGTTCCATTTTCATGTTTCCAGCTTCGAGTGCTGGCGGATCATTTACTCCTTTACCTTTCAGTTTAAACTTGGATTTATTCGCTTCTAACCCATTCTGAGCAAATCCAAATTCGGCTGATTCCACTTCGATTCTCTCGGACAAAAATCTTCCTGAACCGGTCATTCCTTCCTTTTTTAATACAATATTTCCCTCAAATTTTGACTTACCATCTCCAAATATATTCATGGCTATATCCAAATTCTTGGCTTTCCAAACTCCTTTGTGCGGCTGAAAAGTTACGAGGCAATTGTCCGCCACAATTTCTGGGACACTTGGTAAGGTTTGAGACTTATTGGTGTATTGCCCAGTTTTTGCCACCATCGAATCTGGAAAAAAAGTAATTTTGTTTGAGTAAGCTGAAGATGTGATAAATCCAAATCTCCCTTTTCCCACAAGTCCTTCTCTATTCAGTTTTAGTTTGTCGCTGTAGTTTGCTTTTCCTTGGTATATTTTTTCTTCAACTTTATCTAAATCAAATCCCAAAATATAATCGTCCATCAAACCAACCTTGGTTGGAATCACAGGAAATATTTGGGAAGAGTGTAAGTCCCCATCAAATCCTAGACTGCTATTAGAGAATGTAAGCAGACTATCCATTTCAAAAGGATTTACTTCAAAATAAAAACTGGAAGAATCATAAATACCAGAGAGGATTTCTTTGGAATTATAGAAGATTTTTGGCGAATTGTCTACTGCTAATCGCGGGTATTCTTCATACCCTGATTTCATTCCCGAACGATTGTAAGTTGAATTTATCACAATGCTTCCATCCACTTTATTTAATTTAGATAGAATCCTAACTTGACCCGATTGAATAGAATCGTGCATGGAATACACCCTGAACCTCATTGAGTCTAATTGGGTGAATGTTAGGGCATGTTCAGCATAATTAAATACCAAATTGGAACCGAAACATTCAGTTCGTCCAGCATTGATAACTCCATCAAAAACCATATTTCTATTTTCGTTTACCGTAATTTTCCCCATTTTGGGATACACACGAACAAACTGTTTTTTGCTTAAATCGAAGTTGCGAACACCCTCAATTGTCATACTCAATGAATTGAGGTCGATTTCACCGTGGCTATTCTTCCCTCGAGATCGAATCCAAATATCATCGTAATCTCCTTCTTTGTAGGAAGAAATAAGGTACGGCTCTGCCCTAGCTGTAACGATTATTTCGTTCTTGTTTTTCTCAAATCGAATCAAGCCTTTATCCGCCATTCGAGACAAATATGGAAGTAATTCATCCACCAATACCTTATTGTGACTGGCAAAATCGGACAGTGACAGGGGGGTGTCATTATCGCCTCCTCCCTGAAACTCCAAAAGAGACTTGAGCAAATTAGTTGTACCCATACGAAAAGAATTGTACTCCGCTCTACTAAAAAAATCAACCGATTCAAAAGTGGCTCCGTTCTCTTCTGCCGAACCAAAAGAACCTAACTCCAGCGTGTTGCTTCCTTCCTTCCACTTCAAACTAGCCACATGAAACGCCATTTGATGATAAGAGCTTACAAAGGGATAGTCAGAAATTGTTTGCTGATTTTTAAACACAATCAATTCTTTTTTCTCTACATCATAGGAAATATTTCGTTCATCCTGAATGATAGTATGAGAATTCCCCAGAAAAAAAGTAACTCTCGCATCGCGCCCTTTGATTTTGGTTCGTAATAAATCAATATTTTTTGATTCAATTCTTACAAAAGCCTTGTTACCTCTATTCAATGTGATACTCGCTACATTTTCTCCAGTTGCTCCTCCTTTAAAACTTGCTCCCTCTAAGGTAAACTCTCCCTTATAATCTATATTTGGTACGATTTGTTTTAACTCAATTTTTTGATTGTACGAGGTAAAAACTGGATACCTCACAGCATCAATGTCTCTAAAAGTCACTACCTTTTCTCTCAATTTTCCAAACTCAGGTTTTTTGAAATAAGGAGAGTGCAACAACACTGAATCGGCATCGTAACCCGCACTTTTCATATTGATTCGATAGGATGACAATTGAGCATAAGTTTTATCTTTTGGAAATTCAACTCGCTCCCAAGTTACCGTTCCTTCCGTTCCGAAAAAGGATTGGGTAGTCACATTAAATACTCCACTGGCATCGTAAATGACCGAACTGTCATTCTTAGCAAAACCCACTATTTTTGCTTTCTCCACCTTCACAAAACCACCATTTTTCTCATAAAACGAATATCCTCCAGTTAGCTGCCAGTTTACTGAGGTACTTTTTGAAAGAGTAAGATTTTTAAAAAAAGGATCTGAAAACTCAATAAAATCCTCAAACCTTTTCTTATTTCTTGATTCTAGTAATCGAGCAACAACATCCGACCAATTGTCGAAACTTTCTTGATTGTAATTGGAAGTCTGAGCAAAACTGGTAATGGAAGAAAAATAGTGAAGAAAATGGGGCCTTAACCTTAGTTTTTTCTCCAGCATTTTATTCGCCAATGCGATTACTACTTGTTTTTGAGTTTCGGGGTAAACTTGCCAAACTTCTTCTAAATCTTTCGCATATTCCTTCGCCAAAGCTTTGTCGTAGATTTTGATGAAATTCTCCACGTCTTCGGGAAATTCACTAGAAATCGAACTGAATTCGGTGACTTGTGCAATCAGTGAAGAAAATGCAACTACAAAGAAGAAAGTAAGGAAGTTTTTCATGGTATTCGTTGTTTTACAAGAACTTAACATTTCTTAAACTGAACCATTGCCCACCCTTCGCGTTCTTGTTGATTTATAAATTCTAAGCCATTGGCAACGGCAGTTTCGGATAAAATATCGACATCAGAAGTGTAAAACCCACTCATGTAAATCGTTGCATTATCTTTCATACTTGCGACATACTTGTGCATATCGTTCGTCAAGATATTGCGATTTATATTGGCCAATACAATGTCGTATTTTTCTGCTTCGATGAGTAATTCTGCTCCGCCTTCTTCAACGCTAATTTTCTTGCAATTATTTAGTTCAATATTATCAATTGTGTTGGTAAAAGCCCATTCATCAATGTCGATAGCGACTGCCTCTTTACATCCTAATTTTTCGGCCAAAATAGCTAAAATTCCAGTTCCCGAGCCCATATCCAACACCGATTTATTTTCAAAATCTATGCCAAACATTTCGCTCACAATAAGGTAAGTTGTTTGGTGATGGCCCGTTCCGAATGACATCTGAGGATTGATAATAATCTCTTGCAAAAACCCTTCTTCTTTCTCATGGAAAGGGGCTCTAATTATGCATTTTTTATCGATGTAAATAGGAGAAAAACTACTTTCCCATTGAGCATTCCAATTTTCATCTTCGATTTCATCAAACCTAAATTCGATATCCGTTTGAATCGTTGTGAGTACTTCCTTTACCTTTTGTTCCTCATACAGTGGTTTTTGAATATAAGCCTGTACTAAATTATCGGTTTGTTCAAAACTCTCGAACTCGATTTCTGCAAGGTAAGTAATCAAAATTTCAGCCCAAGGAGTTGGTTCAGAAAGTGTGAATTGGCAGTGAATGTAATTCATATTAAAATGCGTTGATTATTTGGATAAATGAGTCTACTTCAAGGGATGCTCCGCCAATCAAACCTCCGTCAATGTCAGGTTGTTCAAAAAGCCCTTTGGCATTGTTTGGTTTGCAACTTCCACCGTACAAGATTGAAATTGAATCAGCTATTTCTTGGCTAAACTGTTCAGCAATTATGGAGCGGATGTAGGCGTGCATTTCCTGTGCTTGATTGTTAGAGGCAGTTTCTCCAGTTCCAATAGCCCAAACGGGTTCGTAGGCGATTACTACTTGTTTTATTTCTACTTCGTTCAAGTGGAACAGGCTTTCTGTAATTTGAGATTTCACCAAATCGAAATGCTTTCCCTCCTGACGATGTTGAAGTTCTTCGCCACAACAAAAAATTGGCTTTAATCCATTCTCAATCAAACGATTCACTTTTTCGGCCAATACCTCATTAGTTTCCTTGAAATAAGCTCGTCTCTCGGAATGTCCAACCAAGCAATAATGAAGATTTTCGCTGTCATAATCAAAGTCTCGCAACATAGCGGCAGATATTTCACCTGTGTAGGCTCCATTATTGAATTGAGAACAGTTTTGGGCTCCAATTCTAACATCCCAGTCTGGCATACTTATCATCGTATCCAAATAAATTGAGGCAGGTAATATAATTATTTCCGCTTCGCTTTCTATTTCATTTTTTCGTGAATTAAAATTAACGATGTAGTTAATCACTTCCTCGTCCAATAAATTCATTTTCCAGTTTCCTGCTACAATCTTTTTTCTCATTTTTATTCAGTAAATAGAATGAATCACCAGTAAAGGGTTACCGGTGATATCGATTCTAGGTATTAGTTATAATTTATGTATTTCTTTATATGATAGAATTTGATTTTCAATGATTTTCAACTGACTGTCGTTTGTTATCTCTCCTTTTTCATCCAGTAGCCCATCAATTCCCGAGAGCAAAACCTTGTTTGAAAACACCTCAACTTTTACATGGTTGAGTACAGTAGTAAACTGACTTAAACCTACAATGTTTCCAGCTCTTCCTGAGGCCACTCCCACCAGCATTGCAGATTTATGATTAAAGAATTTAGGCGAAATCCCGTCCATAAATAATTTAACTGCACCTGTAAAGGATCCGTTGTATTCCGGTATCACAAAAATAAAGTGTGGAACATTAGAAACATAATCTTGAATGATCTGCTCTACTTCTTCTGTGTGATTGTTGTACATATTGAGCACAAAATCATTCGACACCTCAGCTAAATCCAATACCTGACTTTTCACTGCCTTTCTAGTTAAAAGATTTTGATAAACTTTTGAAACCTTCAGTGAGTTGCTGTTTTTCCTATTTGTACCTGATATAATTGTTATCATTTAGTTTTTCTAATTCTTATTTAAGATCCTGAATTGGATCAAAATCTATACATTTTGTTTCGTTTCTTGATGCAATTTTGAATTAATATCAAAAAGACCCAAGTTAGTTAATTTTCCCTAAAAAAGACATACCCATCAAGTTTGGATGGCACCTACGTTGTATCGCTCAATGATTGGTGCATGGTTGGCTGCTTCTATCCCCATCGAAATTACTTTTCTAGTTTCGAGCGGGTCAATTATCGCGTCAATCCACAACCTGGAGGCTGCGTAATAAGGATTTATTTGACTGTCGTACTTGTTTTTAATCTTATCGTATATTTCCTTTTCCTTAGCTGGCGTAATGGTTTCCCCTTTCTTTTTTAATGAAGCTACCTCAATTTGAACCAATACTTTGGCTGCTTGAGCTCCGCCCATTACTGCAATTTCAGCTGTAGGCCAACCTACTATTAATCTTGGGTCGTAGGCTTTTCCGCACATTGCATAATCCCCTGCTCCATAGCTGTTCCCCATAACAATGGTAAATTTAGGAACCACAGAATTAGCCATAGCACTCACTAGTTTTGCTCCATCTTTAATGATACCTCCATGCTCCGATTTACTTCCAACCATAAATCCAGTAACGTCTTTTAGAAACACCAATGGAATTTTCTTTTGGTTGCAATTCATAATAAATCTAGCAGCTTTGTCTGCAGAATCCGAGTAGATTACACCTCCAAACTGAACTCCAGTTTTCTTTGATTTCACAATTTTTCTTTGATTAGCAACAATTCCAACTGCCCAACCATCAATGCGGGCATATCCGGTAACTATTGTTTGTCCGTAATCTTCTTTAAACTCGTCAAACTCAGAATTATCTACCAATCGGTGAATGATATCTCTTACCTCATACGGTTTACTTCTTTCTTCTGGAAACAATCCATAAATTTCCTCTTCCTTCAGTTTAGGTTTAATTGCCTCTTTTCTATCAAAGCCTGCTTTATCGAAATCTCCAATTTTATCCATCAAATTTCGAATAGTTTGCAAACAATCTTCGTCATCTTTGCTTTTGTAATCGCATACTCCCGATATACTTGTATGAGTTGTTGCTCCTCCTAAAGTTTCGTTATCAATAGATTCACCTATTGCGGCTTTCACCAAATAACTTCCAGCAAGAAAAATTGAACCCGTTTTGTCTACAATCAAAGATTCATCGCTCATAATTGGCAAATAAGCACCACCAGCGACACAACTGCCCATTACAGCGGCAATTTGAACGATTCCCATAGAACTCATTCTCGCATTGTTTCTAAAAATTCTACCAAAGTGCTCTTTATCCGGGAAAATTTCGTCTTGCATGGGAAGGAATACACCTGCACTATCTACCAAATAAATAATTGGCAATCGATTTTCCATTGCGATTTCTTGAGCCCTCAAATTCTTTTTGGCTGCAATTGGAAACCAAGCACCTGCTTTTACGGTAGCGTCATTGGCAACTACTATGCATTGTTTTCCTGTTACATATCCAATTTTTATTACCACTCCTCCACTTGGGCAACCTCCGTACTCTTCGTACATTCCGTCAGCAACAAAAGCTCCTATTTCTTGCCTTGGCGAATCTTTATCTAATAATAACTCTATTCGTTCGCGAGCGGTTAGTTTTCCTTTCGCATGGTGTTTCTCAATGCTCTTTTTTCCGCCACCCAACTTTATTTCAGCAAGTTTTCTTTCCATTTTGGAAATCAAAAGCTTCATGGTGTCTTCGTTTTTATTAAATGTGATGTCTTGTTTTTCCATTGCGTTAACTTATTTATTATCAAACTATTACAATGTTGATGGTTTAAGTTTTAAAAATACCTTTATTTATGGGGATTTACAATGAATAAGACAGAATTCTGAGTGAAAAACTCTGATTTTTTTCTCTCCTCAATCAATATGAGTTTGCATAAAACAATTGCTCCGTGTACTGTTCATCTGTCAAGTTTTGATAAAAGAATCTGTTTTACCTTTTTTTCTTGCTTTTCTCTCCCTTTATGCTTCTCCTTTTCCCGTTAACGTCATTCCCATGAAAATATGAATCTTATTATGAGAATCCTTAATTCTCATTATACGTCCCAATGAATAAGATTTCCGATTTCTCGGAAATGACAATGCATATAGAGTTTTGATTAAAGTTAGTTACCTCAGAATCTTTACAATTGTCTTAACGATCAATTTGAAATCTCCGGAAAAAGATTGAGACTCGATGTATTGAATATTCAGTGCCAATTTCTTTGGCATTATGACTTCAATGTATTCTTTTTCGGGGTTATCTGATTTTCCCAGAATTTCATTTTCATTGATAAACTCAATGGATGCTAAATCTGTGAGACCAGGACGAAAAGAGAGAACACGAAGTTGTTCTTTCGAATACAAACTGACATATTTTGGCACTTCTGGTCGTGGCCCTACAATACTCATATCCCCTTTCAAGACATTCAATAATTGTGGGATTTCATCCAACTTATATTTCCTCAAAACTAATCCAATCCCAGTTATTCTCAAGTCTTTCTCTCCTACAGTTAGTTGTCCTGATTTATCCGAACCTGGATTCATTGTCCTGAACTTTAGTAAATGGAACTGCTGTTGATTTTTTCCGATTCTAATTTGTGAGTAAAAAACACCTCCTTTGCTGGTCACAAGAATCAACAATGAGATAATCAATAAAATGGGAAACAAGAGAAGAAGTCCGACCAAAGAGGATGCAATATCAAAAAGTCTTTTTATCAAAATTATTTTTTTTATTCCATCAAAGGTAGCAGAATTTAGTAATTCAACAGCCAATTCTGCAACATCTGAAGGCCATTTGGCGTCAATACTGACTCGGGGTGAAACTGAATACCAACACAATTATATTGATTATGCGCGAATGCCATATTAGTAAAATCATCTGAAGTATACCCAATTTCTCTCATCGTATTTGGCCAATCCCGAATTGCCCAAGAATGATACCTTCCCACTTCCTGAAAATCCGAAAGTCCTGAAAATAAATAATGAGATGAATCTACTTCTATGCGTGAAGAAACACCGTGGTGTACTTCGGTTAAATTCATCAGTTTTGCTCCAAAAAATTCTGCCAATGCTTGATGACCTAGACAAACTCCCAATATGGGTTTTGTAGAAAAATAAGTTTCGATAACTTGAGGCAGTTTACCGGCATCTTTTGGCAATCCCGGGCCAGGAGACAATAAGATTTTATCAAAGTGTTCTAACTCTGATACATCAAATTCATCATTTCGCTTTACGGTAACCTCAGCACCCAAAGATTCCAAGTAATGAACCAAATTATAAGTGAATGAATCGTAATTATCCACGACAAAAACCGTTATTTTTTTCTGTAAAGACATTGAAGGACAAAAGTAAGTAACTTACTCCAATCCCTCAATGTTTTCCTCATAATACTCATTCTTTACCCTGCGCGAAAGGAAACATCAGAACCATATGAAACTGAATGGCTCGCTCCATGAGGTTTGTATTTTATTTTTGAAAATATGATTCGTTCTCCTCTTCTCAAATTTTTGATTCTTTAACGAACGAACGTTAGTTAGTTAGTTAGTTACCACAATTGTGATTTTGGTAATGATTTTACTTTTTGTAAACTTTTATAATGAGTGAAAAAGTAAGAAGATTGATAAATGAAAGAATTAATTGAACAAGATTGATTAAATTTGGGCTAAACAAAGTTTGAATATAAAACAAACTACAAGGTTACAATCGGTTGCTGTAATGCATTAATGTTAACTGAACAAAATTACGTTTTAAACAAAAAAATTAAATGTAATAAATATGAGAAAAGTATCAATTCTAATCTTTGCCCTATTTTTCATTAGTTCTTGCGAAAAGGAAACGGTTCTTGACTATTTTATCGACAATCAATCTTCAAGTGTTATTTCAATTGATGGAACAAATATTATTGCCTCAAGCGACATTGACAAAACAATTAATCCGAACGAAAAAAAAGACGTTGCAGCTTGGAGTAAACTTGGTAAACAAATAGATTTTTTTGAACCAACTTCAATGTTCGGGAATGACCTAATTATTACAAATGCTTCAGAAGATACGTTGAAAATGGATTATAAATTATTATCCAATTGGACTTCTGATGTGGATGATCAAAGAACAGTAGCGAATCACGAATACATTTTAGTTATAACTGACGCTGACTTTTAAAGAAGAAAACGCTTTACAACACTGTAAATAAAACAATAGCTATAAGTTATTGGATGTTCTCGTCTACTCATAGTCGAGACCGTCAAAAACTAACCAAATGACAGAACTCACTCACCTCCTCGAAACCCGAAAAAACTTTTTACGAATTGTAAATTCTTTGACGAACGAACAATTGAATCACATACCAGAAGGGTTCAATAACAACATTATCTGGAATTTTGGACACACTATCGTTACTCAGCAATTGTTGTGTTACAACCTTTCTGGTAACAGAATGTACACCGACAAAGAGTTGGTTCACAAATACAGAATTGGAACTAAGCCCGAATCTCTTGTGAGCGCAGACGAAGTAGAACTTCTTAAATCAATGGCACTCGATTTGGTCAACAAATTTGAGGCGGATTTAAAAACTGATAAGTTTCAAGAGTACAAAGAATACACCACCAGTTTTAATGTGACGTTATCGAGTATGGAGGAAGCCATAAAATTCAATAACATACACGAAGGATTGCATTTGGGCTATGCCATGGCGATTAGGAAGATTATCCCATCCTAACCTTCCCAAAGGGAAGGAATATTCTCGTGGTATAAAAGAATTAATTTGAAGTTCCCTTCCCTTAGGTAAAGCCTGTACCTAACAATCGGGTACTCCGTCCGAGGATTGTGCTAAACTGAACTCTGTGTTCGAGTGAAAGGGAGAGTATCGAAAGGTGACTTAAACAACTATTATTCTTCTTACACACAGAAAAAATCTAGCTAAACAAAAAAACTGAGCGTCATTCGGCACTTGATACAAAATCTGTAAATTAGTTGAGTCAATTTTTGTAGACAGACCCTGAATCAAGTTCAGGGTGACTAAAGACATTTTAAATTTAAGGTCAATCTATCTTCTCCGCTACCAATGCCTGCACCATCGAAAATTTATCCCTGTGTTTTTAAAATGAAACTTCCCTTTTTCAGCCCCATCCAAATTCTGGAAACATTTGAAAACTATATTTGATGCATTTTATTTATTACAAATAAAATTACTACCCACCATACTTTTTCTATATTCGAGTATGAAAGTAACTGATCAAATGAACAGAACTGTTGAAATCCCTGATGATTGTCAACGAATTATTTCGTTAGTCCCCTCTCAAACTGAGTTACTTATAGATTTGGGATTAAAAGATAAGCTTATAGGAGTAACTAAATTTTGTATTCATCCAAAAGGCATTAAAGACTCGAAAACTATTATTGGAGGAACTAAAAATTTTAAAATTGATTTGATTCGAAAACTTAATCCAGATTTAATTATTGGCAACAAAGAGGAGAATTACCAAGAAGGAATTGAAGAATTGGAAAAGGAATTCCCTTTGTGGATGAGCGATATATATAATTTGGCTGATGCCAAAGACATGATTAAACAGATTGGAATTATTACCAACTCCAAGAAAAATAGTACAACCATTGTTGAAATGATTGAAAAAGAAGAGTCACAACTTGCACCTGTGGTGCCCAAAACTGCCCTTTATTTTATTTGGAAAAATCCGTTTATGGTGGCAGGAAGTAACAATTACATCAATGATATGATGCGCCTAGCAGGCTACAGAAATATTTGTAACACAGTAGATTTTTCTAGATACCCTAGCCTGACTCCCACAGATATTGCCAAACTCCAACCTGAAACTATCCTTCTTTCCTCCGAACCATTTCCTTTTCAAGAAAAACATGTGGCAGAGATGAAACAATTAGTTCCGGAAGCAACAATTCAAATCGTAGATGGAGAATTGTATTCCTGGTTTGGGTCTAGAATCATTAAAGCACTTAAATTTTTTAATAGAGATGAAAACAGAAATTAAACCCCACTTAATAAAACGTATCGTTTTGGGTATGAATAAGCCTTCTCCATTTTTGAGGTTTATTTGTTGGTTTTCAATGATTTGGGATGTCTTATTGGCCTTGTACATGCTTGCCACAGCTGTGATTATTCTTATACGAGGGCCCCAGTTTCCCGCAAACTCAATACTTCAAGACTTTACCGCCAAGTTTTGTTTCTCTTATGCAATTTTGCATGGGGTTTCTTTGCTGGCTGCGATTTTGCTTTATCGTCAAAAAAAAATTGGGTTTTGGCTCTACCTACTTTCAAATGTGGCATTGGTTGTCTCAACTTTTATTTTCCTTAAAACCCTAAAAGCAGATTACATCCAAATAACTTTTACCTTATTTATGATTGGCCTTTTTGGCACTCAATGGAAAAAATTGAGTTAATTGTTGTCAGATATTTTAACAAAAAAGCTCTTTTTTAATTTGCAGTTATCTTACCCTCTGCCTTTGGATTTCTTTTGATAATAATGCTTTTTATTTCCTGGCTTACTATTTGGGTTTCTTGAGTTTCTTCCTCTAGTTTGTCCTGGATTTCCTTTCGGTTTTTTAATCTGTGATTCGTCTATGTGAGGCGGTTCATAGCCCTCGATAATTTCTTTCTCAAACTTTTGCTTCGTTAGCTTTTCTATATCTCGTATGTAGGCAAGCTCATCGTTATCCACCAAAGAGATAGCTACACCATTAGCGCCTGCTCTTCCTGTTCTTCCAATTCGGTGAACGTAATCTTCCGAAATATTCGGTATTTCGTAATTGATAACGTGAGGCAACAAAGGAATATCAATACCTCGAGCTGCAATATCGGTTGCTACCAATACCCGTACTTCTCCTTTTTTAAACTGAGCAAGTGCTTTAGTTCTGTGGTTCTGACTTTTATTTCCATGAATTGCCATTGCCGAAATTTTCTTGTTGTTCAATTTCTCGGTCAGCTTATTTGCTCCATGTTTTGTTCGGGTAAAAATAAGTACTTGTTGCCAATCTCCTTCGCTTATCATTTTGATGGTGTAAGCCGTTTTTCTTGGCTTATCCATTCTTATCACTCGTTGTTTTATTACCTCCACAGTAGTGTTTTCGGGAGTTGCCTCCACCATTACTGGTTGAGTCAATATACCGTTTGCTAGTTTTTTTATCTCTTTTGAGAAAGTAGCTGAAAACAATAGATTTTGTCTCTTTTCAGGCAAAATTGCCATAATTCGTTGAATATCTCTTACAAATCCCATATCTAGCATACGATCTGCTTCATCCAAAACGAACAGTTCAATTTTTTTCAAATTAATAAATCCTTGATTATTCAAATCTATCAATCTACCTGGAGTGGCTATCAAAATATCAACACCTTGCTTTAAGGTGGCAACTTGAGGTTTTTGATTAACTCCACCATAAATCACCGTTGACTTAAGGTCCAAAAACAAGCTGTACTCCTTTACATTTTGTTGTATTTGAGCAGCCAATTCTCTTGTTGGTGTCAATATTAAGGCTCTTACTTGTGGTCGTTTGAATGTTTCTGTGGACAATAATTCCAAAATAGGCAAGACAAAACCTGCCGTTTTTCCGGTTCCTGTTTGGGCTGAAGCCAGCACATCTTTTCTTTGTAAAACCTGTGGTATGGCCTTTTCCTGAATGGGTGAAGGCTGTGTGTATCCTTTTTTCTCAATTGCTTTAAGAAGGGAATTGGATAAACCTAAATCTTTAAATGTCATAGTATTGTATTACGGGTGCAAAGGTAGTTTAAATAAACTAGAATCCCATAACTCCCTTTATTTTGTGGGTTATTGAGAATATTTCATCCTGGTTTGAACCTTAAGAAATTCTCTCTTCAAGATTAACTCGACTAGCTGCTGCTGGATGTCTTCTGAATTGTTGTCACGGATAGAAGATTCTGGAATATCCATGCGGTAGAGCAAATTCAATAGTATTGCGTATTCTTTAGAAAGTAATTCTTCCACTATTTCGTAGAGCGAATTCAGTAATTCTTGCGGTCCCAAATCCGAAAAATCGTATTGAATGCCAGACATCACAAAATCCTTCTCTGTTTGTTCTACAATTTTTTGATACACTTCCGCATTCAAAGTTGTGTTCAGTGTTTTGTTCAATGATTCCAATTCCATTAGTTACCCATTAATGCAAATTGAACAATATTGGCTCCCATTTTTAGTGCTTTGTCTCTTTTTTCTTGCGAATCATTGTGCACATCTTGATCTTCCCATCCATCTCCCAAATCGGATTCAAAGGAATAAAAAACCAACACTCTGCCTTCATGCATTAGAGCAAATCCCTGAGGCGCTTTGTTGTCATGTTCATGAATCTTGGGCAAACCTTCCGCAAAAGTATAAGTCTGTTTATAAATCGGATGAGAAAATGGCAATTCGATTAAATCTTTGTTTGGGAATACTTTTTTTAATTCGGTACGAATAAATTTATCCATTCCGTAGTTGTCGTCAATATGAAGAAAGCCTCCTCCCAGCAAGTAATTTCGTAAATTTTCTGCCTCACTTTCATTGAATACAACATTTCCATGTCCTGTCATATGAACAAAAGGATAATTGTATAAATCTGGAGTTCCCACGGCAACTTCATCTACTTGCGAATCTATATTCATGGATAATTCATTGTTGCAGAACGAAACAAGATTAGGAAGAGAAGTGGGATTGGCGTACCAATCTCCTCCTCCATTGTATTTCAAAACCGCAAATTTATACGAAGACTTAGCCACACCGAAAGATAAAATACTTCCAATCACACAAACTCCGAGAATAAATTTAATGGTTTTCATCTTGTATATTAGTTACTTCATTGAGTTAAAAACTGCTGCGGCATCAAATTTTTCAGCCTCTTCTCCTTTTCTAATAATCTCCACAGATTCAATAGAATCTCCTCCACGAATATCATCCACAACATCTTGTCCCTCAATTACTTCACCAAATACTGTGTGATTTCCATCCAACCATGGTGTCGCAACGTGAGTAATAAAAAACTGACTGCCATTGGTCCTTGGTCCCGCATTTGCCATTGACAAAATACCCGGCTTATCGTGCTTAAGATCTGGATGAAATTCATCTTTGAAATCGTATCCCGGTCCACCAGCTCCTGTGCCGTTCGGGCAACCTCCCTGAATCATAAAATCAGGTATGACTCTATGAAATTTCAATCCATTGTAATAAGGTTCTCCCGGAGCCTTTTTATCGTTTTCTATGTTCCCTTCTGCTAAACCAATAAAGTTTGCTACTGTCATTGGAGTTTTTTCGTGCTCCATTTTTAGGGTGATACTTCCTTTTGAAGTGTTAATCTTTGTATATATTCCGTTTTCCATTATATGGTATTTGTTTCCCACAAAGATACATTTTTATTCCTCAAATTTATGGTACTTTTGTCCCAACAAAAAATTGAAACCCTCATTTTGAAAAATCTTAAAATTCTGCCAGCTTATCTACTTACTTTCGTGAATGTAATAGGCTACAGTATCATGATTCCTGTTTTGCCTTTTATCGTAAAAGAGGCGAATGCTCCAGATTATATTTATGGGTTATTATTATCTACCTATTCTTTTTTTCAGTTTATTGGGTCCCCTTATTTGGGTAAATTATCGGACTCAAAAGGCAGAAAACAAATCTTGCTTATCTCTCAGTTTGGGACTTTTCTTAGCTGGATCATAATTGGAATCGCTTATTTCATTCCTTACCAAACTCTGACTTTTTGGGACTTTAGTTTTATGGGGCAAGCTTTTTATTTGTCTTTACCTCTACTTATTATTGGAACAGCAAGAATTACGGATGGATTAACTGGTGGAAACATTTCGGTTACAAATGCCTACATTTCTGACATAACCAGTATTCAAGAGAAAAAAACAATCTTTGGTACTTTGGGCGGAATATCCGGAATCGCTTTTGTGATTGGGCCAGCCATCGGTGGAATCACGGCAAGTTACTCTATCGGATATCTTGGAACTGTTATTACCGCAGCGATTGTCTCGCTCATTGCCATGTTTTCAATCGTGTTCTTTTTAAAAGAATCTCTTCCAGAAACTGAGAGAAGACCGTATGTAAAACATAATTTCGTAAAATCATTTAACCTAGTAAAAAGAGTTAATTCACTGAACCCAAAAGACATTGTAAAGCAAGTGCTGGTGCTAAAAGTATTAATGAGTGCTACAATGGCGTTTTATATCTCAACTATCGTTCTGTTCGTTATCGATTTGTTTTCGTTTGACGAAAAAGGTGTTGGATTTTTCATGCTTGTGGCTGGAGTATTTCTTGGATTTAATCAGGCATTTATGTACAAGAAAATCGTAGTAAGATTTGGCGAATTAAAAACATTGCGACTAGGATTTGGTCTTATGTTTCTTGGATTTATTGCGATCACCTTGACCGATGTATTATGGATTTACTTAGTCCTTTATTACATTCTTAATCTAGGAATTTCGCTGAGCATTCCGGTTTTCAATTCGCTTATTTCTCAACACGCAGAAAAAGACAAGCTGGGAGAGCTAATGGGAATTAGTGAATCTATCACTTCTATCTCCAATGCCATTTTTCCGGTTATTGCCGCGGCAATTTTTGGTCTAATCTCTTACAATATGTATATCCTGTTAGCCCTAATTCCGCTTACTGGTGTAATACTAACGTACCAATTACTTATAAAAATAAAGGCAAATGGAAACACCGATTAACAAAGATTTTTGGGATGCAAAATATTCCAACAACGAAACTGGATGGGACCTAAACCAAGTCTCGCCTCCGATTAAATCTTACTTTGATCAAGTAACGAACAAAGACTTAAAAATTCTGATACCTGGCGGGGGAAACAGCCACGAAGCCGAATACCTTTTCTTGAATGGTTTTCGCAATGTTACGGTTATAGATATCTCCGAGGCACCTCTGAAGAACCTAAAAAAACGAGTTCCAAATTTTCCGGATTCTCAATTACTTCATCAAGACTTTTTTCAACTAAATGATACGTACGATTTAATTGTAGAACAAACATTTTTTTGTGCACTTGACCCAAAATTAAGGCTACAATACGTTCATAAAATGCATGATATTCTCTCGGAAAAAGGGAAAATCGTAGGACTTCTTTTTGATGCTCCTCTCAATACTGAGCACCCTCCTTTTGGCGGAAACAAAGCAGAATACAACGCTTTGTTTTCTTCTAAATTTGAAATAAAATATATGGATAGTGCCCGTAATTCAATTGCCCCAAGAGCAGGTAAAGAAGTTTTTATTAATTTTATCAAAAAGTAAACTTTATGGTTCCTTCAGATATTTTATCTCATTCACAAATCATTCAAAAAATTGATCGAATTGCTTTTCAAATTATCGAAGACAATTTGGATGAACAAGAATTATACATTGTAGGAATTGCCAATAAAGGTTTTATCCTGGCCGAACATTTGGTGGATAACTTACGAAAAGTAAGCGCAAACACCTTTCATTTATTGGAACTTACATTTGATAAAAAGAATTCTATTGAATGTTTGACAAGTAGCACGAAACTTGACATACCAAAAGATAAGGTAGTGATTTTAGTGGATGATGTATTGAATACGGGTGAAACTTTGATGCATGCTAGTCATGTTATTTTGCGTCATGATGTAAAAAAAATGCGCACCGTTGTGTTAATAGACCGAAGACATAGATTATTCCCAATAAAAGCCGATTATGCTGGGCTTACTTTGTCTACAACACTAGAAAACCACATCGAAGTAGAATTCCAAAACAACGAATTCTCGGCTCATTTAGAGTAAGTTATTAGTTTACCAATAACTCCTCAAATCCTCCATAAAAAGAACTTTCAAATTCTCCTTTTTGGTTGGACTCAATGAACAAGATTGAAACTTGATATAAATTATTCTGTTCCAAAAACTGGATAGTTTTTTCTTTGCCCATAACAAGAAATGCCGTTGCCAAACCGTCAGCTATTGCCGCCTCTTGCTGAACAACCGTAACGCTAAGTACTGAATGAGTGACGCCTTGACCAGTAAATGGGTTGATTGCATGAGAGTATTTCTTGCCCTTTATTTCTTTGAACTTTCTGTAGCTTCCGGAAGTCACAACAGACTGATTGTCTAAAGCTATCATTTCTTGAATTGCACGATTATCTGCTGTTGAGTTTGGTGATTCCAATGAAATAGTCCAGAGTTTATTGTGCTTGTTTTTCCCTTTTACTCTTAGTTCTCCACCAATTTCTACCATGTAATGCGCAACTCCTTTTTTATCAAAAAAATCTGCTAATAGATCCACCGAATATCCTTGAGCAATTGCATTAAAATTAAATTGACTGCGCTTATCTAACTTGGTCACAAACTCATCGGTAACCACAAAATCTCTGTTGATTTGTACTACTGAATCTAGCAGCTTATTTCCTTTACTCAATAAACTATCAGTGGTTTTAATAACTTGAATTATGGGGTAAATACCGGCATCAAAATAGCCATTGGTATTTGATTTTACCTCGGCAGAAAGCGCAAAAGAATGGTACAAATAAGGAAATTTATTTTTCCATATTGTATCCAGAATATTGTCGTTAAACTGATTGATTATGGACCGAGGTTTATAAGTAGAAACTTCCTGATCAAAGTTTTCTAAAATTGATTGTAGATCATTCGTAAAATCTACAGAATTGGAATCAAAATAAGCAATATAAAAAGTGGTTCCTTGAGCTTGTCCAACTAACTCAATGTAGCTATTTTCTTTGGGTGTTTGACAAGAGAAAACGGTCAAAAATCCTACTAAAAAAATCCAATTCTCTCTTTTCATCTTCCCCGCTATTTCGTTAGTTTTTCTTGTACAATTTGAAAAGATTTCTCTACCAACTCATCAATGGTCAATTCTGTATTATCCATCAATATTGCATCATTTGCTTGTACCAATGGATTTTCTTCTCTGTGCGTATCGTTGTAATCTCTTTCTAGTAAATTTTCTTTCACTTTATCCAAAGAATACTCGTAACCTTTGGATTTTAACTCTTCGTACCTTCTTTGAGAACGTACATCCAAATCGGCTGTTACAAAAAACTTGACTTCTGCATCGGGTAACACAGCTGTGCCAATATCTCTTCCATCCATTACGATTCCTTTGTCCTTGCCCATTTTTTGCTGAAGAGAAATTAACTTTTGTCTCACCTCTCGCAATTGGCTAATTCCGCTTACCAAAGAAGAAATCTCTGGAGAACGAATCTCGTCTTCTACATTTACCCCATTCAAATAAGTGTCCGATTGATTTTTGGAAACATTAAACTGGAAAGTTACATCAATTTTATCGAGTGAATCTATGACGGATTCCTTGAAAATTTTTCCATCCTTAATCAATCCTTCATTTACTAAATACAAAGTTACCGAACGATACATTGCGCCCGTATCGATGTAATTGTAAGCTAATTTTTGAGAAAGTAATTTGGCCAAAGTACTTTTTCCGCAGGATGAGTATCCGTCTATTGCTATGTTTATTTTCAAAGTAAATGTATTTACTACAAAGTAAAAGGAATAAGGAATATAATACAAACTTGTACCACAAACTTTTGAAAGATTCCACTAGGTTATTTACATAGCTAAGAACTTAATTTTTATTTTCTAGTTCGTGTATAACTTTCGCAATTTTAGTTCGAGGATGTGTTGTGTTTGGCACTTCAAAGTCAAACCATTCTTGTAAAGCAAGATCAAAACCTTGCCCGTTCAGGTAATTGTGTAGTGCTAAGTTTAAGCCTTTTGTATAAAGTTCGTGATTGGCTCCCGTAGGGTCTTCGTGCCAAAGATCATTCTGAGCAAACCCCTCAAATTCTGGTCCGGTAATGGTAATTCCAAATTCTTCTGGGTTCTGTCCAATTGGACTGTGAATAGTGGTAGTGAATTGATGCCAAAAACCAGACTGGATGCAATTCTGTTCAAACAATTGCCGAACGATTTCTAATGAGTCTATCGTTTCTTGCTCTGTTTGGGTAGGAAAACCATACATTAAGTAGGCATGAACCATTATTCCGTTATTTGCAAAATGCTTCCCTACTCGGGCTACTTGTTCAATATCCACTCCTTTTTTCATTTTATCTAACAACCTGTCTGATGCTACCTCGAGACCACCTGTTACGGCAATACAGCCAGCTTTAGCCATTAATTGGCATAAATCATTATCAAAAGTTTTTTCGAAGCGAATATTCGTCCACCAAGGAATGTCTAATTTTCTTTCTAAGAGTTTTTGAGAAAGTGCTCTCAACATTTTTGGCGGTGCAGCTTCATCCACAAAATGAAACCCTTGTATCCCTGTTTGGGCAATTATACGCTCCATTTTATTGACTAAATCTTCTGCGGTGGTGTTTTGATAATTTCCTATATAATCCAAAGAAACATCACAAAAACTGCATTGCTTCCAATAACAGCCATGCGAAATAGTAAGCTTATTCCATCTGTCATCTGTCCACATTCGATGCATCGGGTTTATTACATCCAAAAACGAAACGTACTTAGAAAATGGCAATCCTGTGTAATTTGGCGCAGGCAATTTACTGTGGTGAACAATCGTATTGGGGATTTTATTTTGGAAAAATACGCTGTCATCCTTCAGGAGAAATGTTCGTTCGAGTTCACTTGTCGAAATTTCACCATTCAAAAACTGAACAATCTTGAGCAAAGGCATTTCACCGTCATCTAGAGTTATGAAATCAATAAAATCGAAAATTCTGGGGTCGGATAACGAACGCAGTTCTGTGCTGCAATAGCCACCGCCCATCGCAATTTTTATAGATTGGTAAAACTGTTTAATAAATTGTCCGCTTCTCAAAGTTGCGAATAAATTCCCCGGAAAGGGAACTGTGAAACAAACCAAAGTAGGCTGAAATTCTTCAATTTTCTGTTCTAATAAATCAAACAAAGTATGTTCAATAATGGTAGGCTCGTATTGAAGGGAATCTTCCAAACCATCAAAACTAGAGGCTGATGTAGTAATTTGTTCGGCATAGCGCGTAAAGGAAAAAAATTCATCTACATTGGTTTGAATAAAATCTCCTAATTCTTCGATGAACAAAGTAGCATAATGCTTGGCTTTGTCTAATTCACCCTTTTCTCCTGATTCCCACTTTATGGATTTATTCACATTAGTAATTCTGTGACCTTGAGGAAAATAAGATAGTTCTTTTAAGTTCTTTGCCTTTTCGATATTGGGAGATTGAAGAAAACTGATAACTTCCTCTACAATTTGTAAGTAGCGGGTTTTACTTTTTACAACTTTTTGAAACCCAATTTCCTGGAGTTTTTCAGCTTCTGCGAATGCCTCGGATAAAAATTCTTTGGTAAAAATAGAGGTAAACAATTCAATACTCAAATCTACTTGATGATTCTCAACTTCTTTTGAATCCAAAAATCCTTTTAAATAAGCTGTTGCTGGATACGGTGTATTCAGTTGACTAAAAGGTGGGATTACTAATAAAAGCTTTTGCGACATAGCGCAAAGATAGACTTCTTGAACCGAATATGTTCAAGGTATAGAATTATTTCTATTTGAGTTATTTTGTCGAACATGAACCTGACCAGAAGATTAATCCATGATTTTCAGAATGACATTACATCATTTATGCTATATTTGAAAAAAAACTAAAAAATGATTTTAAAACACACACTTACTGCACTCCTTTTGGGTTCAGCAACACTTGGTTTTTCTCAAAGACCACAGGACCAAGACATTGATTTCAATTATACGCAGCTCCCTGCAACCCCGTTGGATCAATCTATTCAAAACTATTTTGCAAAAGTAAATTTATTATACACTGACAAAATAAATGCTGAGAAAGCTCAGGCTCAAAAAGAATACGACCAAGCTATGGCTGAATATCCAGAACTTGAAAGACAAGCTAAAGAAAGATACAACCAAAGGCTGGAGAGATACAACAAAGAAAAGGAAGCGTACGACAACAAGTCTGCGGGAAAAAAGTTTATCGAAAAAAATGTGTTAGAAGAAAATACAAAACCAACTCACCCAGGAAGTTACTATCCTCCTTCAAAACCTTATCTAAGAGAAGTGAAATCTCAAAAAGTGTTTAATGAAGATATGCTGGCAAATAGTTACTTGAAATTAGAAGGGTTTAACCAATCTATTGAAAACGCCTTGAAAATTACAGTTGACCTTTATGGGTTTGAATATACTGAGCCTCAATATAAAAGCGAGAGTAGAAAAATGTACAACTCAAAAACTAAATCGAATTACTATAAAAACTACTCTTGGTATGAAACTTCATACAAACACCCAATCAACCTGAAAATAGAAACTCCAGACGGACAAATTTTGTTCAACGAAACCTTTTCTCATTTTAGTGAAATGAAAAAGATTTCTACTGCTAAAACAGAAGGAAGCAGACAAAACATGAATAGAGAATCTTACATCAAAATGTTAGAGGATAAAGCAGTTACGGATAACTTGAAAGAAATAAATGACTTTATCAATGACAATTACGGATTTAGAAGTGTGGAAAGAAAGACCGAAATTTTCACAATTAAAGAAAAGAAACACACTTATCAAGATTACAAATTGGCATACATCTCAGCTAGTGAAGGATACAGCAAATTAGTTTCAGAACCAGAAGTTGCAGTAAAAAAAATAAACGAGGCTATTGTAATGTGGGAAAAGGCTTTAGAAGAGTCTGACGTAGAAAATAAGAAAGCCAGAATCAATGAAAAAGTGACATTGGTAACTTATTACAATTTAGCTGACGCATACATCCATACAAATCAATTTGACAAAGCGAATAATGTAATGAACCAATTGATGTTACTAAGCGACAAAAGAAGTGAAGTAGCAACAATGGATGCCTACAAAGCCCATTTAGCAGACATAAAAGAAAGATGGGACAACAACAATAAGTAAAAATTAAAAATTGACTATAATTAAGAGCAATCTATCAAGATTGCTCTTTTTTTTGTGGATTATTTTTTGTGATTCCTTTTATCATACCTTTGAAAATATAGCCGTGAAATGGAAATACGGCAAACCAATAGAGCCTTCCAGCTAAACCTAAGGGACGAAAAGTGGCTATTTGAACAAGTTTATCTCGGTGTATTTTGAATTCAAGCCAAGCCTCTCCGGGCAACTTCATTTCTGCAAATAACAACAATCGGCCTTCTTCTTTGTTGGCATACAAAACACGCCAAAAATCCAATGCATCGCCAGCTTGAATAGAATCAGGATTTGTTCTTCCACGTCTTAATCCAACTCCTCCCACAATTTTATCCATGTATCCTCGGATCTTCCATAACCAATTGCCTGCATACCATCCCGTATTTCCTCCAATTCTCCAAATTCGATTGATTGTATTTTGTTTATCGCTCACTTCATTGATTCTTACATCTCTAAAACAACCAAAAGTGGGCACTTCAATAAAGTCGCTTATCGTGTCGTTGAATCCACTACTTGCATATGCGTCTTTCCAACTAGATAGTACAGCATTATTCTTTATTCGGGCAAATGCAAGCTCTAATGAGGCTTGATATGAGATTGGTTGGACATTTAATATTTCATTGATTCTCGAGTCTCTACAAATCACCTCAACTTTCATACTATTTACTAAAGAACTCGCTAGTTTATAAGAGGTGGATGTGACAAAATACAGCCAGTAAGACGATAACTTGGGTGTCATTACAGGAACAGTCCAAATTTTTCTTTTTAAATTCCGCTCTTTGGCAAACCCCAAAAGCATTTCCTTGTAGGTTAGTATGTCTGGTCCGCCAATATCAAAATTCCGTCCATATGTTTTTTCTTGAAATAACGCAGCTACAAGAAACTCTATCACATCTTTTATTCCTATTGGTTGACATTTTGTATTCAACCATTTTGGCGTTATCATAATGGGTAATTTCTCAACCAAATCTCTAATTATCTCAAAAGATGCACTTCCAGAACCAATAATAATTCCTGCTCTCAACGTGGTGAGTTTAAAGCTCCCCTTTCCCAATTCATTTTCTACATTTTTTCTTGATGAGAGGTGTTTTGATAATTCCGTTTCGTTCACAATACCGCTCAAGTATAAAACCTGCTTTACTTTTGTTTTATTCATGGCTTCTCGAAAATTAACAGCGCATTGCTTCTCTAAAGATTCATACTCGGAAGAGGAAGACATGGAATGAACGAGATAATATGCTCCATCAATATCCAAAGGAATCTTTGTTAAAGATTCCTTCTCCAATAAATCTACCTCAATGATTGATATTTGAGGAACAACTACAGCTGAAGGATTGAATCTTTTTGCATCGCGAACACAACAAATCACCTCGTGTCCTTCTTCCACTAATCTGTTAATCAATCGCTTTCCTATATAACCGTTTGCACCAGTTAGTAATACTTTCATTTAGCCCAGTTTGAGAATGATATAAAGTTAATAAAACTATTGACCGAAAGTTGTTTTACGTTCAAATCAAAAAAAGCCCCAGAAGAGAATCTCCTGAGGCTTTGTTTATTCTGTTACTAATATTTATTTTCTTTTTATGACAGCCTCACACGCAGAAACTATATCTACTGAGTCAAGTCCGTATTTGGTCATCAATTCATCTGGTGTACCTGATTCCCCAAATGTGTCATCTACTGCTACGAACTCCTGCGGTGTGGGAATTGTTCTACAGAGCAAAGAAGAAATTGACTCACCCAATCCTCCAGCTATTTGATGTTCTTCGGCTGTTACAATACACTTTGTCTTCATCACGGAATTCAAGATTATTTCCTCATCCAATGGTTTTATTGTATGAATATTAATAACCTCAGCGCTTATTCCTTTTGATTCCAATTCTGTTGCAGCTTCGAGCGCTTTCCAAACTAAATGACCCGTTGCCACTATCGTCACATCTTTTCCTTCATTTAGTAGGATTCCTTTTCCAATTTCAAAAGGCATGTCTTCTGGCATAAAAATAGGCACGCTTGGTCGCCCAAATCTTAAATATACCGGCCCTTCATAGTCGGCAATTGCGATAGTGGCCGCTTTGGTTTGGTTGTAATCACAAGGATTTATGACAGTCATATTTGGCAACATTTTCATCATCCCGATATCTTCTAAAACTTGATGAGTTGCTCCGTCTTCCCCTAAAGTTAGTCCAGCGTGTGAAGCACATATTTTTACATTTTTATCCGAATAAGCTACCGATTGTCTGATTTGATCATACACTCTGCTCGTAGAAAAATTGGCAAAAGTTCCTGTAAATGGAATCTTTCCTCCTATTGTCATTCCTGCCGCCATTCCAATCATGTTTGCCTCAGCAATTCCTGCTTGAAAGAATCTATCTGGAAAAGCTTCTTTAAAAGCTCCCATTTTTAAAGAACCAGTTAAATCTGCACACATGGCCACAACATTTTCATTGTTTTTTCCTAGTTCCAAGAGTCCGTCTCCAAAACCTGATCTTGTGTCTTTTTTACCTAATACTGGATATTCTTTCATAGTTTTTTATTTAAAATGATGAGTTATAAATTTACTTCAACTGTTGCTCCTGGAGTAACCGTGAATTCTTTGGATACTGTGTAGGCAGATGATTTTTTTCTTGCAGGACGATACACAACAGTGTAGTCTCCGGGTTGTAATCCTAGTTGATAATTAAGTTTTTCTCTTTCCAAATTGCACACCCACACTCTTTCACCCTTTTCCATAGTAAACACTGAAACAATTCCAAAAAATGGAACGTTCACGTTGGCTAACCCTGGTTGTTGAATTTGGATTGTATTGGTCTTACTTTGCTCTACCTTCACATTATTCATGGTGATTCTTGGCAGTGATAATATTTCTACATTATACTTTCCTACGATGTACGTATCAGTACTATTCATTCTTTGGGCATTGATTGTTTCTCCTGTTTCTGTGTTTCTCAATACGCATTTTATATCTGTGTAAGAATTACCTGCACCCAAAATTCTAAACTCCAATCCACCTTGGGGCGCACTTAATTCTATGGTATTATGTTCACCCGGTTTCAACTGAATATCTCTTTGCTCCCTTTTGGGTGTAGTATGTACGACCAATCTATAAGTGGACAAAGGATCTATCCACATCGTGTCAGGTCTGTTCTTTTTATCTAAAGTATGCATAAAAGTATACTTTAGTTCGCCTGTTTTTTGATCATAAAAAGACAGAGTGACATCTGTTTCTCTGGGTTGTTTTTTTGTATTTAATAAATTAACCTGAACGGTGGTGTTGTTTAGCGCCTCGCTCATCACCACTTTCATTACATCACGAAAAGACTCCTCAGTACTAGCATCGTATGATTTTCCGATGCATTCAAAATCTTTGAGAGATTCTAAGTCCATTGCGATTCCTATCACATAGGGTCTAACTTCAATTCCCTTTTCTCTCAACATTTTTGCTACCGCACAAGGATCTTCATCGCAAGCTTCTATTCCATCCGTTATTAAAATAATTACATTTCTACAGTTTTGACAGTTAGGAAAGTCTTGTGCCGCATACTCCAGTGATCTTGCAATAGGGGTTGTTCCTTTTGGTTGAAGAGAATTAATCTTCATTTTTACTTTGTCGTAATTGTCCTTGCCAAACGGCACCTCTAGTTTTGTATCATTACAATCCTGCTGGCCAGGGTATAATTTGGTTTGATGTCCGTACAACCTGAGCCCCACTTCAATATTATCCAATTTAGATAACTCATCCATGGTTTCGTACATCAGCTTTTTAGCTACTTTTATTTTGGTTTGTTCTTGCCATTGCCCATTCATGGAATTTGACCCATCAAAAATGAATAAAATCCTTGTGATTTCGGCAGTTTGGGCAAAAACGGAATATCCAGCGCATAGAAATACTAAGAAAACAAAAAGATTTTTTGAAAATACTTTCATAAACATGTTTTTAGTAGAATTTATGCAATTGTTATGCCGTTAATAATCCCCTAAAGTCTCTTCCAACTGAGCGAGGGCATTGGTTAATTGCTCATCGTTTGGAGCAGAACCGTGCCATTTGTGTGTTCCCATCATGTAATCAACGCCTTGTCCCATTTCCGTTCTCAGTAGGATCATTACGGGCTTGTTATTCCCTGTCAACGTCTTGGCTTTGTTTAATACATTGATTACTGCCTCTAAATCATTCCCATTGTCTTCGGTAATCACTTCCCAACCAAAAGCTTTCCACTTAGCTTCTAAATCGCCAAGAGAAAGAACATCTTCTACATCTCCGTCAATTTGACGACCATTGTAATCCACAGTTGCAATTAAGTTATCCACTTTATTGGCTGCTGCATACATGGCTGCTTCCCATATCTGACCTTCTTGTAACTCTCCATCTCCGTGAAGTGTATAAACGATACTATCTTCTCCATTTAGTTTTTTGGTCATAGCAGAACCAATTCCTACAGATAGTCCCTGCCCCAGCGAACCAGATGCAATTCTTATTCCTTCTAATCCTTCTTCGGTTGCTGGATGACCTTGAAGTCTTGAGTTTAGTTTTCTAAAAGTGGCTAATTCGGATTTTTCGAAATACCCTGAATGAGCCAAAACACTGTACCAAACTGGCGATATGTGACCATTCGAAAGAAAAAATAAATCTTCGTCAAATCCGTCCATATCAAAATCACTAGCCTTGTGATTCATAACTTCGAAATACAGAGCAACAAAATATTCTACGCAACCAAGAGATCCTCCTGGATGCCCCGAATTATTTGCGTGAACCATGCGTACGATGTCTCTTCTTACTTGCGAAGAAATTGATTTCAATTGAGTAATATCTGCCATTGTGTTGATGTTTTGTCAAAAGTAACTTCGTTTTGAATAGTGGACAAAGATTTCGATTTCGATTTTTTAAAAGTTATTAACGGTTTTCTGGTTGCAGGTAAATTAGTTGCTAGTTACTGGTTTTAGAATAATTGAAAATTCTTCCATTTTAGAAGGAATCTTATAAAAAGTCTTTGAAATTGAATAGTTTATTCCGAGAATTCTCCTTCACTTTGGGAAGGTGGGGATGGGATATACTCATACTCCACTTTTGCCAAAAAAAGTGCTTCACCCTCTACAGATTTTCCTGCATTTTGTCTTTCCTTAGAATCTATTATTTCTTGAAATTGATAAAGATTTATTTTCCCTTTCCCTACTTGTAACAATGTTCCCATAATGGCTCTCACCATATTTCTAAGAAATCTATCCGCAGTTATTTCAAAACGAAACCTTCCTGTTTCAATTTGAGTAATTTCTGCAAAGCTTACATGGCAATTATTGGTAAAAGTTTCGGTATGAATCTTACTAAAAGAGGTGAAATCAATCGTATCGAGCAATAATTGACATGCTTCATTCATTTTTTCGATATCCAACTTTCGTGGAATGTAATAGGAAAATTTACCCAAAAAAGGATTTGCTTGATTATGGAAAAAATAATGGTAAGTTCTGGATTTGGCATCGAATCGAGCGTGAGATTCTAGTGCTACTTCCGTAATTGAACCAATTACAATGGAGTTGGGCAACAAGCTATTTAGTTTGTAAACTAAGTTCTCAATTAATTCCTCTGCATCAAAATGGGCAAAAAACTCAGAAGCATTAACCCCCGTATCTGTTCTACCACAACCGGTCGTTTTGATTTCTTCCCCCAACAACAAACTTAAACCTTTGTTCAGTTCTCCTTGCACAGTAACAGCATTATCCTGAATTTGCCATCCGTGAAATTTGGCTCCATTATACGCTAGTTTGATAAAATATCTGGGCATGAGTTTGTTTGAGCGGGTAAAGATAGGAATTGATTTGAGTAGTTCAAAAGAAAACAATTCTGTTACTTTTTTTACTCCTTGCATTATATAGGCAAATCAACTTAAAACAATTAGTATGAAAAAGTCACTTAATCTACTTGGATTTTTATCCTCATTTGCAATTAGTACAGGAATTATGTTTAAACTATTTCATTGGCCTTACGCTGGAATTGTAATTTTCTCGGGCTTTTTGTTACTGAATTTTGGTTTTTTACCTCTTTTCTTTTTTGGTAAAAAATATAGTCAGCCAAAAAGTAACAACTAATCAATCCAATCGCTATCTTGTCCTAAATTAATAACTCCAATATGGGAAAAGGACAAGATGCTAAAAAAGCAGTTAAAAAAGAGGCGACAAAATCGCTGAAAGAAAAACGTGCTGAAAAAAAAGCAAAAAAGAAATAAGTACGTATTAACGTGCTTTTTTCTTTTTGTGTCTAATTCTTTATTAAAATTCATTTAGTGTAACTTCGTCATCTCATAATGCTCGATAATTGGATTCAGTAAAAACATACCAGAAAGTAGATTCTTCTGAAAACAATGTGTCTTTCGGAATCTCAAGAATGGAAGATATCTTTGAAAAAAGAAAAGGAGTTGTGGACGAGCCTCACCGCCATGATTTTTACACGGTACTTATTGTAAAACAAGCCAAAGGTGTTCATAAAATTGATTTTCACTCCTACGAATTGGGAAGTAATCAAGTTTTCTTTGTCTCTCCCGGTCAAGTTCACCAAGTGATGGAGGAAAGAAAATCTATCGGTTTTTCAATGGTTTTTTCTTCTCAGTTTTTGATAGAAAACTCCATCCAACTTTCATTTATCGATAACTTAAACTTATTCCAAAATTACGGGGAAACGCCCCCATTGGAACCTGATACTCAGGATTTCGAAAAAATAGTATCTTTTACTAATGAAATATATTCCTTGCACAACAGTGATTCTGAAATGAAGGAATTGTCTATTGGTTCTTTTCTTAAATTACTTCTTATTGCCTGCAACAACAGTTGCTCTTTGGAGATCTCAAATTTTCAAATTGAAGAATCAAACCATCGAATTATTATTGAATTCAAACAATTTGTAGACAAACACTACAAAAAGGAACATTCTACCTCATTCTATGCTGAAAAAATGAATTTGTCTTCCGACTACTTAAATCGGGTAATCAAATCAAAAATTGGAAAAACAACCAAAGAGTACATTCAATCAAGAATTATCATTGAAGCCAAGCGATTGCTCTTCTTTTCAACTCTATCGAATAAAGAAATTGGGTACGAATTGGGGTTTACAGAACCTTCAAATTTTAGTGCTTTTTTCAAAAAAAAGACTGGTTTTTCACCTTCGATTTTCAAAAAAAATGAACATATCGGATTTTCATAAGTTTCGGTCGAAATCTCATATTCCTTTCTCGTTCCTTTTGGCCCACCTTTGTATTGTTCAATAAATACAAAGAAATATGGAAAGAAAGGAATTTTTAAAAAAAGCACTTATCACTAGTGTTGCTGGAGCGCTTACTCCTTCTTTATTGAAATCAGCGAAATCGCAATCAACTTCCACCTATGATCGATTAATGGATCAAGTTGGATTCAATCATTTACCTAATAAAGAAAACAAAACCATGAAAACAGTAATTCATAAATCAGAAACAAGAGGATTGGCAAATCACGGATGGCTAAATTCCCGACACACTTTTAGTTTTGCCAACTACTACAATCCCGAAAGAATGAACTTTGGCGTATTAAGGGTGCTAAACGATGACCAAGTAAAAGAAGGAATGGGCTTTGGCACACATCCTCACGATAACATGGAAATTATATCTATTCCGCTCGAAGGAGATTTGGAGCATAAAGATAGCATGGGAAACAAAGCCATAATAAAACAAGGTGATGTTCAAATTATGAGTGCCGGAACCGGAATTACTCACTCTGAATACAACAAGAACAAGGACAAAGAAGTGAAATTTCTTCAAATCTGGGTATTCCCAAAAAAGAAAAACATGGCACCTCGTTACGACCAAATTTCAATAAAAGAACTTGAGAAAGAGAATAAATTTTACCAAGTAGTTTCGCCACTTGAAAAAGACCAAGGAGTCATGATAAACCAAGATGCTTGGTTTAGCCTAGGGAAATTTAAGAAAGGAAGTTCTGATACTTACTCCTTGAACAAAGAAGATAACGGTGTTTACGTTTTTGTATTGGATGGGGAAATAGAAATTGAAGGAACCACTCTATCGAGAAGAGATGGAATGGGAATCTGGGAAACAAAAGAGCTATCGCTTATGGCCAAAACAGATGCGAGAGTTTTGCTTATGGAAATACCAATGAGTGCCTAACTAATTTAAACAATAATAAAAATAACATGGAATTAATTAACCAATTAAATTGGCGATATGCCACAAAAAAATTCGATACCGAGAAGAAGGTAGCCAAAGAGGACATTGACAACATAATAGAATCTGTAAGACTTACAGCTACTTCTTATGGACTTCAGCCATTCAAAATCATCCATATAGAAAACAAAGAAATACGTGAGAATTTGAAACCACTGGCTTGGGGACAAACCCAAATCACTGATGCCTCTCACCTATTTGTTTTTGCCAATCACCTGGAGGTAACCAACGAAGATGTGGAATCTATGATGCGATTGAAAGGGGAAATCAACAACATCGAATATTCAAATCTAGAGGGCTACACCACTTTTATTCAAGAAAAAGTAAGCGAAAAAAAAGGAACAGATATGTCAAATTGGACAGCAAAACAAACTTATCTTGCCCTTTCTTCTGCACTTATCGCTTGTTCTGAATTAAAAATTGATGCAACACCAATGGAAGGTTTTGAAAGCGACAAAGTTTCTGAATTACTAGGTTTAAAGGAAAAAGGACTAGATGCTTGCGTACTTTTAGCAGTAGGTTACCGTCACGAAGAAGATGGTTCCCAATTTGGGAAAAAAGTTAGAAAATCAACGAAAGATTTATATTTCACTTTGTAACCCTTAAATAGGCTCACAAACAAAAGGGAAGTTGATTTATTTCAAGCTTCCTTTTTTTCTTTTTGACTCAGGTAATAAGAGCGGGTAATCACAAAAAAATCGTTTTTTCAAATAAAAACTACAAATGATTGGATAAACAAAAATGATTTTCTATTTTTGCAGTTCGAATAATAAAAAATTAACTAATTATGTACGCAATTGTAGAGATAGCAGGGCAACAATTCAAAGTTGTGAAAGACCAAACTCTTTACGTTCATAGATTGCAAGACGAAGAAGGTAGCTCAGTTACTTTCGACAAAGTTTTGATGATCGATGACAACGGTAAAGTAAAGCTTGGCGCCCCGGTTATAGAAGGTGCTTCAGTAAAGGCGAAAGTCGAAGAACATCTGAAAGGTGATAAAGTAATCATCTTTAAAAAGAAAAGAAGAAAAGGATATAAACTAAAGAAAGGACACAGACAGTATCTTACGAAACTGACTGTAACAGGAATTTCATAAAAATTATAAGACATGGCTCATAAAAAAGGTGCAGGTAGTTCGAATAACGGACGTGAATCAGAATCGAAACGATTAGGTGTAAAAATCTTTGGTGGTCAGGCTTGTATAGCTGGTAACATCATCATTCGTCAGAGAGGTACAAAACATCATCCTTCTACAAACGTAGGGATGGGAAAAGACCATACTTTGTTTGCTAAAGCTGATGGTATCGTAACATTTACTAAAAAGAAAAATAACAGATCCTTTGTATCTGTGGTTCCTTTCGAGAACTAATTTTCTCTTAAAACCATATTGAAACACCTCATTCTTCGTATTGAGGTGTTTTTTTTGTTTCATATTTTAGCAGTGAGATTGGAATAGAAATATGACAAAAAACTTAAGCGAAAGTCTCTGTTTTTAGTGATAAAAGACCAGACGAAAATGGATAAATAATTTGTAACCCATTGCATTTAATAATCACACAATAAACCTTATCTTTGGATTATGGAACAAGGAGAAATAGTTGTATCAATTGAACAAGGAAAAATCAATTACGAAGGACACGAAGTATTGAACTCGATTGATATTGAATTGAGAAAAGGAGAATTTGTTTACTTAATTGGAAAAACTGGAAGTGGAAAAAGTTCACTTTTGGATGCTATTTACGGAGAAATCAAATTATCTGGAGGAAATGCAACTGCTGTTGGGTTTGATTTGATGAAATTAAGAACCAAGGATGTTCCTATGTTGAGAAGAAGAATTGGAAATGTATTCCAAGATTTCAAATTATTGTATGACCGAACTGTATATGAAAACTTGAGGTTTGTACTTGAAGCCACTGATTGGAAAGGAAGAAAGAAGATGGATGAGCAGATTGAAAAAGTATTGAAAATGGTAGGGATTGTTGGAAAAAACAACAACTACCCTCATCAACTCTCGGGCGGAGAACAACAAAGAGTTTCCATAGCTCGAGCTTTGCTCAACGAGCCTGATTTGATTATTGCCGATGAACCAACAGGTAGTCTCGACCCAGAAACCGCTAGAGAAATAATGGATTTGCTCATTAATATTTCGCAAGAAGGTGTTACGATTTTTATGGCGACACACCATTACAAAACCATTGAAACCTATCCTGGAAGGATTTACCAATGCGTAAATAAAACG
>CBFHHA010000014.1:0-51205 GCA_965655625.1 Flavobacteriales bacterium | reverse complement strand
TATCCGAGTATACCGTAATTACTGCAGGAAGTACTTTTCCTGGTTTATCTTGGGTTCTCGCATTAAACTGCTTACAGAATTCCATGATATTAACACCTTTTGCTCCTAATGCAGGTCCAACTGGTGGGGAAGGATTCGCAGCTCCTCCTCTGATTTGTAGTTTAATTAAACCACTTACTTCTTTAGCCATCTTTTAGTTAATTATTGCTTTTCTACTTGCATGTAATTCAATTCAACAGGAGTTTTCCTACCAAATATCTTTATCATGATTTTTAATTTCTTCTTTTCTTCGTTCACTTCTTCAATGATACCATCAAACTTATTGAAAGGACCATCGGTTACCGTTACGCTTTCTCCTACCTGGAAATCAATCGTTGCTTGATCTTCCAAGTCAATTGAATCATCTGCATGACCCAAAATTCTATTTACTTCACTCTCTCTTAAAGCAGATGGATCTCCTCCCTTTTCAAGTCCGAGAAATCCCATTACATTGGGAATGCTTTTAATCAAATGCTTTACCTCTCCCTGAAGATTTGTTTGAACCATAATACAACCAGGTAACAAACATTTTTCTTTCACGATTTTTTTTCCGTCTTTGATTTGAATCACTCTTTCCATTGGAACAATTACCTGACCAATGTAAGATGACATATTCAACCTTTCGATTTCAATATCCAAATACTCCTTAGACTTTTTCTCTTTACCTGTTACGGTTTTAACAATATACCACTTCATAAGTTTATCCAATAAATTGGTAAATAAATCCTAACACACCTTTCCAACCTCCTACATTGATACCGAAAGTAAAATCCATTAACCAAACAAGAATAGAAACAATCGCAGATGCGATCAGTACAACAAACGAACTGTTTTGAAGTTCTGACCAAGTTGGCCATGTTACTTTTTCGAATAGTTCAGAAACTACTTCTTGTATGTATGTTCTAATTTTAACCATTTCTTATTTGTTCAACTATTACTAGTTTATTAATTCAATTAAGTTTACTGATAAAACTTAACTAGGTATTAATTCCATAAAGAACTATCCTCTTTGTGCACGGGTGGAGAGACTCGAACTCCCGGCACCTGGTTTTGGAGACCAGTGCTCTACCAGCTGAGCTACACCCGTAAAAATAGCAAAACAATTCCAGCCTTAAATAAGACTGGAATTGCTAACTAATGTATCGGTGTAATTCTTAATCTAGAATCTCAGTAACTTGTCCTGCACCTACTGTTCTTCCACCTTCTCTGATTGCAAATCTAAGTCCTTTAGACATTGCAACTGGAACGATCAAATCAACAGTAATTGTAACGTTATCACCAGGCATTACCATTTCTCTTCCTGCTTCTAGAGAAATTTCTCCAGTTACATCAGTAGTTCTCAAGTAAAACTGAGGTCTGTATTTGTTTTGGAATGGAGTATGTCTTCCACCCTCTTCTTTTTTCAAAACATATATTTCAGCTTTGAATTTTTTGTGAGGCGTAATAGTTCCAGGCCTAGTAATAACCATCCCTCTTTTGATTGCAGATTTTTCAACCCCTCTCAATAAAAGTCCTACGTTATCTCCAGCTTCTCCTCTGTCCAATATTTTTCTAAACATTTCTACTCCAGTAACTGTAGATTTCAATGGAGTTTCAATCATTCCTGAAATTTCTACTTCGTCTCCTGAGTTAATTACTCCAGTTTCAATTCTTCCTGTAGCAACCGTTCCTCTTCCAGTAATTGAGAATACATCTTCCACTGGCATCAAGAAATCTTTGTCTACATCTCTTGGAGGCAATTCAATCCAAGTATCAACAGCTTCCATCAATTCATTTACAGTAGCCACCCACTTCTCTTCACCATTCAAAGCTCCAAGTGCAGATCCAGCGATAACTGGTCCATTGTCACCATCATATTGGTAGAAAGATAATAACTCTCTGATTTCCATTTCAACTAATTCTAATAACTCTTCGTCATCAACCATATCCACTTTGTTCATGAATACGACCATTCTTGGAACACCTACTTGCCTTCCTAATAGAATATGTTCTCTAGTTTGAGGCATTGGTCCGTCAGTTGCTGCAACTACCAAGATAGCTCCATCCATTTGAGCAGCTCCCGTTACCATGTTCTTCACGTAATCTGCGTGACCTGGACAATCAACGTGCGCGTAATGTCTGTTTGCTGTTTGATACTCAATGTGTGATGTGTTAATTGTAATCCCTCTTTCCTTTTCTTCAGGGGCATTATCAATTGAACTAAAATCTCTGTTCTCAGCTAATCCTTGAGAAGCAAGCACACTAGAAATAGCGGCTGTTAAAGTAGTTTTTCCGTGATCTACGTGACCAATTGTACCAATGTTAACATGTGGTTTTGATCTGTCGAATGTTTCTTTAGCCATGGCTATGTTGTTTTTTTGTTGTTATTATTTATTTATATTATAAGTCGTTTAATTAGAGCTAATGACGGGAATTGAACCCGTGACCTCTTCCTTACCAAGGAAGTGCTCTACCCCTGAGCTACATCAGCAAAACAATGAGCGGGAGACGGGGCTCAAACCCGCGACCCTCAGCTTGGAAGGCTGACGCTCTATCAACTGAGCTACTCCCGCTTATAATCTTACTAATTTATTCTTGTGGGGAGAGCAGGATTCGAACCTGCGAAGACGTAGTCAGCAGATTTACAGTCTGCCCTCGTTGGCCGCTTGAGTATCTCCCCAAATGAATTTTATGTCAAAAAAAATATGAGTCTGCGTTTTGACTCGTATAACACGATAAATATCATGCATATTTTCAAACTTAAGAGCCGATAGAGGGACTCGAACCCACGACCTGCTGATTACAAATCAGCTGCTCTAGCCAGCTGAGCTATATCGGCTTAAATTTCCCTGTGCGTTTTAGGGTTTGCAAATTTAGAAAAGATATTTTACTAATCAAACATTTTTAAAAAAAATATTTACTTTTTTTCATCTTCTCTTTTTTTACACTTGTTATTCCTTGAAAATAAGCAGATTTTATACAAAAAAAACCCTGCTTTTTAGCAGGGCCTGAAATTAATATTTTTTTTATTAATTCTTACTTTTATGTTTGTTAATTTGTCTTCTTAACGCTTCTACTGCTTCATCAGTAGCCTCCTCAAAGGTTTTACACTGTTTCTTTGCAAATAAATCTTTTCCCGGAATAGCAAGTTTTATTTCAGCTACTTTATTCTCTTTATCAGCTGGCTCCAGTTTAAGAAATACATCCCCTCCTATTATCTTGTCGTAATATTGAGTTAACTTGCCTAGTTTATCCTCTATGAACTTTACTAATTTTTGATCCGCGTCAAAATGAATTGACTGTACTTTAATTTCCATAATTCTATTTTATGATGTTCATACTAATTCTCTTTAGGATGATATTTCTTATATGCATCCTTTAATCTTTCTATTGAATTGTGAGTGTATACCTGAGTAGCTGTCAAATTTGCATGCCCTAAAATCTCTTTAATTGTTTGTAGCTGAGCACCATTGTTAAGCATATTAGTTGCAAACGAGTGTCGCATGGTATGAGGACTTCGTTTATTCTCTTTTGTCACTAATCCAAGATAGTGATTTACCGTTCGATAAACAAACTTTTCATAAAGTTTGTTTCCTTTGTTTGTGACTAACAAAAATTCATGGTCACAACTCCCAAACTCTTCTTTTTTGCTCTGTTTATAAAGTTTCAACAACTCTATTAATCTTTGAGTCAATGGAACCAATCTTTCCTTATTTCCTTTACCTAATACTTTCAATTCGTTAGAAAAGATATCTACCTCTTTAATATGAATTAATTCTGATAACCTTATACCTGTTCCATAAAGAAGCTCTAACATTAAAACGTCCCTAATTCCACAAAAGGTGTTTTGAAAGATTTCGAGCTGAAACAATTCTTCGAGTTTGTTTTGTTCAAAATAAACTGGCAATCTTTTCGATTGTTTTGGAGACACAATACTATTCATTGGTGTAGTAATGATAACCCCTTGAATCATGAGGTATTTGTAGAGAGTCTTTAAAGAAGAGATTTTTCTATTAATAGAACGGGCAGAAATACCACTTTCTTTTAGTTCTGCAATCCACGTTCTAATTTCGTTGTGCGTTGCGTCACCAAAACTTTCCATCCGAAAAGTAGAGTGAAGAAATTCTTGAAACTGATTTAAATCGCTTAAATAAGAGGTTACAGTATGGACAGAAAGCCTTCGCTCATTTTGAACATAACTCTTAAAATTGACCATCTGAGTTTCAAAGGAATTCATATTCTTTAATTTCTTTTATTGAATTTACAAAAATCTACTTCAAAACACAAACTTATTTTAAATTCAAAAAGCTAACATAAACCATTCTGGTATTATAATTATAACCTTATATAAAATATTGTTTTACAATATTTTAAAAAAATAAAAAAAACAATTACTTTAATTTTAAAATTAGACGAGAATTAAAGATTTGAAAATAAAAAAAGCCTCGTTTCAAAAAGAAACAAGGCTTTCACTCATTAATAATTAGTCTTCTTATTTGTCTTCAGACACTTCTTCGAAATCTACATCCGTCACTTCTTCATCACCTTCCGAAGCACTTCCCTCTGCTCCTTCTTGAGCGCCTGCTTTATCTTGGGCAGCATACATTTCTTGGCTAGCTGCTTGGAAAGTAGTTGTTACTTTTTCAATTCCAGCTTTCATTGCAGCCAAATCTTTTGATTCATGAGCTGTTTTTAATTCAGCTAAAGCTTCTTCAATTGGTGCTTTTTTGTCAGCAGGAATTTTATCTCCGTACTCCTCAAGTTGCTTTTCAGTTTGGAAAATCAAACTATCTGCTTGATTGACAGTTTCAGCTTCTTCCATTTTAGCTTTATCAGCATCTGCATTTGCCTCAGCTTCTTGCTTCATTTTTTCAATTTCTTCTTCACTCAATCCAGAAGATGCTTCGATTCTGATATTTTGCTCCTTTCCTGTAGCTTTATCCTTAGCAGAAACATTGATAATTCCGTTTGCATCGATATCAAATATTACTTCGATTTGAGGCTCTCCTCTTCTTGCAGGCGGTATATCTGTTAATTGGAATCTTCCCAATGTTCTGTTATCAGCAGCCATTGGTCTTTCTCCCTGAAGCACGTGAATATCTACAGCTGGCTGATTGTCAGCGGCAGTAGAAAACACTTGCGACTTTTTCGTTGGGATGGTTGTATTCGCATCAATCAATCTTGTTAATACACCTCCCATTGTTTCGATTCCTAAGGAAAGTGGTGTTACATCCAATAATAAAACGTCTTTTACTTCTCCTGTTAACACCCCACCTTGAATTGCTGCACCTACTGCTACAACTTCATCAGGATTTACTCCTTTAGATGGTTCTTTTCCGAAATATTTTTGAACTGCTTCTTGTACAGCTGGAATTCTAGTAGAACCTCCTACCAAAATAATTTCATCGATATCACTGGCAGAAAGTCCTGCAGATTTCATTGCAGTCACACAAGGTTCGATTGTTCTTTTTACCAAATCATCAATTAGTTGCTCAAATTTAGCTCTAGACAAAGTTCTTACCAAGTGTTTTGGTATTCCGTCTACTGGCATGATGTAGGGTAAGTTTATTTCAGATGAAGTGGTGCTTGATAATTCAATTTTTGCCTTTTCTGCTGCCTCTTTCAATCTTTGCAATGCCATTGGGTCATCTCTTAAATCAATCCCTTCGTCATTCTTGAATTCATCTGCCAACCAGTCGATGATTTTTTGATCTACATCGTCTCCTCCAAGGTGGGTATCCCCATCTGTAGAGAGTACTTCAAATACTCCATCTCCCAGTTCCAAAATAGAAACGTCATGTGTTCCTCCTCCGAAATCGAAAACAACAACTTTCTGGTCTGTGTTCTTTTTGTCCAATCCGTATGCTAATGCTGCGGCAGTTGGCTCATTAATAATTCTTTTGATTGTTAATCCTGCAATTTCACCTGCTTCTTTGGTAGCTTGTCTTTGTGCATCGTTAAAGTATGCCGGAACTGTAACCACTGCCTCTGACACTGAAGTACCCAAGTAATCCTCTGCAGTTTTCTTCATTTTTTGAAGAATCATTGCTGAAATTTCTTGTGGAGTGTACAACCTGTCGTCAATTTTAACTCTTGGTGTATTGTTGTCTCCTTTAACTACGTTGTAAGGAACTCTTTTTACTTCTTTGCTTGACTCATCAAAGCTATTTCCCATAAATCTCTTGATAGAGAAAATAGTTTTTGTTGGGTTTGTGATAGCTTGTCTTTTGGCAGGATCTCCTACCTTTCTCTCTCCACCCTCAACAAAAGCTACTACGGATGGTGTAGTTCTTTTTCCTTCGCTGTTAGGAATTACTACTGGCTCATTTCCTTCCATTACAGAAACACATGAGTTAGTTGTTCCTAAATCTATTCCTATTATTTTACTCATAATTTTTATTATTGTTTTTATATTAAAAAATTCATTTTCCTCCGTTCAATGATTGTGCCACCAGAATTTTGGTGTCAGTTTTATGCCATTGTTAATGAAATCAGGGTGTCAGAAAGACAGAATGTCAGGATTTTTTACGTATAATTAATTCCCAATTCCTTAAAAACAGTCCAAGAGGTTAGTCCATCTGAAGAAAATTCGTACCGCTTTATTTTTCCTCCAAAAGAAAGTAAAACTTCTTCCACTTGCTGCCTTTGGTTTTCTTCGGAATAAAAAATCATGAATCCTCCTCCTCCCGCTCCTGATATTTTACCTCCGGTAGCTCCAGCATTTATCGCTGCGGCATAAATAGAATCTATGTAGTGATTTGAAATACCTTCCGCCATTTTTTTCTTATTCTCCCAACTCATGGATAGTATCTCGCCCACTTTATGTAATTCACCGGTTAGTAAAGCTTCTTTCATCAAAAACGCTTGCTCTTTCACAATTTTCATCGCCTGAACCGGAATTTCTTTTTCTGCTTTCGCATTACTGGCTTGTGTTTCAATAATTTTTGATGACTCCCTACTTGTTTCGGTATAATATAAAATAAGGTTAAATTGAAGTTCATTAATCACTTCTGATTTTAATCTTAATGGGTTTACAATCACAGAATTATCAGTTCCAAACTCCATGAAATTAATTCCGCCAAATGTGGCAGCATACTGGTCTTGCTTTCCTCCTGCCATCTTCAAGTCCTTTCGCTCTATATCAAAAGCTAGTTTGGCAATATCATATTCTCCAAGTGGCAACTTAAACCATTCTACAAAAGCTCCTATAACAGAGGTAACCAAGGTAGAGGAAGTTCCCAACCCTGAACCAGAGGAAACATCCATTGAGGTAATCATCTCAAACGAAAGATTCGATTTTTGGAATTGCTTTACAATCCTATTGTATACACCAACTTGTAAGTCCAAAATTCCCGAAATTGGCAATTCATCTATTGAATCAAACTCCAATTTTTCTCCTCTGTCCTCAGCTCTAATAATTATCTTTCCATCAGTTCTGGGGATAATTGTGGTGTAGGCATACAAATTAATTGAAGCATTGAGAGTAGCACCTCCATAATTATCAGAAAAAGGGCTGACATCACTTCCTCCTCCGGCTAATCCGATTCTAAACGGGGCTTTACTTCTGTACTTCACTGGTTTGCTTTATATTTCTTTTTCTACGGCATAATTATTCCTAATAGGGGAATTACGACCTATTAACTCAGCAATAAAACCCGCTAGAAATAATTGTGTTCCTATTACCATTGAAAACAAAGCGATGTGAAACCATGTATTGTCAGCCAATAACACAGCGTTTTGGTTGAAAAATAGTTTTTCAATCCCTAACCAAAATGTCAGACTAAATCCAAGAATAAAAAACAAAGTTCCTATCAAACCAAAAAAGTGCATCGGCTTTTTACCAAAACGAGTAATAAATGTAATGGTAAACAAATCTAGAAATCCATTCACAAAACGGTTCAATCCAAATTTGGAAACACCGTACTTTCTTTCCTGATGCTGAACCACTTTTTCGCCAATTTTATCAAAACCAGCTCCTTTCGCAATCACAGGAATATAGCGATGCATTTCACCGAAAATCTCTATAGAACGAACTACATCACCTTTGTAGGCTTTCAGTCCGCAGTTCATATCGTGTAGTTTTATTCCACTAAAAATTCGGGTTACACCATTATATAGTTTCGTTGGAATTGTCTTGGAAAGTGGATCATGCCTTTCTTTTTTCCATCCCGATACAATGTCATAATCCTCTTTAATAATCATGGAATACAATTCAGGTATTTCATCTGGACTATCCTGTAAATCAGCATCCATTGTAATTACTACTTTCCCTTTTGTAACCGCAAAACCTGTGTTTAAGGCTGCCGATTTACCATAATTTCTTCTGAATTTAATCCCTCTAACAAAGGAGAATTTTTGTTTCAACTCTTCCACAACCTCCCAAGATTTATCCTTGCTTCCATCATCTATCAAAATAACTTCAACAGAATAACTTTCTTTTTTACACACTCTATCAATCCAAGAAATCAATTCTGGCAATGATTCTTCCTCGTTATATAACGGAATTACAATCGAAATATCCATGTTTGCTGTTTCCAATTTTTAATCAATACTTTTATATTTATTTTTTCAAACTTTTTGAAAATTGCTCTATCAACCCTTCTAGTTTTTTGTCAGAAACTCCCACAGCAGAATCTATTCCCTCGAGTGCTTCAACTGCTTTATCTATATCCATTTTTTCTATTAACTCATTTATTCCTTCAGTGCTCAAATTTACTCCTTCCCCTACTTTATCCAAAAGTCCATTGAGGTTAATTTCTTTAAAATTATCTAACAAATCATCAAGAGCATTGGCTGCAGATGACTGAATATCTAATTTCCATAAATCGTTCTCCTTTTTTAAAGAAAGCGGCAAAGGCTTACTGTCTTGTTCAAAAAAACAGTCGCATTCACTTACTTCTCCTTCCGTGATACAATCTACTGCCGTTATCTTTCCGTTTTTTAGTGTCAGTTCTAGATTTTCACCTACCAAATCGAGCATTGATTGGGATTTATTTGTGGCCAATGATTTTGCTTTGGCTATGTCTTTATTTTTTACAGCCAAATAAAATTCTTGGACTACTTTTTCTGGCTTGTTGGGATTGGAACACCCAACAATTATAAGTAATAAGAAAAAATACAAGTGTTTCATATCAAACAGTGATGTGGTTATAAATTTTGAAAATTGAAGATACAAAAAAAGGCACAATTCGAATTGTGCCTTTTTTTAAACTTAGTTAAAATGCTATTTAGTGAGCAGAAACTTCTTCAGCTTCTTCTTCAACCATTTCTTCAGCTTTTGCTGCAGTTGTGTCATTAGCTTCTTCAGTTGTTTCAGTAGCTTCCTCTTCCGTAGCTTCTTCTTCAGCTCCTTCTACTCCTTCAACAGTTTCAGTTCCAGCGTCTACTGCACCTTCAGTAGCATCAGTAGCAGCTTCACATGAAAATAATGCAACAGCAGCAACGATAGTTAAAAATTTAATTTTCATAATCTTTGATTAATAGGGTTAATAATTGTACAAATCTAACATTATTCTAATAATCACAAAAAAAAAAGCTTTTAAATTATTGAAATTCTATTGAATTTTTTGCGTAACTCTCCCATTTTTCTATTACTTGCTGCATATCATCCGGTAATTCAGAGTTAAACTGCATAAATTCACCTGTGTAAGGATGAGTAAAACCAAGTGTTTTGGCATGTAACGCTTGCCTTGGTAATAATTTAAAACAATTTTGGACGAACTGCTTGTATTTGGTGTAAGTAGTTCCCTTCAATATTATCTCTCCTCCGTAATCAAAATCATTAAACAACGTATGACCGATGTGTTTCATGTGAGCTCTAATTTGATGGGTTCTACCGGTCTCCAGCTCACACTGAACTAATGTCGTGTATCCGTATCTTTTGAGTACTTTGTAATTGGTAACTGCTTCTTTACCAAAAGAACCATCCTCGTACACGCTCATTAACTTTCTGTTTTTGAGAGATCTTCCTATATGACCTTCTATTCTTCCCTCGTCTTCTTCCACATCTCCCCAAACTAAAGCATGATATTTTCTTTCTGTAGTTTTATCAAAAAACTGTTTGGAAAGTTCGACCAAAGCCTTTTCGGTTTTAGCGACAACCATCAATCCTGTTGTGTTTTTATCCAATCGGTGCACAATACCTGGTCTTCCCTCAAAATCATCTCTTTTGGGTAAATTATCAAAATGATAAAGCAAGGCATTTGCAATGGTTCCTTCAAAGTTCCCGTATCCTGGGTGCACAACCATATTTGTTGGTTTATTTATCACCGCTAAATAGTCATCTTCGTACACAAAATCCAACGGAATATTTTCCGCTACTAATTCAGTTTCTCTTACCGGATAAGGATAACTCAATGTAATTTCCTCGCCTGGTTTTGCCTTGTAATTTGGTTTTACTTCTTCACCATTTGATCTTACGTATCCTTTCAGCGCTGCTTCTTTTAATTTGGTTCTTGAAATGTTAGGCAAACGATTCATCAAAAACTTGTCTACACGAGTTATCTCTTGACCTGGATCTACGGTAAATTTGTAATGCTCGAATAATTCCGGATTTTCTTCCGGATTTGCTCTCTCTTCTTCTACTTCTTTCGCTTTCTTTCGTTCTTGACTCACCTTGATTAAATTTTAATTTTTGACAAATCTCGTTATGATTTGTCTGTTTTTTTCATCTGTAATTTTCATTACATACATTCCATTAGTTAGATATGATATATCCAAATTGGTCACAAAAGTAGTTGAAATAACTAACTTCCCTGTTAAATCTATGACCTCAATATTCTTAATTTCGGTATTGGCCAAAATTTCGACTGAAATATGAGAATGAGCAGGATTGGGAAATACTTTAACTTCTGGTAGAATTTCTGTATCGGCTAATCCTACAGAATAATCTCGTTGATAAACGAATGAAGGACGAATCATCAATGCGCCTTCAAAACCAGATTGTCGCCAAATACCATTGCTGTTGTAATAAGTATTTTCGATGTTGTCGATATTTTTATCAAAACCAATATTTATCCTGTCTGGAGTTGTTTGCGAAATTCCGACAAAATAATTTCCTGCCGGGAGATAGTGATTACTATCTAGCGGATATTCATAAAAACCATTGACACCTAAATTATATCTTGGTACATCTAATGAAATTTTCTCATATAAGATAGAACCTGGATTTCCACCTGCTTCATTCCATACTGTGATAACAAATGTGGTTGAACTCATATTATAGGCCGAAGGAGTGAAATGGAAGAAAACAGATTTTAGTGTATCTCCTTGCGCTAAGGCAAATCTCGATGCTATTTTAGGATTTAAACCTCCCAAGCCTTGAACACCGTATGCGGCTTCAGCGGTTCCGTCATCATAGGAATAGTAATCGCTAAACTCTTGAATGAACCTCAACGTATCGTTTGTTCTTGTAAAATCAGGTGTGGTATTGTGGGTAACTTGCACCAAGAAAGAAGCATTGGTATCATTTACCAGGGTATCATAAAAAAAACCTGAAGGCATTTTATATTCCGTTGTAAAATCAGTTAGCCCAGGAATTGAGGGTGTATTTGTATTCAATATGGTTTGTTGTAAGGCCGAATTATAGAAAATTTCCATTTGGTTGCTTCCTACCAGTCTTCCAGACGTATTGTTATTGCGTTGAAAGACAAATATAGAATCGACCATCGCTGAAGTCGTTTCCCACTTAAAGTGTTTCCAAGGCATTGCCGTGTAGCGATTTAATAGCGTGTGCGAAGGTAACTGAAACGCAACATCATCTCTGACTCGATCGGTTGAAAATCGAGAGGAACCAAAGAATACATAATCTAAATTCCAATGATCAAAACTACCTGAAAGGGAGGCATAATTTAGAAAGCGGAATTTGAACCCTGCCTCTAAAAATCGCACATCGGTAATTTTTATCATTACTTGGGTAAAGTTTGTATCGAGCTGTCTTCCATCTACTTTCCACATGCTCACCCATTCGTTGTCATTTGGAGAATAAAACTGAAGTACCAGTGAATCTTCAGCCTCTGGTTCGTTTCCTAGTCCTTGCGGTTGGTAGTAAAAGCTTAAGTAAATAGAATCTGAGAGAGAATAAGGAAAACCGTTGGGTTTTGCATCTAAATATATTGGTTTGGACGTTAAGTAATCCGCTTTGCCATAAGTGAAGGCAGTAGAGAAATCATAGGGATATCCATTTTCATTTAAGCCATCAAATGTAACCACTCCTATAGATGGAGGATTTATGGCGTAATCATTATTCAAATAAACGTGATTATCTTGCCAAAAACTAGTGGTGTCTGTTGCACTCACAAAGTAAACCTGAGCCGAATCTTGTTCCACATCTGGAGGAAAAACTCCGTAAATATTATCCGGATTTGCGGGAGTTCCTATTGTATCATCTGTGTTGTAGGCCGGCCAAACATTCACCGTGGTGCAAGTAACTGGGTAACTGGATAAATCACAGATTGTTCTCGAACCCATTACAGGCAAAGGAAATGTATCTATTTGAAAAGAATCGGGTGTGGCTGTTGGTGTGTATTGATAATGATACGTGGTATCCAACATGAATTTGGCTGTATCCACATCAGGAATTCCTCCATCATAAATCACATGAAAAACAGAGTCCAACACATTCGAGTCTGTTGATTTGGCAGTGTATTTTTTGAACCTATCATTTGAAAAATCGTCTATAATAGGTAAATGAATTGTATCCATGGCATACACAAACAATTCATCAATTGACCTTGGCTGGGCTTTTGATTTACGAACCAAGCTAGGATTTATTCCCAAAGGCTCTAAACTTTCTTGTGAAAAAATCAAGATTGGAAGGAAAGATAAAAAGAGTAAAAAGCTTAAACGCATAAGTGTTTATTTTGACAAAAATATAATGATTTCACTTCCTTCAGCTATCGTTAAACCCTTAATATATTCGGGAGTTTGCTGGTCTATTACTGCACTTGCCGAATCGGCTGCCGTTTGACACTCATTGCAATTAAAAACAGTAACTAACTGGAAATTTTTATCAGATAACTCCAAGTTAGCTTCGCTTATTGTTTTTCCTATCAAATTTGGTACTTGTATTTGAGCGGCTTCTCCCTGTCCTTTGCCAACTACCACCGTTACAGTTGATTCTTTTTCTAACAAAAATCCAGATTCAACTGACTTGCCTTTGTACTTCACATCGAGCACAACATCTTTGTAAGGACTTGTTTCGTATTCCCAATTGGGAGTCAATCCGGCAATAGTTAGCTTGATAGAAGCTAACGCTTTGGAATTATCTATTATGGCTGGCAATTTTATTTTTTGTTTTGTGGATCGAACGAGGGTAATATAGATAATTCGTTGTGCCTTTACCCAAGACTCTGTTGAATCGGAAAAAGGAACCGGATTTTGCAAAATGACAGTATTTAAAGGTTTTGAGCTAAACACCGAATCTATGGAAAGTCTTAAATCATTTTCTTTTGCTAGGTCATTTGCTTCTTCTAAAGACAAACCCAGAAAGTTTGGAGTTTCAATTTTCTCTCCGTGAAGTGTGTAGGAATTTAGCCACATTAAAGTTCCCATGAGGAGAAAAACAACTACCAATAATGCGATGAACGAATGCCTAAAAAAAGAACTAGATATTATTTTTTTCCACATGGAATTGGGTGTATTATTGGTTATTGGACAAATATAACGAAAGTAGTGGAATTGTATTTTAATCAGATCTCTTATTTCCTCTTCGAACCAAATTCAATAAAATTAGTGAAATTGTGAATGAACCGTTACTTTTGTTTTTATCAAAAAAAATGAAGATAAATGAATTTCACTGTACTGGATTGGTCCATCATTGTTTCTTTTTTAATTATCACCTTGTTTATTGGGCTGTATTTTAAAAACTCGGCAAGCAAGAGTCTCACAGATTTTTTTCTGGCAGGCAGAAATCTTCCTTGGTACATCGCAGGAATCTCGATGGTGGCGACAACTTTTGCTGCAGACACTCCGCTGTGGGTGGCAGAAGTGATAAAAAAAAATGGTGTTTCGGGAAATTGGCTCTGGTGGAATATGATGATTGGAGGAATGGTAACCACTTTCTTTTTTGCAAAATTATGGCGAAGAGCTGATGTATTGACAGAACTTGAGTTTCTTGAAATTCGATACTCTGGTAAAGCAGTGAATATTTTCAGAAGTTTCAAATCGGTGTATTTAGGAATCTTTTTTAATGCAATTGTAATTGGTTGGGTAAATGCCGCTATGATAAAAATTCTCGAAGAGTTTTTTGGTATTGATTATTTTACTGCTTTTCAGGTAGTGGCTGGTCTGATGATTCTTATTGCTATTTACAGTACGATTTCAGGATTATTGGGAGTGGCTATTACAGATGCACTTCAGTTTGTGTTGGCAATGGCAGGATGCATCATTTTGGCAATCATTATGGTCAATTCCGAAAAAGTGGGAGGAATTGACGGACTGAAAGAAAAACTTCCTGCCTGGAGATTTGAGTTTTTTCCAAATTTTAATTCCAGCAGTTCCGTTGGTACGTTCTCTGTTTCTATTCTTGCTTTTTTGAGCTTTGTAGGTGTTCAGTGGTGGGCAAGTTGGTACCCAGGAGCAGAACCCGGTGGTGGTGGATACATTTCGCAAAGAATGATGAGCACAAAAAATGAAAAACATTCCGTATTTGCCACGTTATTTTTTCAAATAGCACATTATTGTTTGCGACCATGGCCTTGGATAATAGTTGGCCTTTGTGCCTTAGTCGTGTACCCCGAATTATCGCAAGCCGATGCAGGAAAAGGTTTTGTCAAAGCTATGAATGAATTTATGCCATCAGGGCTAAAAGGACTTTTATTCACTGCCTTTCTAGGAGCTTACATGAGCACCATTTCTACTCAACTGAATTGGGGAGCGAGTTACCTCACCAATGATTTATACAAACGTAATTTTGGCGCAAAAACTTCTCAAAAAAACCTAGTAAGAATAGGAAAATTATTCACTGTTTTGATTATGATTGTTGCTGTAATTACAACTACTTTTATCGAAACCATTGATGGAGCTGCCCGTTTTCTTATTGGGTCATCAGCGGGACTTGGTGCGGTATTAATACTGAGGTGGTACTGGTGGAGGATCAATATATGGAGTGAAATTAGCGCCACGCTTGCTCCCATATTGGGTTACAGCATTGCCAAGTATGTGCTAGCACCAATGTATCAAAACGAAACAGAAAATCTCTTTGTAGAAAATGAAGGAATAATACTGGTTACCACAATCCTCACAACCCTTATTTGGTTAGTTGTCACATTCCTTACAAAACCTACCTCAACCGAAAAGCTGAAATCTTTTTACCAAAAAGTAAAGCCAGATGGAGCTTGGAAGCCTTTTAAACCGACTACAGAAAAGCAACAGTCCAACATCCTTTACTTAGCAGTTTGCTGGATAACTTCCGTTTGGATGACTTACTCTGTTTTATTTTTTATCGGAAAACTCCTATTTAAAGAATGGAATTCTGTAATGATTTGGGGAGTTAGTTCGTTGGTAAGTTATCTCCTTTTCAGGGTGTTTTTGAACAAAACCTCTATCATGGAAAAAGAATTAAAAGCACATGAGTAAAGACAATACTTGGTTTGCAAATTGGTTTGATTCGCCTCATTACCATATATTGTACAAACACAGAGATTTTAAAGAGGCCGAGTTCTTCCTAAAGAACCTGACGGATTTTCTGCATCCAAAAAAAACAGACAAAATCTTGGACTTAGCTTGCGGTGCTGGGCGACATTCTATTTTTTTGAATAAACTTGGATTTGATGTTACCGGTGTAGATTTATCTCCTAACAGCATCGAAACGGCCAATGAATCCAAAAACGGGAGGTTAACCTTCGATGTGCACGACATGCGAGAGGTTTACAAAGAGGAAGGGTTTAACTTTGTGTTCAACATGTTTACCAGCTTTGGTTATTTTGATTCCAATGAAGAAAACATAAAAATGCTTCGTTCAATCGAAAAAACCTTAAAGCCCGATGGAGTTTTTGTCCTTGATTTTTTTAACGCTACGCGTGTCAAAAGAGAATTAGTAAACCAAGAAACGAAAGAAATAGATGGAGTTCGATTTGATTTAAAGCGAGAATTTAAAGACGGAAAAATCATTAAACACATCGAATTTAAGGTGGGCGAGGAACCATTCAGTTTTCAAGAAATAGTGCAAGCAATCGATTTATTAGAGTTTCAAAAGCTTTTTTCTCAAACAGGATTAAAAATCATTGCTACCTTTGGCGACTATTCGTTGAACGAATTTAGTAATCAAAACTCGGAGAGACTCATACTGATAGCAAAAAAAACAAATGGATAACTTTTACACATACATACTTTTATCAGGAATTGTAATGCTTGGCGGTGGTTTGGTTTATTTTCTGAAAGAGCAAATTACGAGTGGTCTTAAATATTTGCTCGCTTTTAGTGGTGCTTTTATGCTGGGTATAGCCGCCCTACATTTAATCCCCGAAGTGTACGCAAGTCACGAAACATCAATTGGGATATTTGTGCTGCTGGGTTTTTTAGTTCAGCTGGTTTTGGAGTACTTTTCTCAAGGAATCGAACACGGACATATTCATGCACACAAAAATGCGAGTAGTAGATTCTTTGCTCCTTTGCTCATCAGTTTATGCATTCATGCATTTTTGGAAGGCTTACCTTTGGCCAACGAAACCTTAGGTCACAATCATTCGCACGGATTTACCCATTCGGATGAACATTCTTTTTTGATCAGTATTTTATTGCACAAGTTTCCTATCGCAATTGCCCTAATGACTTTGTTCATTAAATCAAATGTATCCATTAAGAAATCGTTCTTTTGGCTCTTTATCTTTTCCTTGATGGCTCCTTTTGGAAATATTGTTGCTCTTTACTTCATGGAGTTTTTTGAAGCAAATGGAAATATTATGAACAAAATACTGGCAGTAGTTGTGGGAATGTTTTTACACATTTCAACTACCATTTTGTTTGAGACAGACGAAAGTCACAAATTCAACTTAGCCAAACTTGTGTTGGTAATTTCTGGAGGTTTTATTGCTTATTTGGTGGCTTAATCAAGCAAAGGCAAATCAAATCTGTTTTCTACTTTTTGCTCTATTTTTTTGAATAACTGGGAAGGCTTGTAGGTGCGCCAATTATCCATTTCAAAATCTTCTCCACAAAGCACGTAGTTGTCAATATTGGCATCCTGAAATTCATCCAAAACATGAGGATGGAAATTTAAGAATACGATCCACCCATCTTCTAGCTCATCGTACCACTCTTCATAATACAAATCATCTGAACTGTGAAAATTCAAAACATTTTCTCCAATAAGAATAAACTTATCGATTCCTTCTCCCATTAGCAATTCTAGGACTTCTAGTTTTAGGTTCATGATGTCGTTCTCGATGCAATCATTCCACTCGCCTATTAATTCAATTATTGCAAAGTTTTTATCGTAATCGGTAAATATAATTTTCACAAACAAGGTTTCTGAACCAAAATCATCCCATTGAGGATGCAAAAGAAAATTATACACCTTATTCGTAAACTCAAACTCGCTGTACTCTTTTTCAAAAAAAGGAGAACGATAATCCTCAGAAGCTATGTAGAGGTTCCGCCAGTTGTAGTATGGTTCAATTGCGTGCATAAGGTTGATTTCTTTGTTTCAAAAGTATAAAAAAAATGTTCTGAAAGCGAGAAAAAAAATAGTGAGTAATCAAATCCAAATTTGTTTGTCTTGGAGCATAATTCCTTATATTTGAATGAAAGAATCTAACTCTTCAATTTATGAAACTATTTGGTAAAAAAAAATCGACCTCTTCATACTCCTTGCCTTCTGATGATTATTTTAATTTATTAAGACGAAAAGAATTTTCGAGACTGGATAAGTTGGGACAAACCTACCTTGATTTTACGGGCGGAAACTTACACCCTTCATCCCTGTTGGATGAACATTTCGAATTGCTCCGAAATTCAATTTTAGGTAACCCTCATTCCACAAATCCAAGTTCGCAAATGGCAACAAAATTGGTGGAAGAAACGAGAAATAAAATTATCCAATACTTTAACGCAGACGACTACTACTGCATCTTTACTTCCAATGCATCGGGAGCTTTAAAAATTGTGGGCGAGTGTTATCCGTTCGAAGATAACGGACAGTTGTTACTCCTTTCCGATAATCACAATTCTGTTAATGGAATGAGAGAATATTGCAAATCAAAAGGAGGTGACTTCACTTATTCCCCTATTCAACAATCCAACTTAAGAATAGATGAAGAAAGGCTGATGGAAAACTTACATTCTTTCGAGCATAAAAAAAACAAACTATTTGGGTATCCGGCACAATCCAATGTTTCGGGAGTAAAGCACGACTGGAAATGGGTGGAGATTGCAAAACAAAAAGGTTGGGATGTTCTGATGGATGCGGCAGCATTCGTTCCCACCTCTAAGTTAAATTTGAAGCAAGTACAGCCCGATTTTGTATCGATATCTTTTTATAAAATATTTGGTTTTCCTACCGGGATAGGCTGCTTATTGGTAAAAAAAGACTCCTTTCCAAAATTAAAAAAGCATTGGTTTGCGGGAGGAACTGTAGATTACGTATCGGTAAAAGAAAGCAATCATATGCTTATTGCCAATCACGAAAGATTTGAAAACGGGACTCTGAATTATTTGGATATTCCTGCTATCAAATTAGGGTTAGATTTTATTGAATCGATAGGAATAACAAGAATAAGAGAAAGAATAGTTGAATTAACTGGTTTGTTTCTGGACGAAATGTCGAGTATAAAACATGAAAACGGCACACCAGTCGTTAGATTATTTGGTCCCCTAGAAACCGAAAACAGAGGTGGAACTGTGATTCTCAACTTTCAAGACAAAGACGGCAAGACATTTCCTTTCGATTGGATTGAAACTCAAGCAAACAAGGAATTAATATCAATTCGTTCGGGGTGCTTTTGTAATCCAGGAATTGACGAAATAAACCATTGTGTTTCGAATGAAGAAATGGCGCAATATTTCAGAAGCCGAAAAGAAAAAACATTTGACTCTACCACGAAATACCTAAAATACATGTCGGAGCAAATTGGCAGAATGCGAGGTGCAACCAGAGTTTCTTTTGGAATTGCTACCACAACCTACGACATCGAAAAATTTGTGAAATTCGTTTCTAAACTTCAAAACAAGAGTACACTTGAGGTAGACTAAAAACCCTGCCCTAAAGACAGGAAGCATTGAGAAATTGAAGAACCTATTTTTTAAATTGAAAAGTTTTGTTACTTATTCAATTAGTGGAATTTCCGTTTTCTTTTTGGTTCAATTGTTTAAAGGAAGAGTGCAAACTTTAGTTATTCGCAGATTTAAGTAGGGTTCCACCTCGTTGCAAAATATTTGCGACCGAATGAGATTCTAGTGGAGTAAAACTTTCTATCAGCCCATTGTATCCTCTATTTATTCCTATTACCTCTACTCCATGAAATACTGCAATTCGCACAACTGCTGTAATGCTTGCATTCCTAGAGCATCTCTACCAGATGAAAACAAACCTATTTTCTTCATTTGAATTATTTTTGGGCTAAATTGATGGTTAAATTAGAGTTTAAAGATAGAGAATCATTAAAATCATTCCTTAAAAACTCTTACTTTTGTCCATGGGAAAAATACTTGCCATTGATTATGGAATGAAAAGAACGGGAATAGCTATCACCGATAGTTCCAAAATCTTTGCTACCGGACTAACGACAGTTGCGAGTAATGAGATTTACACTTTTATTTCCAAACTATTGGAAGAGGAAGAAATAGAAACCATCGTGGTTGGGAAACCTATGAATTTGCAAAATCAACCAACAGATGCAACCAAACCCTCGGATACATTGGCAAAAAAACTAGGTAAGTTACATCCCGTAATAAACATTGAGAGAGTAGACGAAAGATTCACTTCAAAACTTGCCAAGAAAGCAATGTTTGAGGGAGGAATGAAAAAAAAGGATAGACGAGATAAAAAAATGGTGGATAAAATTAGCGCAACTATTATTCTGCAAAGCTATCTGGATTCGCAATCTTATTCCTATTTAAAATAAACTATATGATATTACCAATTTACGCATACGGACATCCTATTTTGCGAAAGGAAACACAAGAAATAGAAGAATTAAACGAAGAGACAAAAACACTGATAGAAAACATGTTTGAAACCATGTATGGTTCCCATGGTGTGGGACTTGCAGCTCCCCAAATTGGAAAAGCGCTTAGGTTGTTTATTGTAGATGCATCCCCTTTTGCGGAAGACGAAGCAGAAAATGAAGAGGAAGAAAAAGAAAACAAATTTCTCAAAGATTTCAAAAGAGTATTTATCAATCCAATTATTGAAGAAGAGCACGGAGAAGAATGGGGATTTGAAGAAGGATGTCTCAGTATTCCTGGAATAAGAGAAGAAGTATGGCGAAAAGACAACGTGGTACTCTCTTATTACAATGAGAAATGGGAACTTGTAGAAGAGGAGTTTACTGGACTAGCAGCACGAGTTGTACAGCACGAGTACGATCACATTGAAGGAAAATTATTTACGGATTACCTTTCTCCAATGAAAAGAAGATTGAACAAAAGAAAACTTACCGACATAAGCAAGGGAATTGTTCCGGTAAAATACAAAATGAAATTTCCTAAAAAATAGAGATTCAGGAATCAACACTCCCATTGCGAAAATTTGACTCCGAATTATCTCAGTGTACAAATTGCTGGTAAACTGGTGCAGGATATTTTAGCCCAATAAATACAAATCGCCTGTCTTGAGATGCGGGAAAGTCCTTTCAGATAAAAAAATGAATAAGCTTACAAAAATACGAGTTGGCGGTGTTCCCGAACATTTTAATTTACCTTGGCATTTAGCCATGGAAAACGGTTTGTTCGAAAAAGAAGGAATTGAAATTGAGTGGACAGTTTTTAAGGGAGGTACAGGGCAAATGACCCAGGCATTGAGAAATGATGAGATCGATGTTTGTATTTTGCTCACCGAAGGTATTATCTCGGATATTGTAAATGGAAACCCTTCCAAGTTATTAGGAAAATACCTAAACACACCTCTTATTTGGGGAGTATACACCGGAATAAATAATTCGGTGAATCATTACGGTGAAATTTACGACAAAAAATACGCTATCAGTAGATTTGGGTCTGGATCTCACTTAATGCCGATAGTAGATGCCCACGCAAAAAAAATAACATTGAGCACCAATCAATTTGAGGTGATAAAAAATCTTGATGGAGCTCTTGAGTCACTAGCAAATAATAACACCGATACTTTTTATTGGGAAAAATATACGACCAAACCATTTGTAGATCAAGGATTGTTAAAACACCTGGGAGATTACGTTACTCCTTGGCCCTGCTTTATGATTGCCGCTACCAATTCAATTTTAGAAAAGGAAAAAGAAGCCATTGATAAGTTGCAAAAAGTAATTTACTTTACTTGTAAACAGTTTATGACTTCGCCAACTTCTATTAGCGAAGTGAGCAAAAGATACCAGCAAAAACAAGAAGATGTAGAAGCTTGGTTTCATGCAACGGAATGGAGTACCAACAATGAAATAACCGATAAATTATTAGAAAATGTGTTGCATACACTAAAGGTTGCGGGAATAATTGAGAAAAAGCCCGAACTTTCATTTTTTAGGGCATAAAAAAAGAGCCTTGATTTCTCAAGACTCTACCCTATTTTATTCTGATTATTTACAAATCTTCGAATTTCACATCGGATGAGTAATCTTCTTTATTGTCTTCTTTGTAATTTCCTGTAGCTCTTAGCTCTTCAATTTTTGACAATACATCTTCAAATCCATTTTTAAATTTTTCGAAATCTTCTTTGTACAAAAACAATTTGTGTTTTTCAAAAAAGAATTCTCCGTCCTCTTTGTACTTCTTTTTACTTTCTGTGATTGTCACATACAAGTCGTTTCCTCTTGTCGCTTTTACATCAAAAAAATAAGTTCTTTTCCCTGCTCTTACTGCATTAGAATAAATCTCATCTCTGTTCATTACATCATCCATCAATTTATTGTTTTATGTTAATACAAAACAAACTTACTAAAAAATGTTTTGGTAAACCAATATTTTAAAAAGGGATTTATCCCTTTTTAAGGTCTTTTTTTCTGTTATCTTTACTCCTGAATGGAGAGAAAAAAATGGAGAATAAAATCAACTGCAATTTATGCTTTACTGATTACCTTGGTATTGCATGTACTGGTATTTCTGTATTTCAATCTTTCTACAATCCAAACAGAATTCCCCGTTCTTAACGAAGCTGCATTGTTGGAACTAGATTTTAGGGAGCCCGAAGAAATAGAGAAACTTTTAGAACCGCCACAGCCAGTGATAGATGAATCTAATCAAGCTATTAAGGATTTGATGCAGGATATTCAAGATATACGAAACAAAAGCAGAACAAATTTTAGTGAGAGTAAGATAAATGAACAAGTAGAGAATGAGATACTGGAACGAAATAACCAAACTCTAAACGAATCAAAAAAAAACGAACAAATTGGGGTAGAAAATGAGCCCAGTTCTGAAACCAAAAAAGCGACCCGCTCCAAAACTGCGGGGCAAGAAGCCGAAAACAATTATGCTGGAAAAGTAACTCGGTACTGCAATGTTCCGGGAAGAGAATGCTACACAATAGCGCCAAGTTACACCTGCAAGGGCGGTGGTCAAGTACAGGTAGATATAAAAGTAGACAAAATAGGCTCCGTGAAATCGGCAAAAATAAATGCCACCAATACCAATACTACCAGTGAATGTATCCTAAATCAAGCTCTAGATTATGCCAAAAGAACCACAAAAGTGAGTTCGGACCTCAAGGGAGAACATTCTTCCTCTGGTTACATCATTTATAATTTTGTAAGTCAATAATGAAAAATCTCCTTGCCATATTATTTCTATTTCTCTCGGTTGTTGCCTTGGGGCAGAACTTGAGAGTTATTTCAACTTTTGCGAACTATCTAAACGAAAATTCTGGACTTATTGTAAAAACAAACAACTCTGCGTGGATTCACAACGACAGTGGAGATGGTCCCATCCTATATAAAATTGATTCCAATGGAAATCAATTAGACTCTATTTACCTAAATGGAATAACCGCTGTAGATTTTGAAGATATTACGCAAGATAATCAAGGGAATGTATACGTAGGAGATATTGGAAACAATAACCACAATCGTACGAATTTGGTTATCTATAAAATTGGCAATCCTGATACTGTTGTAGGTCATAATACCACACCAGAGTCAATTGAATACGCGTACTCAGATCAAACACAGTTTCCAGATCCTGAACAAAATGCCGACTGCGAAGCACTTTTTCACTTCAACAATCATCTTTATTTGATTTCTAAAAATTGGGGGAACTCAGGTTATTCAAAGCTCTACAAACTTCCGGACACAGCCGGAACTCATAGCGCACAACTGATAGACAGCTTTGCTTCGCCAATGGTTACTGCTGCAGATTATCACTCTTCGGGAAAACTAGCAATTCTCTCAATGGATAGAGTGACAATTTTCGATCAGTTTTCAGGAGAAAATTTTTTCAATGGAAGAAACTCAACGTTTTTCTTTCCCTTAACCCAAAAGGAAGGGGTGAGTTTTGTCTCCAGTAATTCTCTTTACATCACACAAGAAAATCATCGATTTTTTCCTGGCGCCAAATTGTACGAATTTAAGTTTGGCAATTATCTAAGTGTTGAGGAAATAGAAAGAAAAAAAGACTTTTCAATTTCTCCTAATCCAGCCAATGATAACATATCCATTATTCCAGTAGGAGATTTTACCACCAAAGAATATCACTACTCTATCTACAATGCAAAAGGTCAGTTAGTAAAAAACCGGGGCAATAATTATTCAAGTTCCTTGATTTCGATCGAGGAATTTAACCAAGGAATTTATTTTGTGATCATAAAGACCAAATCAGAATTATTTACAAAACGCTTTATAAAACAATAATATGGAATTTTTACCGAAAGAAATAGATGAATATGCCGGGAAATATACGGAAGAAGAAAACAACGTTCTTTCTGATTTAAACAGAGAAACCCATATTAAAGTTCTTATTCCTAGAATGTTATCAGGTCACATACAAGGAAGGATCTTGAGTATGTTTAGCCACATGATTCAACCAAAAAACATACTAGAAATTGGAACCTACACGGGCTATTCCGCCATTTGTTTTGCAGAAGGAATGAAACCCGATGGTAAATTAATCACCATCGATATCAACAACGAGCTAGAAACAATGGCCACTTCTTATTTTGAAAAATCGGGATTTGGAGAGCAAATAGAAATGAAAATTGGCAATGCAATGGATATTGTACCTACCCTAGATATAGATTTTGATTTAGTGTTTATTGATGCAGACAAGCATAATTACTCCAATTACTTTGACCTAGTTATTAAGAAAGTAAACAAAGGTGGATTCATCATTGCCGACAATGTGCTCTGGAGCGGAAAAGTAACCACGAACGAAGTAAATACCGACAAAGACACAAAAGCTTTGGATGAATACAACCGAAAAATCCATGAGGACCCACGAGTAGAAAATGTGTTAATGCCAGTGAGAGACGGATTGATGGTTGCAAGAAAAATCTAATTATTTTGAAAGAAAGGCTCGTTACTTCTTTTTCTGATGTTCGTTTTTGGATTCTACTCACTCTTCTTATTCGTATGATTGGAATTACAGATCCTCCCATCGAGATAGGACACAACTGGAGACAAACCACGGTAACAATGGTTGCTCGAAATTTTCTAGAAACGGATGCCAACATCCTCTACCCTAGAATTGATATCGCAGGAGAGAAAACTGGAATAACCGGAATGGAATTTCCTGTATTCAACTATACTATTTACCTAATTTCGGACCTGTTTGGGTATCAACACTGGTATGGCAGATTGCTTAATGTAATAATTTCCAGCCTCGGAGCTTGGTTCTTTTATTTGCTCACAACTCGACATTTCGGAGCAAAAATTGCTTTTCGAGCCACTTTAGTTTTCCTATTTTCGATTTGGCTCAGCTACTCTCGCAAAATTATGCCCGATACTTTTGCTGTCTCGTTGGTGATAATAGGAATGTACTATTTTTCCAATTTTATTAAAAAATCGACTTACTTTCATTTGATTGTTGGAACCATCCTGATAACCTTAGGCATTTTATCCAAACTTCCTGCAGGTGTAGTTTTCACTCCTTTCCTACTCTTTCTCTTCTCAAAAAAAATCACCCTTACAACCAAAAGTATCATTTTAGTTTCGTTCTCTGTCATCTTGATTCCCGTGATTTGGTGGTACTTTTACTGGGTTCCGTTCTTGAATACTACTTTTGGATTCTGGCACTTCTTTATGGGAAAATCATTGTCCGAAGGCTTTCAAGAATTAACGAGCAATTTGCCCGATTTTCTTGAGAAATTTTACGGAACATCCTTATTTTATTTAGGATTTGTTGTGTTTGTAGCGGGAATATTTTTTGCCATTAAACACAAACGCCATGCAATAAAATGGACTTTAGGAATAAGCTTTTTTGCCATTTGTGTTATCCTATTAAAATCGGGACAAACCTTTGCCCATCACACCTATTACATGATTCCATTTCTTCCTGTCATGTCTTTAGTTGCGGGGGTTGGACTGGCTTCTTTTCGATTCAAAACAATTTCTACGATTCTCTTAATTGGAATCATCGCAGAAGGTACACTTAATCAAATAACCGATTTCAGAATACCCCAATCCCACCTCAGTTTGCTTGAGTTAGAATCGGAATTATCTGCTTTTTCGGACTCGAAAGATTTAATCGCCATAAACAGTGGGGAAGTTCCTACTCCCATGTATTTTGCACACCGAAAAGGATGGGTAGAAACAAACCAGAATTTACTAAACGAACAATACATAAGCGAATTAAAAATGAAAGGACTTCGATTTATTGTCGTCCTCAAGAATGGATTTGGAACAGAAACATCCTTGCCTTATCCTATTCAATTAGAAAATAAACACTACTTAATTTATTCCCTGAATTAAAAAAACTTATCCATTATGTCTACCATTCACGAAGAAGTAAAAGATTATTACGGCAAAGAATTACAGAAATCGGAAGATTTGAAAACAAACGCTTGTTGCACATTAACAAAGCCGCCCAAGCATATTTTGGAAGCATTAAATGAGGTAGCGCCAGAAGTACAAGCAAAGTATTATGGATGTGGCCTTACTATTCCTTCTAATGTGAGAGGTCTCCGAATGTTAGATTTGGGTTCTGGTAGTGGAAGAGACTGTTACATAGCAGCAAAACTTGTAGGCGAACAAGGATATGTGGTAGGAGTAGATATGACAGACGAACAATTGAAAGTTGCCAACGATCACATAGAATATCATCGGGAAAAATTTGGGTATAAAAAATCGAATGTTGAATTCTTGAAAGGAAACATCGAAAAACTAGATGAATTGAATCTCGAGAAAGGCTCCTTTGATGTCATTATTTCTAATTGTGTTATCAACTTAGCGATGGATAAACAAAAAGTGTTGAAAGATGCTTACGATTTGCTAAAACCGGGAGGAGAAATGTACTTTTCTGATGTATATTCTGACCGAAGAATTCCTAATGAGTTACAACAAGACAAAGTGCTTTGGGGAGAATGCTTGAGCGGAGCACTCTATTGGAATGATTTCTTGAGAACAGCAATAAAAGCTGGATTTACAGACCCAAGAGCAGTAGAAGACAAACCCATAACTATCGAAAACCAAGAAGTAGAAGAATTAGTTGGCGACATCGAATTTTACTCCGTAACCTACAGATTATGGAAAATAGACGGACTAGAATCTGATTGCGAAGACTACGGACAAGCTATAGCTTACAAGGGTGGAATTGAAGAAGAATTACAATCTTTCACTTTGGATAATCACCACGTGTTTCCGAAAGGAAAAGTAATGAGCGTCTGCGGAAATACTTATTCCATGCTTCACGACACAAGATTTAAAAGCTATTTTGAATTCTACGGAACATGGGACACACATTTTGGGATTTTTGAAGGCTGTGGAGGAAGCAGTCCGTTTAGTTCCAACCAAGGGGATGACTGCGAGGACGGCAGCTGCTGCTAATTCATTGGGTAAACAACTAGCCTGAATTTTGGTTACTATTTGGACTTACCAACACATCCCATGATTATGAGCACCAAGAAAAACAGAATCTTCTAATATCCGTATTTCTGTTTCCAGATGGCTTGAAGTTTTTTTCTCATCTCATTCTCTCGAGCATTGTTACCTGGCTCAAATAATTTCTTTCCTGATAGCTCTTCGGGCATAAATTCTTGAGCCACAAAATTCCCTTCGTGATTGTGTGAATATTTGTAATCTTTGCCATAATTCAGTTCTTTCATGAGTTTTGTCGGTGCATTCCTTAAGTGCAGCGGAACGGGCAAATTGCCTGTTTCTTTTACCAATTCTTGCGCATTGGCAATAGCTACATAACTCGCATTACTTTTAGCCGAACTGGCCAAGTAAGTTACGCATTGAGCCAAAATTATACGAGATTCAGGGAATCCAATAATCGAAACTGCCTGAAAACAATTATTGGCCATTACCAATGCAGTAGGATTTGCATTTCCAATATCTTCTGAAGATAATATGAGTAACCTCCTCGCTATAAATTTTGGATCCTCTCCACCTTCGATCATTCTTGCTAAATAGTAGAGAGCTGCATTCGGATCGCTTCCTCTTATCGATTTGATAAAAGCCGAAACTATATCGTAATGTTGTTCCCCAGATTTATCGTACAAAATGGTTTTGTCCTTAATCAATGTGTGAACCAGTTCGTTGGTTAATAAAACTTTACCTTCTCCTGCACTGCTAATTACCAATTCGAGTAAATTCAACAATTTACGTGCATCACCTCCCGATAATTTAATCAACTCCTCGGTTTCTTTTACTTCAATATCTAATTGGGAAAGTTCTTTATCGTCCTTAACCGCTTTTCTGATTAAATCATCTAAGTTTTTTTTGGAAAAATGCTCTAACACATAAACCTGACTTCTTGAAAGCAAAGCCGGAATAACCTCAAAAGAGGGATTCTCGGTAGTTGCCCCAATCAACGTAATAATTCCTTTTTCTACTGCCCCAAGTAAAGAATCTTGTTGGGATTTGCTAAACCGATGAATCTCATCAATGAACAAAATGGCGTTACTTCCGCCAAACATTCCCTGGCTTTTTACTTTGTTAATAATTTCTCTGATATCCTTCACTCCCGAATTAATGGCGCTAAGAGTGTAAAAAGGTCTTTTGAGCGAATTGGCTATAATATTCGCCAAGGTTGTCTTACCAACTCCTGGAGGTCCCCATAAAATAAGTGAAGGAATAAACCCTGAATCAATCGCCTTTCGCAAAGAGGCACCTTCTCCAATCAGTTGCTCTTGCCCGAGGTAAGTATCCAATGATGTAGGTCTCAGTCGTTCTGCTAATGGTGTTTTGTTCATTCTTTTCAATATACGATAGTTACTAAATTAGAAAAATATTCAGTCAACTAAAAACTTCCTCTTTTGTTCTTTTCCATCTTCTGTGAGACCATAGCCAATAGGCCGGTTTGCTGCGAATTGTCTTTTCTAACTTATCTCCGTAAAGCTCCATTATTTCTCCCTTCGCTAGCTCGTTTGGTGATTCGGTAATACACTCAAACCTCACTGAATAATGGCCTCTTTTTACTTTTTTCATTTCACAATACACAACGGGCCAGTCAAACAGTTTTGCGTATTGTTCAGCACCCATGAGAACAGGAGTTTCTCTTCCCAAAAACTGAGTCCAATAGGCTCTCTTGGGGTTAGAAGGCCACTGATCAGAAGCAAAGAATATAGCGATTGGCGATTCATGCTTCATTTTAAAATACTTTAAAGTATCTGCCATCGGAAACATAGTAAGCCCAAGTTTCTCTCGAGCTACTTTCATTTTATTGTCATAAAATTTACTGTTCAACGGCTTGTATATTGCATGCTGTTTATGTTTAGCTAAATCGCCAATCGCTACCGCCAACATTTCCCAGTTTCCGTAATGACTCGTGGCAATCACTATCGATTTGTCCTTGGCGTACAATTCATCTAATAATTCAGGATTCTCAAACACGACTCTTTTCTTAATTTGAGAGTTGGAAACAGAGAAATTTTTCATTACTTCTACAAGCAAATCTGCAAAATGCTGATAGAATTCTTTCACAATAATTTTGATCTCCGCTTTGCTCTTATTCGGAAAAGACAAGGATATATTTTCAGAAATAATCTTCTTTCTGTATCCTAGCAAATAATACAGGATAATATACACAACAGAAGAAACTGAATACAGCAAAAAGTAGGGCAATTTAGATAGGGGAAAAAGAAAAACGAAATAAAGAATAGCTCCTAGTGTATGGTTCATGTTAATTTATTTCTACTTCTTGAAATACTTGTTCTTTTGTCTTTTTCCATCGCTTGTGCGACCAAAGCCAAAATGGCGGGTTACTTTCAATGGTTTTTTCTAATAATTTCACATATTTTTCAATAATAGCTCCTTCTTTCTCTTCTCTTGGATTTTCTGTTAATTCATGATACCTTGTGGTAAAGTGTCCTCTTTTCTCTCTAATTATTTCGCAATAAACCACCGACCAATCAAATTCCTTTGCGTATTTCTCAGCACCAAACAAAAAAGGAGTTTCTCTACCCAAAAAACGAGTCCAGTAAGCTCTGATAGGATTCGAAGGCCACTGATCAGATCCAAAAATAATCGTTCTTGGAGTAGAATCATCCTTGGCAAAATACGCCTTAGTTTCTTTCATTGGAATCATCGCCAGCCCATACTTCCCCCTACTCTTTTTCATTTTATCATCAAAAAACTGATTGGATAAAGGTTTGTAAATAGCGAGTTGCTTCAGTTTTGAAACTTGACTAACTGCCACTGCAAACAACTCCCAATTTCCATAATGGCCTCCTATGGTCACCACTGATTTTCCTTGAGCGTAGTAATTGTTTAATAACTCGATATTCTCAAATTTCATTCTTTTTTTTACTTGGCTCGAGGTAATCGAAAAATTCTTTATTGACTCCACAATCAAATCACAAAAATGCAAGTAAAATTTTCGTACAATTTTATCTCTCTCCTTTTTAGATAAATCAGGAAACGAATTATAGATATTTGCACGAATTACCTTTTTCCTGTAACCTATCCCATAAAATGTCATTACAAACACAACATTAGAAATGCCATATAGCACAAAATAAGGCAAAAAAGAAATTGGCTTTATTAGTAAATAATATAAAATTTTTGAACCCATAGTACAAAACAAATATAATCAATCCACTGAGAAAACAGGCATAAAAAAAGCCCTCAACAAGTTGAGGGCTCTTCACTTTCTGTTCCAAAGAAAGAAATATTCCTTATTTTTTTAATTGATCTACTACTGCTTTGAAAGCTTCTGGGTGATTCATTGCTAAATCAGCCAACACTTTTCTGTTCATAACCATTCCAGATTTGTTATACGCACCCATAAATGATGAATAACTCATTCCGTTTAGTCTAGCGGCAGCATTTATTCTTAATATCCACAGTTTTCTAAAGTTTCTTTTCTTTTGTTTTCTGTGAATGTAAGAATAAGCCATTCCTTTTTCTACTGCGTTTTTCGCAACAGTGTATACATTTTTTCTCTTTCCAAAGTATCCTTTGGCAGCTTTAATGATTTTTTTTCTTCTTTTACGTGAAGCTACGCTATATGTCGTTCTTGGCATGTTGTTAATTTTTTAGTAGTCAGTGCTCTTTCGAGTCTTTTATTTCATTTACTGAATACTTGGCGTTAATAATTGAACCTAATTAGGTGTGTATTACATACACAATTGTTGCTTGATGTTCGCTACGTCAGCTTTATCAACTAAAGTTGCTTTTGTCAAGTTTTTCTTTCTTTTGTGTGACTTTTTAGTCAAAATGTGACTTTTAAAAGCGTGTTTTCTTTTCAGTTTTCCTGAACCAGTTACCTTGAATCTCTTCTTGGCACTAGATTTTGTTTTCATTTTTGGCATACTGCTAAAATTTTTATGGTTTATTTTTTCTTTGGAACTAAGTTTACTATCATTTTTTTACCTTCCATCTTCGGCATGGCTTCTGGCAATCCGTACTCTTCAAGCTCGCTCACGAACTTTAGAAGTAATACTTCACCTCTTTCTTTAAACACAATGGTTCTTCCCTTAAAAAAAACATAAGCTTTCACTTTTGCTCCTTCCTCCAAGAATTTCTTTGCGTGATTCAATTTAAAATTAAAATCATGCTCATCTGTGTTGGGCCCAAAACGTATTTCTTTTATAACAACCTTCGTTTGCTTAGACTTTAAAGCCTTTTGCTTCTTCTTTTGGTCGTACAAGAACTTCTTATAATCAATGATTTTACATACTGGTGGATTCGCTTTTGGTGATATTTCAACCAAGTCAAGTTCCATTTCTTCGGCAATTTTTCTGGCCTTGTCTATGGATACAACCTGTGGTTCTACATTGTCACCAACAAGACGTACTTCTCTAGCACGAATTTTTTCGTTGATCTTGTGAGGGTCCTCTTTTTTCTCGAACCTTCTGTTTCTATTGTTGTTTCTTAACGCTATGACCTTTAGTTTTGGTTAATATTTAATTTGTTCTTCTACTTCTTTGTTTACTATATCAGCGAAATCTTTTAAAGTAAAACTACCTAAATCACCTTCGCCTTGTTTCCTCACAGAAACCACGTTTTCATTGGCTTCTTTCTCACCTACTATTAGCATATATGGAGTTTTTTCTAACTCGGTATCTCTAATTTTCTTTCCTATCTTCTCATTTCTAGAGTCTACAAGGGCACGAATATCGTAATTTTTTAATGATTTAGAAAGATTTTCACAATAATCATTATATTTTTCACTCAATGGTAATATTGCAACTTGGGTTGGAACCAACCACAAAGGGAATTTTCCAGCACAGTGTTCAATCAAAACCGCAACAAACCGCTCCAATGAACCGAATGGTGCTCTGTGAATCATTACTGGTCTGTGTTTTTGGTTGTCAGCTCCTGTGTATTCCAACTGGAATCTTTCTGGTAAATTATAATCTACTTGAATAGTTCCCAACTGCCAACTTCTTCCTATGGCATCTTTTACCATAAAGTCGAGCTTAGGCCCATAAAAAGCTGCTTCACCAAATTCTATAACAGTGTTCAGACCTGCTTCTTTTGTTGTATTAATGATGGCTTGCTCGGCTTTCTCCCAATTTTCATCACTTCCTATGTACTTTTCTCTATTGGTTTTATCTCTCAATGAAATTTGAGCGGTATAATCTTGAAAATCTAAAGCTTTGAAAACAAACTTTATCAAATCAATCACCTTTGAGAATTCTTCCTCAACTTGGTCTTGCATACAAAAAATATGCGCATCATCCTGAGTAAAACCTCTTACTCTAGTCAATCCATGCAGTTCTCCACTTTGCTCATATCGATACACTGTTCCAAACTCTGCGTAACGCACCGGTAAATCTTTGTATGATTTAGGTGAGGAATTATATATTTCACAGTGATGCGGACAGTTCATAGGTTTCAAAAGAAACTCTTCTCCTTCATTGGGTGTTTTTATGGATTGAAATGAATCTTCGCCGTATTTTTCGTAATGCCCTGAAGTTACATACAAATCTTTATGACCAATATGAGGAGTTGCAACTTGCTCGTAACCGGTTTCATCTTGCGCTTTTTTCAAGAAATTAGATAACCGTTCTCTCAAAGCAGTACCTTTAGGTAACCACAATGGAAGACCCATCCCAACTTTTTGAGAAAAAGTAAATAACTCTAATTCTTTTCCTAGTTTTCTGTGATCTCTTTTCTTTGCCTCTTCCAGCATTTCAAGATATTCAGTTAATTCCTTCGCTTTGGGAAAGGTAATCCCGTATATTCGAGTCAACTGTTTATTCTTCTCATCCCCTCGCCAATACGCACCTGCCACACTCAATAATTTCACCGCTTTGATTACTCCAGTATGAGGGATGTGTGGCCCTCTACATAAATCTGTAAAATTTCCTTGTGTGTAAAAAGTAATACTACCATCCTCTAACTCATTAATCAATTCTATTTTGTAAGGATCGTTCTTTTCGGTAAAGTAAGCCAATGCTTCTTGTTTCGAAACTTCTTTTCTTTCAAACTGTAGCTTTTGCTTAGCTAATTCTTTCATTTTCTGCTCAACCTTTGCTAGGTCTTTTTCAGAAAAATCATACTCCATAAAATCTACGTCATAATAAAATCCATTTTCGATTGGTGGACCAATGGCTAATTTTATTCCAGGATAAAAAGATTCTAGTGCTTCAGCCATAAGGTGAGCGGAAGAATGCCACATTGTTGCTTTACCTTCTTTGTCATTCCAAGTCAAAAGACTCAGTGTACTATCTTCATGAATAGGTCGGGTAGCGTCCCAAATTTCTCCATTAATTTCAGCAGACAACACATTTCTGGCCAATCCTTCACTTATCGACATGGCTACGTCCATTGCTGAAGCACCCGCCTCAAATTCCTTGATTGTACCATCTGGTAAAGTTATTTTTATCATAGTAAATTTTTGTAATGCGCAAATATAGCGATTTGTAAAAATTTACTCTTCAGAATCCTCGGTTTATTTTAATTTCTCAAAATAGTTTTCTCAAAAATTAAAAACCATCAATTAGCTCGTCCTTCGCTATTTCTAAATAAGCTTATCGACCCGTTCAGTTTGGTCTCAGAAAGTCCTGTTAATCTTTTTGCATACACCCTTGCAGTATAAAAATAAACTCCATCTACAACTGGCTTTCCTGTTTCTTGATCCAATCCTTTCCAATTCAACATCGGATCAGATGTTCTAAAAACTACATTTCCCCAACGATTATAAACTACAAATTCTATACTATCAATAAATTTGTAAGGTAATATTGGACGAAACACGTCATTAATCCCGTCACCATTTGGGCTAAACACGTTAGGTAAAAAGTAAATAGGGCAATTATCCACACAAACGATGTTACTCGGTACGCTCTCATTGCTATATTGAATCGAGTCCAAGGCTGTTACATAATAACACCCGGCAATAGACCCCATATCATTATGAACTAAAGTTGTATCATTCGGATCATTAATAAAAGTTATTTCTACATAAGGACCTTCCGGGGTTTGAGAGTAAAACACTCGGTAACGAGTTACATCATCTGCACAATCATTATTCGGATTTGACCATATTAGGTAATTCAATTCATCTTCGCAACTATTGTCAATTGACAAAACTGGTGGGCAAGGAGGAGTCAAATCAATAGGTTGGTCACATACTTCTTGAGAAAAATTTTCTAAGGGTGAAACTATACTGGGATCTGTGTATTGTCCAATACTTTTTACCTTGTAGCAATAAGTTCTGCCATTTTGTAAATTACTATCTATATAAGATTGCAGTGTTGTTGTTCCAATTAAACTAAAACTACCTCCTATGGAGTTTCCTCGGTACACTTCGTAAGAATTGTTTGTCCAGGGAACATTCTCTGTCCAACTTAATGCAATCTGGTTATCATTTGGCGAAGTGGTGAGAAAAAGAGAGGAGGCTGAATTTGATTCACCCACTAACAGGGTGTCGCCTGCCACTATATGGTACATACCAATTCTATAATTATTCGGTGTTGACTCAGTATTGGTGTTGGAGTGAACGTAAACTGTGTCACTTGATGACAAGGTAGGATAAGTTGGTGATGTGAAAATCAAATTGTTTGCCCCCAAAAAACTTGTTGAATGAAATATTTTGTACAAATATGGCGGAGGATAATTTGTTACCGTATCAATATCCGATGCCTTTGCCCAAACAATCGAATCAACACCAGAAGTAATATCGGTTGAATTAACTGTAACGTGCGTAATAATGGGGACATCTTTCTGCAAGATCATACAAGCTTCGGTAGACAAACAACTTTCATAATCTACTGGATAAATGATAGTTACAACATAACAATATTCTTCACCCACAGCTAAATTTGAAACATCGAGGAAACTGGTATCTACCAAAGAATTTGTTTGACCAATAAATGTGTAGCCCAATTCAATTGCTGATTCTTGTCCACAACAAGCTGAAGGTGGTGGACTTGAGCCTTTCTTTCTATACACTTTATAACCAACTGCATTAGAGCACGAAGATTGGTCCCAACTAACTACTACATTTCCACTAAGTGGAGTGGCCGAAACTCCTGAAGGTGGCGGAGCTTTAACGGTTATATTGACCTGTTTATAATCGGATAAATTAACTTGGGCTCCATTGTCGGTAGCAACAAAATACAGCGAAAATGGTGATTTCCTGATATTTGAACAATCTGTTGTCCAAGAAAAATTGGATGACACTGGAGAAGTTCCAGAAACAGAAACAAAGTTTCCGGGGTTACTCACACCTGTTAATGGCGCTCCTGTTGCGGTAAGCGTAATAATATCTCCAGAATTTGGATCAGTTGCCAAAACAGGAATTGAAATGGAACTGCCCGCTACTAAACAGGTGTCTGTGATGGATGTAATTACCGGAGGATCATTATTACACACTGTCACAGTTATTTGTATGTCTCTCAACACACTTCCCATTTTTATACCATTTCGCCATTCCGTTACCAGCACCGCGATATTATACTCACCTATGCGCGAAGGGTTTACCCAGCACAAGGTTCCAGAAACAGGATCAATGGAGATTGTACCTCCAAAACTACTCGGATATTGGTAGACAGCCGGAGTGCTCATCGACAAACAATTCAATCCTAAACATGGCACCAAACTATAGGACAAACTGTCTCCATCAGGATCTGTAGCTTGCGGATTATAACAATATCGTTTGTTTACACAGGCTAATTCTGGACATGGGCAATCGTTGAAAACAACAGAGTTATTAACTCCTAAAAAAGGAGAAATCACTATTTCAGTAGCAATACAGAAAGGGAACTGATCGGAGTTAGTCGCGCCTCCAATATTGACTATACCAGCGTTTCTGTTGGGATCTTCCATTGTTACTCTGAAAGTTCCTGCCCCAGCAAAAGTATGATCTATTTTATAAAAATTCTTTTGTGCGTCTGCAGGGGCCATCGATATAGTTGAAGACCTCTGAACTGTGTCTTTGGGTGTGCCGTCACCCCAGCGAATTTCGAGTTCAGGCCTATCTGCTACTGCACTGGTTTTCGTACAAGTGGTGATGGTAAATCTGTAGGTATTTCCAAAAAGATGAACGTAAGATATATCCCCTCCTCTATTGTGAGTTGCCAACGCTGAGAGCGTTGTAAGAAAAAAAAGAAAAAGGCAATAGAATCTCATGGTTTCGGTTGTGGATACTAAAAGTACAAATTATTCCTTCAATTTGTTCTAATCCGATTTTCAAATTATTGTTAATTTTTTACAAATCAAGTATCAGTTTCAATTTTTTTGCTCTTGCTTCTATCAGTTTGAAAAAACACATCAAAATTTTTTAGTATTTTTATAAATTAGAAACAACCCTACTCGAGTTTTATCGTTATAAAATCAAACAACGAATACATTATGAAAATACTTATCCATTACCTAACCGCTATTATTCTTGTATGTTCAGCTAATCAAGCGAGTTTCTCTCAAACAATTTCAAGAGAAGTATTAATGGAAGACACATTGCACAGTTTTGAAATCTCCTATAATTTCTCTCAAAAGTTAATTGATTCGACCATATTACATACTACTTCGATTCAAAACCAACAACTTTTCAAACACTATTTACGAGGTGAATTGAAAGGTTTTTTTATGAGTACCTATTCGAAGTTATTAAGTGGAACTATTACTTCTCAAGATTTGCAACCAACTTATGATGATCATTTTAATTCGATGAAAAATAGTGCTTCCTTGATGAGTAATTTCAATTCTTGGAAAATAAACCATCAGCAGCTTAACTCACACCATCATTCCCATACTGCCGAAGCGGGCAACTGTGATAATGTTGATTTTGAGCTTGGAACTTGGCAACATTGGTCGCCCTTTGTTGCAGATGTAAACTTCCCAGGCACCACCCATACTAATTATGCCATTCAAAATTTAACAACAGGTACCACGGGTACTGGAGTGAATGCACAACATACGATTGTTACAGGTGGAGTAGACATGAACGCCCCAGCAATTACAAAACTAAATCCTAGAGGAGGAACTTATTCCCTTCAATTAGGTGATGAAGGTGGAGGATATGAAGTGAGTAGAGCGATTCACAAAGCAAACATTACAACAGACAAACCATATTTTACCTACGATTTTGCGGTAGTTTTTAATGATCCTTCAGGACACCCTGCCAATGAAGTTCCATTTTTCACAGTAGAATTTCTAGACACGAACAATTTGCCTATCCCTTCATGTGGAAATTATGATGTAATCTCACAAACCACATCTTTCTCGAGAGTAGGAACATCAAATTGGAAATACAAGCCTTGGGCAAGGATAACTGTTGACTTATCCACTTATATAGGACAAGAAATTACAGTTGTATTCACAGTAGCAGATTGCGGTTATGGAGCTCATGCAGGCAGAGCTTACATTGATGGAAACTGTTTTTTACCAGACGTCAAAAAAACTCAAGACTGCAAAGGAATATATTTAGAAGCAGATTCTGGATACCTCTCCTATCAATGGTATGGAGGAACTCCAATTGCACTTCTTCCAAACGATACCAACCAAGGTTTTTATATTCCTGGACCTGGTTTATACCAAGTAGAGTTGATCTCTGAAAATGGTTGTACTTTAATGATCGACACGTTAATCAATGACATCTATGTTATCTTAAATCAAACAATTACTCAAGTTGACCCAAGCTGCATTGGTGTAAATGATGGATCTATTACCATAAATGCCTTTGGAGGTCAAGCGCCTTACACCTATTCCATTAATAATGGAGCTACTAGCTCAGCGAGTAATGTTTTCAGCGGTCTTGCACCAGGAACTTACACCTGCATAGTTTATGACTCAGGTGGCTGCTCAGATACGGTCACCTACAACTTAACGAATCCACCCAATATTCTGCCTAATCTCATCATAGAAAATGCCTCCTGCTTCTCTGTGTGCAACGGAGAAGTAGAAGCCTTTCCAACGGGTGGAACATCACCTACTGGAAATTACCTCGTAGAATTTGACAATGTATTTTCTGTCAGAAAAAAAAGAACCAATTTATGTGCGGGTCCTCACACAGTAAAAGTAACTGACGAAAATGGTTGTTTCACCATCAATCCTTTTGTAATTACCGAACCCATTGCAGAAATTATTGATCAAGTAAATGTGGTCGATGAACAATGTTTCAACGCTTGTGACGGATCTCTTACAATAGTAGATGCAACCGCTGTAAGTTACAGTATTGATAATGGTTCTACTTGGCAAACTAGTAATGTATTTAATAATTTATGTGCTGCAGCAAGTCCTTACCAAGTAGCCATAAAAACTGCCGATGGATGCATAGGCCGAAGTTTAGAAGTCATTGGACAACCATTACCTCTTGTTCTAACTCCAATACCAGATACGTTTATCTGCCTCAATAAATTTGCTACCATAACAGCCGTTCCCCTTGGTGGAACACCGCCTTACTCTGTTAGTTGGAGTACTGGTTCCACCGGCTTTTCAATGACAGAAAGTCCAGCAATATCATCAATATACACAGCCACGGTAACAGATGCAAAGGGATGCACGTATACCGAAGAATTTAACATCAATCTTCATCCTCAACCGAATGCCAATTTCACTTTTGACCCGGGACCTGAAACAGATGTATTCAATACGAAAGTAACATTTACAAACACCACAGATTACGGAGCTCCACTCGATTATGAGTGGATAATAAGTGACTTTATGAGAGCTACGACCAGAGATACGTATTTCGAATTCCCGGCTAATGGAGGAAAAAGATTCTTGAACTGCTTGAAAGTGGAAAATCAATATGGATGTAGAGATAGTATTTGTAAACCATTTTTTATCAAATATGAGGTATTGCTCTATGCCCCCAATACATTCACTCCAAATGACGATGATGTAAACGAAGTGTTTTTACCGATCGTAGAAGGATTGACGGATGAAGGTTATCAGTTAATGATTTTCAATAGATGGGGACAATTAATGTTCTCTACCACAAGTAAGACTGACGGATGGGACGGAACTTTTAAAGGTCAGGCAGTAGACGAAGATGCCTTTATTTGGCGAGTAGTTGGGATAACTAAACAGACAGGACAAGAATATGAGAATTTTGGTCATATTACGGTTTTGAATAAACGATAGAGTCTACGAGGAACATACTACAGAGCCACCTAAACTTTTTGGTGGCTTTTTTATTGATTTTTTTTATTTCAATGAACGTTTAAATTGATTCTACAAAGCAGAGAATTACTTCTCCACAAATTGTTATCTTTGTGCAAGTTTAAATAGAGCAATGAATCAATATCAAAAAGTCGCATTTTATACACTCGGTTGTAAGCTAAACTTTTCAGAAACCTCAACTATTGCAAGACAATTAGTAGAAGCAGGATTTGCAAAAGTGGATTTTCACGAATCGCCAGACATGTACGTAATTAATACTTGTTCGGTAACAGAAAATGCAGACAAAAAATGTAAGCAACTTGTGAAGAAAGCTTTGGGTTTCAATCCAAATGCATTTGTCGTAATTATTGGTTGCTATGCCCAACTAAAACCTGAGGAAATTGCAGCTATTCCGGGAGTGGATCTCGTTTTGGGTGCTCAAGAAAAGTTCAACTTAACGGCATACCTAGAAAACATAGAAAAGAAGGAGGTAGCTCACATCGAGAACAATTCTATTAAAGAAACCAAAGAGTTTGTACCCGGTTTTTCTGTGGGTGATAGAACTCGAACCTTCATGAAGATTCAGGATGGATGTGATTATTTCTGTACATTTTGTACCATTCCCTTGGCAAGAGGAAAAAGTAGAAATGCCAGTATAGACAAAACCTTGATTGAAGCAAAAAAAATTGCCCAAACCAATGTAAAGGAAGTTGTTTTGACTGGAGTGAATATTGGAGACTTTGGACAGGGAAGTGAAGAAAACTTCTTTGAACTCATTAAGAAGTTAGACAAAATTGAAGGAATAGAGAGATTTAGAATTTCCTCTATTGAACCCAACCTTTTATCTACGGAAATTATTGAATTCGTTTGTAAATCAGACAAGTTTGTCCCTCATTTTCATATTCCAATGCAAAGTGGTTCAGATGCATTGCTTACAGCGATGAGAAGAAAGTATGACAAGGCGCTTTACCAATCGAGAATTGAAAAAATTAAAGACCTAATGCCGCATTGCAGTATTGGGGTTGATGTGATTGTTGGTTTTCCCGGTGAAACTGACGAAATATTTGAAGAAACTTATTCGTTTTTGGTTGACCTTCCCGTTTCATATCTACATGTATTCACCTATTCTGAAAGAGCCAATACCACTGCCATAAAAATGAAAGATGTAGTACCGATAGCTATGCGAAAAGAAAGAAGTAAAAGGCTAAGAATCCTGTCTGAGAAGAAGAAAAAAGCTTTTTATTTACAAAACGAACAACACACCGAGGAAGTTTTATTTGAAGCTGACCAAGAACATGGAATTATGAATGGATTTACATCTAATTATGTAAAAGTAAAAGCACCGTTCAATCCGCTAATCGTGAACCAAGTAGTTCCCGTAAAAATGACAGAAGTAGACAGAGATGGATTAATGAAAATTGAATTCATAGAAAAAAGACAATTAACCGAACTTAAACAATTAACCAACTAATATGTATCCAACTCTTTACCATTTATTCAAAGGCACTTTTGGCATAGAACTCGAGTTTCTTAAAATGATACCGATGCTTGGACTTTGGATTGGAATAGGTTTTATTGCTGCAAATTGGTTTGGGTCACGAGAATTAAAAAGAAGAGAATCCTTAGGCTGGATAAAAAGTACAAAAAAAACAATTGTTATTGGGAAAGGTGCTCAACCTTTAGATATTCTTATTAATGGGATTTTAGGTTTTGTAATTGGAATGAAACTAATCCCTCTTTTTACAGTCGATGGATTGTTCAATGATTTTGTTGGTTTTCTTCTTTCTAGCCAAGGAAATATTCTTGCAGGAATTGGGGGAGGTATTCTGATGGCTTTTTGGAAATACAAAGAAGCCAACAAAGACAAATTAGACACACCGACAGAAAAAACAATAGAAGTCCGTCCTCATGAGCACATGGGAAATGTAACTCTAATTGGAATTGTAGGTGGAATTGGTGGCGCTTTAATTTTTGCTTTTCTTGAGCAACCTGGTAAACTTTGGTCGGCTTTTATGGCATCAGGAAATATTGGAGATCTCAATGGAGGACTTACCGTTTATGGTGGTGTAATCTTGGCTGTATTCGGGAATATTTATTATTTCTGGAAAAACAAACTGCCTATTTTGCAATTTTTAGATGCTTTAGGACCAACTGTTCTATTAGCCTACGGCTTAGGAAGGGTTGGATGTCAGTTTGCTGGAGATGGAGATTGGGGAATCGACAACTTGAATCCAAAACCTGAATGGATGTCTTTTTTGCCCGATTGGATGTGGGCCTACGACTATCCTAACAACATAAATAACGAAGGAATAGAAATTGTCAATAGTATTTTTCCAGACTATAACCATCGATTAGAAAACCCTGTTTACCCTACTCCTTTTTATGAAACAATCATGAGTTTTATCCTATTTGCTATCATGTGGACAGTGAGAAAATCAATTAAATTCTCAGGAATTCTGTTTAGTCTATATGTATTCTTCACTGGAGCAGAACGATTATTAATTGAAAGAATCAGAGTGAATGTGGAATACGGAAATGGATTGACCCAAGCTGAAATCATCTCAATGATATTGATTGCTGCAGGTATTACCGGTACGATTTTCTTTTATTTGAGAGGGAAAAAGCGAGATAAATCCGTTAGATAAATACGCATCTTCCCTGTTTTAAACAAAAATTGCTACTTTTAAGCATATCACGAAAATAAAAGTTATGAAATATTTCTTCTCCCTACTGCTAACTATTGTTAGTCTTATGGGAATCTGCCAAAGTTCGTATACTTCTAGCAACTACGCCAGCGGTAACTACACGCTACCAATGACAACAGTAACAACAGGCCTTCTCTCCCAAGACTTTGATACAACAGGTGCTAACATAACTTGGGATTATTCTTTATTGGGCATGGATGTAAGCGGAAGTAAGTATACGATTGCTCCTTCGGCTTCTGGCTATCAAGCGCCATTCATAACCCAATGTGTATTGGCTGGTGGAGGGTTTACCTGCCTTTCAAAATGGAATTCGCTCACCAATATTGGCGTTGTCGACATAGATTCTTTGGACGCCTTTGTATTCACTCTTTACGATGTGATGACGATGGCAAAAAAAACTAACAACACGTTAGTTGGCAATATAAAGGGCTTAAAAGTAAAAGATACAAACGCATTAACTATTCCAATTGTTGCGGAATATTCCGATCCTGATACGATACTTACCTTTCCCTTCACTTATCAAGACTCAGGCAAAAGCTATGGAGAATGGGGACTCGATTTAACTAGTATTGGTCAAAACATCCAATACAAAGTAACGTATGATCGTATTTGGGAAGTCGAAGGTCACGGGACTTTAATCACTCCTTATCAAACACATAACAATGTGCTAAAAGTAAAAACCACTTTGGACCAAATAGATTCGGTTGTGTTTTTGTCAACTCCGTTTGGTCTTCCTCGAAAGATAGTAGAATATACCTGGTATGATGCAAGTTTTAGCCTTCCAGTAATGAGAGCAGAAGGAATTGAAGTACTCGGTTTTACAACTATTAACACTGTGCAATATTACGACACAAGAATTGTGGGAATTACTGAAAATGAAACTGAAAACTTGGCCTTTCTACTTTATCCAAATCCTGCCGCAGATGCCCTCTACATTACACCAAAAATTGAGACTATCATGACTTATGAAATTTTTGACTTAGCAGGGCAAGCCATACTTCCAAAAACTACGAATCAATCCTTAAACATCTCAAATTTAGCAGCAGGCACCTATTTTGTTCGTGCAACGAACAAAGCAAATGAAACCGTCTCTTTTCAAAAATTTATAAAGCAATAAGTAAAATCCTACCTTTACAATAAACTTCATCTGCTTTCGTTAATTAGGCTTGTGATTAGAATCCAGCTCCAATTTTTATTTTTATGAAATCTATTTTTCTTCTTTCTTGTATCTTTATTTTTTCGAGTAATACGTTAATAAACAAGGGTGAAATAAGAAAAGGTGAACGCTTCGTAAAGTACAATGAAGAACTCGTACCGATTGAAAAAAAAATAATGGCATTCGACTCCTACACTGAATCTCTCTATGATTGTCTTCAAACCCCAGAGCTCAATTTCAATATATTTCAGAAAGGAATGAAAGGTTATTACTCCATGAAAAACAACCACGAATTGACTGAAGAACGATTTCTAACTCTAATTGACTATACAAAACCGAGTAATGAAGAACGTTTTTTTGTAGTTGATTTAGAACAGAAACAAGTGATTTTCCAAAGTATTATTGCTCACGGTAGAAATTCTGGCGAATTGTATGCAACCAAATTCTCCAATAAATCTGAATCAAAGATGAGTAGCTTCGGTTTTTTTGTAACCGGAAAAATTTATGATGGAAAATATGATCACTCAATGAAATTGCATGGCAAAGAATACAGCAATAGCAATGTATTTGAAAGAGGAGTTGTAGTTCACTCGGCAGACTATGCAACAAAAAAATTCTTGAAAAGCAACGGAAACATTTTGGGTAGAAGTTTTGGTTGTCCAGCTCTTCCACACAAGAATTACAAAAAAATAGTGAATACAATTTCTCAAGGATCTTGTTTCTTTATCTATCATGCTGATAAAAAGTACCTACGGAGTTCTAACTATTTGAAGGCAAGAAATTTTGCCGACTCATTCTATTCAGATTTTAGGTAAAACAACCGATCCAAGCTCGATTTCAGCTGAGTTTCTTTGTTATAAATATCTCTATAAAACTTCATTTTTCCATCTGGAGTTCCTTCACAACAAAAATACTTCAACGAAACTGTTAGAGGGTAATCCAAATTTATTCTTTTTTGTTGCCCTGTTTTTACGAAATTTTCCACTGAGTCTTGCGTAAAGTTCTTGTCTTTCCTTGAAATCAAATAAGTGGCTAATTCCAATGGATATTCTAACCTAACACAACCGTGACTGTAGGCTCTGACATCATTTTTAAATAAACTTTTTGCTGGTGTATCGTGCATGTAAATGCTATGTTTATTGGTAAAAATAAACTTTACTCTACCCAATGCAGTGCCTCCACCTCTGGTTTGCGAAATTCGGTAATTGAATGAACTTGCACTCACTTTACTCCAATCAACCGAACTGGCATCAATCACATTGCGATTATTATCATATATCGTATACCCTTTTTTGGCTACCAAATTCGAGTCTTTTTTCAGCTTTGGTAAAATTTCCTTACTCGAAATACTTTTCGGGATATGCCAGTATGGATTCAAAATCAAATAATCCATATTCGCGGAAAAGGAGGGAGTTTGATGGATTGTTTTTCCCACAACGGCTCTGTGTGTTTTCGCCACTTTATTCCTTTCAATCACCTTCAATTCGTAGGAAGGGATATTTACATACAACAATGAATCTGCTTCTAGATTCTCCCATTTGTATTTTTCCAAAGAGGCTAAAACTGATAACTTTCGGTCTCGGTTACTTTGCGACAAAGCAAAAGAAGTAGCACTTCCTATTCTTCCATCTGTAGCTAAATTATTATCAAATTGAAATTGTTTTAATGCCACTCCAAATATCGAGTCATTTTCTGATTGCAAAGAATCGAGATATTGATAAATAACTAAAGCATCACGCGCATTTTGATAGGCCAATGTAGAGTCTTCTTTTAATGACGTTACGCGTTTTTTTTCAGTTCCAAATTTCTTGCCCTCCAGATAATTTGTCCAAGCGTGTCTAAGTTGTTTATATTGAACAAAGGTTGGCTCCAAGTTTTCGATTGTTTGTGCAAGCTCATGGTGATACAGCCCATTTTTCATTTCGGTCAAATCGGCATCGGTTAGCGAATCTACTTTCCATTCGAAATACACAGAATCTTCGTTTTTATGATTCATCAGACCATACTTTAGTTGCGAAGCAAAGACAACGTAATTCTTAGAAAAAAGGTAGTTTCCCTCTACAAGTAAATCTACGTTTGCAGTATCCAAAATCAGCTGATGTTCGATCTCCCGCATTCTTTCTACATCATAAAAACAAGTGTCTAAACCATAACACAATGAACTAGATAATTGTGTCAAAAGAAAATGTGCATTCTCATTAAGCACTTTTTCCTGGTTCATCCAAGGAAAAGAAATTTGGTTGTGAATTTCCCCAACCCTCGAAACAATTCCTAAGGAATCTTTTCGCATATTTTCGGTGAGTATTTTTGTAAACCGGGTGGTTAGCTCCGCCAAAAACTCTTGTTCTCTCTGTTTTAAACTTTCGGAATTAGTTCCTTGTTCAGTTTTGCAAGCGACTAATGCCCAACTTAACACAAAAAAGAATAATAGGTTTTTATTGCTCATATAGGTAAGATAGTTAACTTACTCCGAAAGTACTAAAAAAACGTTCTTAAACTTCTAACAACCAAGTTTGTTATAGGTAATTTAACTCTTGCCCCAGTTTTCCTCAATAATTTTTAGTAATTCGATATCTTTTTTTGTCACAGCGTCTTCATCATGTGTAAAAAGACAAACATTCACTTTGTTGTAACTGTTCTTCCAATCGGGGTGGTGATTCAATCCAACAATTACTGGAACTAATTCTTGCATACTTTTCATCGCTTTTTCAAACGAATCAAACACAAAGGTTTTTACCAGTCCTTTTTCTTCAATTATCCATCCAGCATGTTGCTGGAGAACTTCGTCAATCGTTTCATTCCTTTTCATACATTCACAGTATATTCCCAAAATTGATGTTGGTTAGGAGCAGCTAGTCGCACCTTTCTGGTTTTATTTCCTTTTACCACTTCTAGTTCAATTTCAGAGTTTTCAAAATATGCCAACCACTCATTCAAGTTCTTTTTCAACAAGAATCCATTCACAGATAAGATAACGTCCTCTCTGGTAATTCCCGCATTCCATCCAGAAGAGTTTGGCGAAACATGCAAGACCAACGCCTTGCTTGTTTCATCTGGTCTTAGTATTATCCCAAATCGCTCGCTCGCAATTTTTGATGGCTTTTTTATTAATTCGAATTCTCGAAGAGCTAGACATTTAGACAATTCCTCGGTAAAGTCTTTTGTTCCCCAAATGTAATTTTGAAAGAACTCATCAAAAGAAATTCCGCTAAATTGCTCAATAATTGACTTATAATCAACCTCCGAATATCCAATCGATTTTTTTCCAAAATTCTCGTACAACTCTTTCATTACATCATGAAGCGAGAACCGATTCGAACTTTCCTGTCTTATTTTGGTATCAATCATAAACGAAATAAGCGCTCCTTCCATGTAGATAGAACTTTTTCTGTCTGGCGCCCCTACTTCGTACCCATCTAGCCAAGTATCAAAAGAAGAGTCTGCAACAGATTTTGCTAATCTCCCCCCATTTGTATAATGCCTTCTTAAATACTGATTCAGTTCATTCGCGTATTCTTTCTTATTAAAAACACCTGATTCATACAGCATTAAATCACCCATGTAAGTCGTTACACCTTCGGCCACATATCCCAATTTCGAATAATTCTCTTTGCTGTAATCGTATGGATTCATTTCAGCAGGCCGAATAGATTTGATATTCCAAGCGTGGTACAATTCGTGGGAACTTACTCCCAACAAATCAACATACCGTTCTGTCATCACTTCATAACTGGGGCCTAACACTATGATCGTGGAAGTAGTGTGCTCCACTCCGTGATAAGCTTTGTGCGGGTGAATGATGTTGATGAAATGATAGTGAGAAGTGGGAAAACCTCCAAACTGTTGAATTTGATAATCCGTGAACTTTTTAAAATCCTCTATTACCTTTTTCCACGCAGGTTTACATTCTCCATAAAACCAAACACTCACTTTCACTCCTTCACTTTCGTAATCCTGAACTTGTAATTTACTACTTACCAAAAATGGAGTATCTGCCAATTCGTGAAAGTTTTCTGTTTGGATCTCGCCCTTCTCGAAAGGCACTCCACAAGCTATCTTTTCGTTCTCACCAACAGGAATTTCAACTGTGCAGGATTTGTCAATCTCGTCAGGAACATAAACAAAGCAATTCACAGGATTTACATACAATACTTCTTCTGACAGGTAAGTTGAACCTGCATTAAAATCAATCGAGTAATAATTATATTTTACCCGGATAGTTTCTGCGTATTGGGTAGTTACTTTCCAGCAATCTTTTGAAATTTTATCAAAACCTAGTAGTTCGTTGCGCTCATTAAACACCTCAAATTTCTGAATGTTTTTGGCAAAATTTCCCAACTCATATCTTCCCGGTCGCCAAGCAGGTAACTGAAGTAAAGTTTCGTCCAACGGAGTTTTTACCTCCATGGTGATTACTAGGTAATGTTGCTCTTTAGAGGAAGTATCAAGCGTATATTTCATAATTAATTAGATTGAGTGGTAAATTCATTCATCCATTTTCCTTTTATTTTCAATAGTTGCTCAAGTACATCTCTCACTGCTCCATTCCCTCCTTTTTTATGAGATACATAATCAGCAATATTCAATATTTCATTGCAAGCATCTACAGGACAAGCCGATATTCCAACTTCTTGCATGATTTCGTAATCAGGAATATCGTCTCCCATGTACAAGGCTTGTTCTTTGGTTAATGAATATTTTTTTAGAATAGATTCCAACACCTCTACTTTATTCTTTACAGACATGTGAATCTCTTTCACATCCAAAAACTCTAACCGTTTTCTCATACTCTCGGAACTTCCGCCCGAAATAACAAATACAAGGATTTCAGAGTTAGCTGCCTTTTTTATGGCATAGCCATCTCTTGTGCTCATATTTCGCAAAAATTCGCCCGAAGGATGCATAATTACTTTTCCATCAGTTATGACTCCATCAATATCAAGGAATACTGCTTCGATTTTGTGAAGCAGTTGTTTGTAGCTTGGTTTTTCCATAATTCGTATGTTTGGTAACGAATTTAAGGATTATATAAAACCTAAACAGAAAATTTCTGAATGAATTGAAGGGTAGAAATTTGGTGCTCTGTTATCTCAACTTTTCGATTACAGCTAATGCCGCTCGCTCTCCGGCAACCATAGCTGCATTTAAGGACCCATTTAATTGGGTATCGCCCGCCAAAAAGATATCCGAAGTAAGTTGAGTTTCGGATGGCAACATGTCGTAACGCAAATTAGTTAAATCTGGCAGAGCCAAAGGAATATGATAGTGCGCCAAATACTCAACCGCTTCAATTCCACAATGTTTTTTTAGTTCTCGCTGCACACGCTCGATGATTTCGCTTTCAGGCTTCCCTTTTGTATCAATTACCGTTACTGAAAGGAGTTCTTTTTTCCCTTTCGAATCACTTTCCAAACTGGTGTGAAAGAAAATATTGTTTACCAAAGACTCTTTGTCTGCTACCAAACCTATTAGCGGCTTTTTTATGTTTCTTGATTCAGTTTCAAAATACAGAGTTACACAGGACTTCCATTTTGTGGACTGCCCCGCCAAATTACTAATCAACTTAGTTGGATCGGTTGCCACAATGATAGACTTACTCTGCAATACTTCTCCGTTTTCTAGTTTTATTTCTCCATTTTTCACTTCTCTCACTTTTGTGTTCAACAGATAAGTGGTCTTAGTTAACTTCTGTTTCAACTGGGCAGGAATTGCTTCAATTCCTGCTTTTGGAAGGGCTGCATTGCCTTCGCCAAACATTTTGTACACAAATTCAAACATTCTGCTTGAAGTAGAAAGAGCTGTTTCTAAAAATATTCCACTAAAAAATGGGGTGAAAAAATCATTGATTATGGACTGAGAAAAACCAAATTTTCCCAAATAATCCAATGTGGTTGTTTCTTTTTCTTCAAAAATTGATTCAATACTCTTTCTTTTTAATAAGGCATTCAATTTTATGATTTTTAGTTTGTCCTTGCCATTTCCTATACCAGAAAAAAGAGTGGGAAACAAAAAAGAAATCTGGCGCAATGGATCTCCTATTATTTTTTGTTTGCCAGAACGAAAAATTGACGCACCAGGAAGAAACCTCTGCAAATCAAGAGCTTCCAAATCCAAATACTTCTGTGCCATCGGGTAAGAGGTTAATAAAACCTGAAAACCATGGTCTAGTTGATATCCCTTCTTGACATCCGTTTTTACCCTGCCTCCTACTCGATCAGTTGCTTCGATGATTATGGGTTCAAATCCGTTATTTTCCAGTACTCTTGCTGCTACCAATCCACTTACTCCTCCTCCAATTATATACGTCTTTCTATTTTCCATTTGTTTCTTCATTTCATCCTTACAAAGATAACCATGTGAAATTAGTAAAGAGAAAATTTAAATACAAAACTCAACGTAGTTCGAACGGGGTAAGAAATACCAAGCCTATCTTTCTATTCCGTGTGAATTATTGTAATTTTACATTCCCCAAAAAGGAAAAAATTATGCAAGAAAACAAGATAAAAAACTACGTAAAAGAGGTATTGACAAACATGCCGATGGATTGGCTTAACCTTACTACTCACAGATTGGATATTTACAATGAAAACTTAGCTAAAACAGAGTTTTTAACCCAATTTGAAGAATTATATAAGGCTAAAAATGCCGATCAATCAAAGTTGAGCGAATTGCCTACCGCTTACGATTACATTCGTTTGGGTCATCCACTCTCTTGCATTCTTGAATGGGTAATTTCAAAAATGAATGGGTTCGAATCTGCCAACGTAATTTCTTTTTCTTCGGAAACGGTTCCGGTGTTATCTATCTTAAGAAAAAACTTATTTGACCACAAAAAAACAGTAATTGCATACACCTCGGAACTCCCAAAAGGGTTTGATGCTGAAGCCATAAGAGCAATTTATGGTTATGATTTTGAACTTCAAAAAGTATCACAGTGGGAAGAGGCAAAAGAATTTGATGGAAGTATTGTATTCATCTCAGAAAACCACGAACTTCTTCCATCCTCCTCTGGCATTGATTTTCAACTAACTCTCTACAAAGGCATGGGGAGTATCTTGGTTATTTCTGCCAATAACTCTCAGTATATTTCTGATATTCAACATGTGAGAAGACGAGAAACTATTTCGATGACTCCGGCCAATTCATTCATTGTGCTAAACACCTTGTTGGAAGTAGAGCAAGAGACTCCTTCCCTTTCAGATTGGGAACAAAATAAAATTGCGGTTCAAAACTCTATCAAAGAAATAACAGGAACTAAAGTTCTTCCGGTGGTTGCGTCTAGTGGATTATCAATGCAATACGCAATCATGATGGGACTTATTGATTATACCCAAGAAAATCACCCTCAGAAAGAAATTCGATTTGTTGTGCCCACGAACTGCTACGGAGGCACAAACGATCAAGCGCGACGAGTAGCTGCATGTCTGAATCACGTTGAAGTTGTTGATTTAGCTGTAGATGGTGACAATGATATGGTTCAGAGCATAGAAAATGTACTAAACCAAATTGCCATGGAAGATGCCATCCCTTATATCATTGCAGAAATACCAACTAACCCAAGAGTAGAAGTGCCCGAATTATTGAATTTAAAACAAACATTGAGCAAAGAAAGAACCACTTCAAATGGAGATATTGCTATTGAGCCGGTATTTATTTTGGACCAAACTTTTTGTCCTAATGTTCATTTTTTAGGAAAGGGTGAAATTCTTTCTGAAATAAAAGCTATTTCATACGCCAGCGGATCGAAGTTTCCTAGTGGAGGAAAATGTACTGCCGGATACTGCGCGGGAAATTACCTTTCAGAAGATATAATGAAGAAAATTCATCTTCATCTGACAGTTTGCGACAATGAAGCCACTGAACTACAATACGAAATCTTAGCTGCTCAAATGCCTTCAATGAACGACAGAATAGCAGCTGCTTATTCCAATACAAGAGAGTTTGTTAATTTCATTGAAGAAACTCTGCCCGAAGCCAAAATAAATTTTGTCTCTGAAGAGTTGGCAAAAAAAGGGTTTACACCTTCTGTATTTTCATTGGATTTACCGACAAAAGGA
>CBFHHA010000013.1:0-53038 GCA_965655625.1 Flavobacteriales bacterium | reverse complement strand
GAATGGTAATGACGATCCAGCCCATTGCAGATTGCATAGAGAAATTGAAGGCCGAACGAGACTATGACGAAATCATGTACATGACGCCAGATGGAGAGGTTTGGGATCAAGCTACGGCAAACACTTTGTCTATGGGGACCAATTTTATTTTGCTCTGTGGTCATTATAAAGGGATAGATGAGAGAATTCGAGAGAAATATATTACCAAAGAAGTTTCGATAGGAGATTACGTATTATCTGGCGGAGAATTGGCTGCGGCAGTTGTGTCAGATTCGCTTATTAGACTGATTCCGGGAGTGCTAAATGACGAAACCTCTGCCTTAACTGATTCGTTTCAGGACAATTTGTTGGCGCCCCCAGTTTACACGAGGCCAGCGAACTACGAGGGAATGCAGGTTCCGGACGTGTTGCTTTCGGGAAACTTCAAGGAAATAGAAAAGTGGAGAAGCCAAAAGGCATTGGAACGCACACAAATTAGGCGCCCGGACATATTGGGAGAGTAAAAAAGGAAGGTTCAAAAAAAAAGATTAAAAAAAAGAGAGGACAGTAGTTAATTTACAAAATAATATTCGTAATATTGCAGTCCGAAAATCGAGGAGAAAAATACACAGTTATGAATTTAATTAGCGAAATACACAAGGAATTAGAATCAGCACAAAACCTACCAGATTTTAAAGCTGGAGATACAGTTGCTGTAACTTATAAAATTAAAGAAGGAGACAAGCAGAGATTGCAAGTTTTTCAGGGGATTGTAATCCAAAAAAGAGGGGGGAACAATACCGCAACAGAGACTTTTACTGTAAGAAAAATGTCGGGAACTGTAGGTGTTGAAAGAATTTTCCCAATGGTTTCGCCACTCATCGAAGAAGTGAAAGTGATGAAGAGAGGGAAAGTGAGAAGAGCGAGAATCTTTTACCAAAGAGAAAGAACTGGTAAATCAGCTAGAATAAAAGAGAAAAAGAGATTTTAGTAGAAGAACTATTTTAATTTCAATCAATGAGAAACCTCATATCGTAAGACTCGGTATGAGGTTTTTTTGTGACCGTTCGTGTAATTTACCAAAGTATTTAAACCAATCCTAATTATATTTGTCTCAAGTTATTAATCTCACTAAAGTATTGCTATATGATGAAACAAACTACCACCTTATTTTTTTTATTATTCGTTGCTCTGCAGGCTTCTACACAAGTGGCCGGGGTAGGAGGTATTGTGATTGATAAAGAGGAAGAAACACCAATAATTGGGGCTACGGTGTTCTTGCAAAATAAAACTGTAAAGAAAGGAATTTCGTCCAACGAACAAGGATTGTTCTTTTTTGATTCGATTCCATTTGGAGATTATACGCTCATAATAACCTCTGTAGGTTTTACTAAAATTGAAAAACCCGTTTCTATTTCCGAGCCAAGAAATTTTTTGGGAAAGCAAGAAATGGTGGTTTCTGTAACCCAGCTAAACACCATGCAAGTAGAGGAAAAAGAACCTTTGGCAGTGTTGAAGGGAGATACAACGGAATACAATTCGAGTGCATACAAAACAAATCAAGACGCTACCACTGGAGATTTAATAGAAAAAATGCCAGGAATAACCAATAAAAACGGAACCATAAGTGCCCAAGGAGAACAAGTAAAACAGGTGTTGGTGGATGGTAAACCTTATTTTGGTCAAGATCCAAAGTCTGCTTTGAGCAACATTCCAGCAGAAGTAGTTCAAAAAATCCAAGTATTTGATGACGAAAGTGACGAGAGCAAAGCAACCGGACTCAAGGATGGAAACACCACCAAAACGATTAATATTATCACCAAACCAGAATACAGAAATAGTAAATTTGGAAATGTGTATGCCGGCTACGGAACAGACGAACGTTACAACGCAGGAGGGAATTACAATATCTTTAATGGAGATCAAAGAATTTCGATTGTAGGCATGTTTAACAACGTAAATCAACAAAATTTTTCTTCTGAAGATTTATTGGGAGTAACGGCAGGCTCGGGAAAAAGAGGATGGGGAAATAGAGGTGCAATAAGTGCAAGTGCCAACAGTTTTTTGGTGCCTCAACAAAATGGAATAGCTCAAACAGGTGCAGGTGGGATAAATTTTCAAGACACCTGGGGAAAAACAGAATTCATTGGAAGTTATTTTTATAACAATACCCAAACCAACGCTTTGGAACAAAAAGTACAGAACTATTTCTCTAAATCAGATGCGAATCAAGTATATCAGGAGACAGATTCATCTTATACGCAGGATGATAATCAAAAATTAAGTATTCAAATGAAACATAAGTTTTCGAAGAAGAGTACATTGACTTTCAGAACAAATGGGAGCTTACAAATAAACTACGGAGAATCTTTCACGAATGGTTTGACTACTTTTGGTTCGAGTCCAGCCAACAATTTGAAAAGAGATTTTAATTCGGATTTATTGGGATATAATGCCAATTCAAGATTGTTTTACAATTACCGATTTAAAAAACGGGGCAGGTCATTTTTTGTAATGGCAACAAATCAATTGACGGGAAGTGATGGTGTAAGCAACCTATTTTCTTTAGAAAACGATTTGACAACTTCTCCCGACACTTTGGATCAAGAGTCGAGTCTTATTAGCAAAACAAATTCTTTTGGCGGTAAAATTCGTTACACAGAGCCGATTGGAAAAAAAGGAGGTATTTCTTTTGATGCCGAAGCAGAAAAAACCGAAGGAAAAACCGATAACAGAGCAAATGCCTACTCGCTTATTGAAGAATCCTATTCGGAATTGTTGCCTCAATTTTCTTCTCAATTCTCCTCCGAGAATTTTACTCAATCCTATTCTGTCGGGTATCGATTTTTTAGTAAAAAGATATTTTCATTCATTCGCGCAAAATATCAAATAACAGATTTATCTACTCAAAGCGTGTATCCCGGAATTGCCCAAACTCAAAATACGTTTCAAGCAATCTTGCCTTTTGCCATGATGAAATACACGATATCTAAAGGAAAGCAAGTGTTTTTGATGTACCGAACTTCTACTGACGATCCTTCTGTGAATCAGCTCCAGAATTTTTTGAATAACTCCAATCCACTTCAGCTTCAGATAGGAAACAGCAACTTGGGCCAAAACTATACTCATCGGTTAATGAGTCGCTATATAGCTACTAATACAAAAAAAGCAACCACCTTTTTTGCGATGGCGAGTTATTCTTTCTCTAATAATATCATTTCCAATACTTCTGATTTTTATCAGGTGGATAGTAATGTAAATGGTGTGTTTTTGGAAAAAGGAAGAATTTTGAATAGTTACACAAACCTGAGTGGTTACCAAAACTTACGACTATTTAGTTCGTATGGATTGCCAGTAAAAAAACTGAAGAGTAATTTGAATCTGGACGGAGCAGTTACCTATACACGCACTCCATCACTCGTCAACGGAATTAAAACCTTAGCGGCTAGTACTGAGTATGAGGCCGGATTAGTGTTGAGTAGTAACATTAGTAAGAAAATTGATTTTACCCTTACGGGAAGAGCAACACTTACTGATATTACCAATGGTGGAGGCAGGGGAGAATCCATGTTTTTGACCCAAAATTACAAAGCCAAAGTAACTTGGACCTTGCCAAAAGAAGTTATCCTTCGTACCCAAGCAAACTACCAAGTGAACGATGGGTTTTCAGAAAACTTGAGCTTAAATTTCATTATGTGGAATGCTTCCATTGCCAAGAAAATATTGAAAAGCAAGAAAGGAGAAATAAGCATTGGGCTGTACGATGTGTTAAATCAGAACGATCAACTGTCGGTAACGACTAATAATACGTACGTAGAACAATTGCGGTCTCGGTCGCTTCAGCGATATGCGCTGATTAATTTTAGGTACACTTTCAAGCAGTTTGATAAACCAAAAGAGGATCCGATGGATCAATTTTACCGCAGAAGATAATTAAAAATTCATACCTTTATAAAAATAAATTAGACTATGAAATTAGCTTTGTTAGCCATCGGATTATTAGGTATAGGAATAGCTGGAATGGCGATTAAAATGTTTTTTAATAAAGGATATTTAGAAAAGTCTTGTGCTAGTGCAAGTAGAATGTTTAACGAAGAAGGGGATGGAAGTTGCCAATTTTGTGGAGCAACTGAGGAGGAAAAATGCAAGGCAGAAGAAATGCCTACTCCCCCGCAGTAAGTTGAGTTGTAGAATCAAGAAACTCTTCTTGAGGCAAATCAAACCCAACAAGAAGTATGTATAATCCTACGGATAGCATGATGAGACCGATGCTGATTCCTATTATTTGTAGTACTTTTGGTTTGATATATTGCTGAAGTTTACTGGCAAAATAAATTTTCATAATATCAACAAAAAACATCATCCCCAGAGTAGCCGAAAAGAAAATAAAAATTCCTTGATTATCAAGATGCAGTTTTTTTATACTCGAAGTACACACCACAATCCAAAAAACCAAGACAGAGGGGTTTAATGAATTTAGGGCGATACCTTTCATTAAGTTTCTAATATAATTTACCTTGATGTTTTCAGAAATTTTAAGCGATTCCAAATTATCGAGCAACTGATTCTCCAATTCGTTGTCTGTGTAATCGTTTTGCGAATTAAATTGAACTTTAGGTGGTTTTAGGTTTTTGATAATGGAAAATATCCCGAATAACACAAATACCCCTCCAAATACATAATTAATCCAAGAGTACTTGTTCAAATATTCCAGTGCTTTGGAAGCACTAAAAAGTGCTAAAAACAGGTAAATTATGTCACTCAAGAGCACTCCAATTTCCATGAGGATGGCAGCTTTAAAGCCTTTTCTTAAGCTTGTATTGATTAATTCAAAAAATACTGGGCCAAGAGAAAAACTTAGTACAAAGCCTAAAATTATAGCTGTGGTAATGAGGTCAAACATTAGGCAAATTTAGGAAATTTTCCCACTTTTTGTGTAGTTCTCCTTTGATAACTCGAGGGAATTTTACTTGGGCTCCTTTTTTACCGATGCGATCCAGGAAATCATAGAATTTAGTTACTGGCAGCTGCTCAATGAACACTTCCTTGAGCGCAGAAGTTCTCTCAGTTGCGTAGTCATCGTTCAAGTTCGCTAAGTGTCTGTCGAGCGTCTTTTTAAATGTTTCTTTGTCGAACTTATCATCGCATCCAACGTACCATTTGTGAGCAAATAAATTTTCGTAAGCAAAGGCAGTTACACAGAATTCAGGCACTTTTATTTGTAGCTCTTTACAGGTGATTTCCAGTGCTTTATTCATGTTGTCAACCGAGAGGTGCTCTCCGCAAATGGTGAGGTAGTGTTTGGTTCTCCCCGTAATTATGATTTCGGCATTTTCTTTATTAATAAACTGAATGGTATCACCCAAAATATATCTCCACGATCCTGAGCAAGTAGAAAGTACTATGGCATATTGCTGGTTTTCTTCAACCTCTTCTACAGTCAAAATTTCCGGATAACTCACCAATTCTCCATCTTGATTAAAATTTTGATCGGTAAAAGGAATGAATTCAAAAAAGATTCCGTTGTTGAGCAAAAGTTTGAGCGGTGTTCCATTTCCCGAGCTAATCGCCATAAATCCTTCAGAAGCAAGGTACGTCTCCATGTACTCTACTTTTTTACCGAGTAATTTTTCAAAATTCTCTTTGTATGGCCCAAAAGCAACTCCACCATGAACCAATACGCTAAAATTTGGCCAAATATCGTGGATGGAATTTAGCTCATATCGAGCAATAATTTTTTCTAATAAAATTTGAATCCATGAAGGTATTCCTGCAATAATACCAATGTTCCAATTGGGCGCTTGTTCCACCATTTTTTCAATTTTTGTGTCCCAATCTTTTATGTCGGTAATATCTTTTTCGGGTTTGTAAATAACATTCATAAATCCCGGAAGATTCGCATTGATTATCCCACTCAAATCTCCTTCTTTTCTTTTGTCAATTTTGGTTAGGGAAGTCGATCCGCCAATCCCAAGAATATAAGTGTCGTAAAATTCTTTTTCGAAACCAAAGTTGTTCAAATATTGAATTTGCTTGAGACTGGCTCTTCTTATTTTTCGGAGCTGTGATCTAGAAACAGGAATCTGTTTACTTGCACTGCCAGAGGTTCCCGAACTTAAGGCAAATTTATTCACAATGCCTGGCCAAGAAATATCTTCACCTCCTGCTATTGTTTTTTTCCACCAAGATTCGTACATCTGGTCATAATCAAAGATGGGCACAAAACGCTGGTAAGTAGCTATTGGATCTTCTGAACTCAAGATTTTATGAAACCTGTATCGTTTTCCAAATTCAGTGTCTTTTGCTCTTCTCAAGAGTCTTTTTAAAGCTCTTGTTTGAAGTTGAATAGGAGACTTGATTTCTTTTTTTGTCCCGATTTTGGTGGTTCTTTTGAGAACACTTTGTAATATATTTCCTTTAACTGCCAACGTATGAATTCTTAATAGTTTTAGACTTGAAATATACCAAAATCTGTAGTGAATCCAAACGAAAGTGATTCTAACTAAAAATTTTTTGTTAACTTTTTCAGAACTACCTGGATAATATTGGAATAGTTTTTTCATGAATAGTGAAATGTTCTAAATCTTAAGGTAAATCAAGAGGGGTCATTCATACAAGATTTTTATATCTTTCACCAATAAGTTACCTTTATCCTTCATCTAAATGCATTGTATGTCAAAATCCATCAGTTTTTTTCAGTCTCTCATTCCTGTTTTTGTTTTAATGCTATTGTTAAGCATTAATATTTTGTTTCAAGAAGGAGAATGGTGGGGAGCTTACAGCAATCAACTGATACTATTGGTTTCGGGAGGAGTAGCTTTTGTGATGGGGATTTTTTTTAAAGTACGATTGAGAAAAATTTGGGCTGAAATATTTGAGAATCTCAAAAGTGTGTTGGTTCCAATTTTTATTTTGGCTCTGGTAGGTGCTTTAAGCGGAGCTTGGCTCATTAGCGGAATTATCCCTGCCATGGTTTATTATGGATTGACAATTTTAAGTCCTGAAGTATTTCTTCCTGCTTCGGTGATCATTTCTGCTATCATTTCGATTGCCACTGGTAGTTCTTGGACGACCACAGCAACAGTCGGAATTGCCTTGATTGGAATTGGATCTGCCATGGGAATTTCTACTGGAATGATAGCGGGAGCGGTAATTTCTGGAGCTTATTTTGGCGACAAAATGTCTCCACTAAGCGACACGACAAATCTTGCTCCAGCTATGGCAGGAACCGATTTGTTTACCCACATTCGATACATGACTTACACAACTTTACCTAGTATTGGTGTAACCCTTGCAGTATTCACGGTATTAAGTTTTTTTACTGAATCAACAGGTGAAGCAGAAACGGAAAGCCTATTAGTTGACATAACTTCTTACTTTACTATTTCTCCTTGGTTGTTTTTAGTTCCGTTGGCAGTTGTTACCCTTATTTTATTCAAAATAAAACCCTTGATTTCCTTGCTTGCGGGTATTGTACTTGCGTTAGTTTTTGCGCTGATTTTTCAGCCTTCGCTTCTTGCTACCCCCCAGGGTTCTGGATCTGTAGTTGGGGAAATGACAAAAGTTGTGTTTACCGAATATTCCATCGAAACAAATAACGAAATGCTCAATGAGTTGTTTGTTTCCAAAGGGGTTATGGGAATGCTCTGGACTATCTTATTAATTATTTCGGCCATGATTTTTGGAGGAATTATGGATGGGATTGGAGCTCTTTCCAAAATCACCGAAGTATTGCTCACCAAAGCCAAATCTATTTTTGGTTTGTTTGCTAGTACCGTAGCAAGCTGTATTGGATTAAATGCGATTGCCTCTGATCAATATTTGGCGATTGTTATTCCGGGTAAAATGTATAAAAGTGCCTTCCAAAAAAGAGGATTGGCTCCCGAGAATCTCAGTAGAACATTAGAAGATTCGGGAACTGTAACCTCTGTGCTTGTCCCCTGGAACACCTGCGGTGCTTATCAGAGTAGCGTTCTGGGAGTTGGGGTAGGAGAGTATTTTGTCTTTGCTATTTTTAATTGGCTTAGTCCGATAGTTACGCTGCTTTTTGCTTATTTTAAAATAAAAATAAGACGGAAAAAATTCTAAATTTCCCATTCTTTTCCTGTACGGAACACAGTTCCTTTGAATAAAGCTACTTTTTCGTTTTCTTGGTTGAGGATTGAAATAGAGTAAATTCCTATTTTTTTTGTCAGATTTTCTTCCGTTACTTTTGTTCTCAGCACGTCACCCAGTTTTACAGCTTTGGTATGCGAAATTGAAGTTTCAATGGAGACAGATTGAATGCCGTGCCCGTTTGCAGAAAAAGCCAAAGCGCTGTCTGCCAAAGAATAAGTGATTCCTCCGTGCGCTATTCCAAATCCATTGAGCATTTCTTCTTTTACAATCAATTGCAAAACAACAGAACCCGGTTCTTCCTCAATTCTCTCAACTCCTAGCCATTGACTAAAAGGATCGTTCAAAAACATTTTATCTATGATTTCGTTGGCTTTACTCATTATGGAGCTAGTTGTTTCTTAATTGATTGAAGCACTCCCGAATTTTGAACAGGAACTTCTATTTCTTTCATAGTTTGTTTAGGGTCCAATTTTAGTTTTGGCGATTCCACTAAATTCATTTCTTCAATTAAATAAGAAGCTCCTGCATATTTATCAATCACGAAAAGTACGTATCGAATATCAACCGTAATATTTCTACACAGTTTTTCGCTAAACATCACATCACTCATTGTGCTCTCCCAGCTTCGGTCAAAATTAATTCCAATAAGCTCTCCATTTCCATTAATCACGGGGCTACCAGAGTTTCCGCCAGTAGTGTGATTACTACCTGTAAAGCAAATCACTAAGGTTGAATCTTCTTCGGCATACCTTCCGTAATCCTTATTTTTGATAAGAGAGATAAGTTTTTCCGGAACATCAAATTCATCATTTCCAGGAATGTATTTCGCCATAATTCCTTCGGCTGTTGTTTTATGTGTATACCTCATTCCATCTCGCGGTGCAGAACCTTCTATCTGTCCGTATGATATTCGAAGAGTGCTGTTGGCGTCATACCAGTATTTTTCGCTAGGGAATACAATCTGTATCGAGCTAGAGTACTCCTTCATCAGTTCCTTTATTTTATCCTCATTTGCGTAATACGAAGGAATCACTTTTCCTCTCAAAGCAGCGTAAAAACTTTCTACCATTCTGTATCCTCTGTCTTTTTTTACTTTAGATAAGTTTTTCTCTGTCGGATTCTCCAAATATTTAGACAATTTACTTTCGTTCAACAGCATTGATTTGGCAAACATATCATCAATAATAGACTCCATGTTTTCTTGGTAATTTCCTTTTTCTATTAAGTTATCAGGATGAAAATCTTTGCTTACTTCTTTCATGGCAGTGGAATACAAGCTTTTCCACATTCTTTTTTCAAATTTCATTTGGGTAGGATAGCCTACAAAATCTTGGTAACTCTTCTTCAGCTTTTCAAGCTCTTTTGTTAGGGTTCCTTTTTCCCTTAATTTTTCTGCATTTTCAATTACACTCACAAAGTTATTGATGTATCGCACAGATTTTGGTCCAGAATAAATCATTTCAATGTAATAATCAAATGCTTCCTGATAAGGTTCGTTCTCTTTGTACAAAGCTTTTAGTTTTGGTAATAAATCTCCAAATTGCTCCTTTAATTGTGGGTTGTCGTTAATTCGTTGGGTGTAAACAGCTTCTTGATTTCTTTTCTTTTCAAGCGCTTTTTCTTTTTCCAACCCAAAATTTTCTCCCTTCCATTTTTTCCAAGCATTGCTCACACCCGATTGATACGAAGCGTATCTAATTCTCAATTCTTCACTCTGTTTCATGGTTGAGTTAATCACTTCGAGCGATTTTTCTCTCATGTCAATTCGAGCAGGATTTGTTTTGTTCATTTTTTGATCCACCGCGTAAGAAGTAAGAAACTGTTGAGTTCGTCCCGGAAACCCATAAACCATTGAAAAATCTCCTTCTTTCACTCCTTTTAACGAAATAGGGAAAAAGTGCTTGGGTGAATACGGCACGTTTTCTTTGTCATAGGAAGCTGGTTTGTTGTCTTTGTTGGCATATATTCTGAAAACAGAAAAGTCTCCGGTATGTCTTGGCCACACCCAATTGTCGGTGTCAAATCCAAATTTTCCGATGGCAGATGGTGGAGCACCTACCAGCCTAATATCGGTGAACCTTTCTATCACAAAAGCAAAGTATTTATTGCCATAATTAAAAGGTTTGATTTTAGCCATGTAGTCCGTACCATTTGTTAATTCTTTGGTGATTTTGTCATTTTTTCGTTTCATAAAATCTACCTCAGATTCTCCTTCATTTTTAGTTCCGCCCAGCATTTTCGAGGTAACGTCTTCAATTCGCACAATAAAATCTACATAAAGTCCTTTGTTTGCCAATTCTTCCGATAAGTTTTTGGCCCAAAACCCATCTCTCAAATAGTTTTTTTCTACCGTACTGTGATTCGCAATTTGAGAATAACCGCAATGATGATTAGTAAATAATAGTCCCTTGTTTGAAACAACTTCTGATGTACAACCTCCGTTAAAATGAGCAACAGCATCTTTCATGCTCGAGTTGTTTACGGAGTAAATTTCTTCTGCCGAAATCATCAATCCTTTCGATTGCATGTCGCTGTAGTTTAGTGCTTTGATGAGATTTGGAAGCCACATTCCTTCGGTTGCGAATAGTGTAGAACTGGAAAATATGAGGGTGGCTACAAAGAAAATTGATTTTAATTTCATGAGGTTGGTTTTATATTCAAAACAAATATAGAGATTCTGCTATATTTCTGTAAGAATCCAAAACTTTAATTTATAAATCTAACTTTCCCAAGTTTTATTGAAGTTCTAGGATAGAAAGCTTACTTTTGAGGCTACTTAAAAGCTGACTATGTTTCAATTTGCTTTCCTTTTAGGAATCGTATTTATCTGTTTTAACCTTATTTGGTTTTTGTTTTCCTCTTTACTCAAAATGGTTCTGGGGCAAACGGGAAATATAGAAAAGTACATTTTAAGAGTTTCTCAAAGTTATTTTTTGGCTTCGGTTTCGGCATTAGCCACGATAAATTATGGCGAACATTTTTACTCACTTCATGTGCTGGTGGTAATTGGTTCGGCAATTTTATTTCTTTATCTGATCAATAAAATTGAACAACGAAGAAAAGTAATGCAGTTCAACATGCAACTCAACAAGGACTACGTAGGATTCAATTCTTCAAACCTGAAATACGATATTCTTATTGCCATTCTCACAGTTGTATTTTATGTGTATGCTGTTTACGCTCCTGCTTGTGTTCAAAATGGAGTAAACGATTGGTTATACGGAGCAATTAATGGCTTGTACGACATGTTTTTTATTGGTTTTGTTATCGGAATAATTGGCGTATTTTTTATAATCAGTATCTTTATCAAAGGTTTCATTTCTTTTCAGTTGATTTACAAACAGTTTTCGGAAATGATAAACGGAGAGAAACCTACTGCTTTTGACGAAGAAGAAGGATATACAGAGTTTGAAATTGTGGAAGAGGACGAAGACGAATAACCTCTACCCGATTAAAATAAAACATTCATTGGAAAAACAAAAATACGTTGCGAAAACCCTGAAGGGACTAGAAGAACCACTGAAACAAGAACTTGCAGAAATAGGGATTAACAAATGCCGAGTGACAAACCGAGCTATTGAGTTTCATGCTACCAAAGAACAACTTTATCAAGCAAATTACACCTTTAGAACAGCGATTAATATCCTCAAACCTTTGTTTCAATTTAAAGCAAAGAACGAGCAAGAATTGTACGACAAAGTAAAAGAATTTGAATGGGAGAATTTATTTGATTTGGACAAGACATTCGCCATCTCTCACTCTGTGCGGTCTGATATATTTACTCACTCTCAGTACATTTCTCTGAAAACAAAAGATGCTATTGTAGATAGATTCCGAGAGAAATTTAATGCACGACCAAGTGTCGATCCCAAACAACCAGATATTAAGTTTAATTTGTTTATCAGAGGAGAAAAATGTTCCCTTTTGTTAGACACTTCTGGCGATGCTCTATTCAAGAGAGGCTACAGAATAGAGACAAATATGGCACCGTTGAATGAAGTGATGGCTGCCGGATTGATCACTCTATCTGGTTGGGACAAAAACTCCACTTTAGTTGATCCAATGTGTGGTTCGGGTACAATCTGTATTGAAGCAGGGATGATGTTGTGCAATATTCCGGCCGGATATTACAGGACGAGTTTTGGTTTTTTTAACATGGCCGATTTTGACTTAGATTTATGGAAGAAGGTGCGGAACGAAGCGAAAGACAAAATAGATTTATCCAAAGGAATTACCATTCATGGTTCGGATTTAGCGATGAAATCTATTCGTATTTCGCAAAAGAACTTGGATAATGTTCCGGATCTAAAACGGATCGTAAGGTTTAAAGGAGAAGACGCACTAGAACTATCTGCACCAAAAAAGAAAGGTACTCTTATCATAAATCCTCCTTACGGTGAAAGAATTTACAAAGACGAAGTAGCTATTTTGTACCAAAGGTTGGGCGAGCATTTAGAAGAAGAATTCTCTGGATACACGATGGGAATTCTGAGTTCAAACAAAGAAGCACTTGATTTAATTCACCTAAACAAAATACGAACCGTAGATTTAATGAACGGGTCTATTGAGTGTGATTATAGAATCTACAAAGTATAACCTTCCTTTTTAGCAAGTTTTAACACGATAAAATCAATTAGTTTTGTTTCTTTGCAAGAGATAAATCATTCTTATATTATGACTAAATTACTTTTTACAGCACTTGCCATTTTAATCACGAATCTTAGTTTCTCCCAGAAAAAACAAGAGTTGATAGATGGAACAATAGGAGTGATAGGAAACAAAGTGATTCTTCATTCTGAGATTGAATCTCAGCTGGTTCAAGCAAAGCAAGAAGGTTTTGATTTGGGCGAGGATTCGAGGTGTCTGATCTACGAACAAGTTATGTTTCAGTCGCTCCTTATGTATCAAGCAGAAGTGGATAGTATTATCATTACACCGGACCAAGTAAACGGGGAGTTAACGAACAGGATCAGGTATTTTGAAAATCAAATTGGAGGAAGAAAGAAATTAGAAGAATTTTACGGAAAATCAATTGAGGAAATAAAAGCAGAATTTTACACAACCATTGAAGACAGAATGAAAGCTGAACAAATGCGAGGAAAGATTACTGCAGGAATAAACATCACTCCTTCTGAGGTGAAAAAGTATTACAATAATCTGCAACCAGATAGTATTCCATTGGTGGGTTCAAAAGTAGAAGTATCACATATTACCATTGCTCCGCAAGTATCTGATGAGGCAAAAAAAGCCACAAAAGATAAATTGAACAAGTGGAGAACCGAAATTTTGAGTGGAGAACGAACGTTTTCTACCACCGCAGTTTTGTATTCTAATGACCCAGGAAGTAGGGGGGAAGGAGGAGAATTTGATTGGGTTTCGAGAGGTACATTCGTTCCAGAGTTCGACCGAATTGCTTTTAGTATAAAAGAAGGTGAAGTTTCTCAAGTATTTGAAACTGAATACGGTTTTCATATTCTTGAATTATTCGAAAGAAGAGGTGATCAATACAGAGGAAGGCACATCCTTTTAATACCAAAAATAAGTGACATGGAAGTGTTAAATGCCAAAACAAAATTGGATAGCATTGCTGGCTTAATAAAGAGCGGAATTTACACATTTGAAGAAGCGGCCAAGAAATTTTCGGACGACAAAGAAACACGGTACAATGGCGGTGTTATTTATAACCAACAAGCAGGTTCATCTCTGTTTGACATGAACCAACTGGATAAACAAATATTTTTGATAATAGATGATTTGGATGAAGGAGAGTATTCTCGACCCATATTATCGCAAGGAAAAGACGGTCAGTTTTACCAAATGGTGAAACTCAAAACAATCACCAAACCGCACAAAGCTAACTTAAAGGAAGATTACCAATTAATTCTTCAAAATGCGACCAACGATGCTAAATCTGAGGCAGTAAAAAAGTGGATAAAGGATAAATCGAAGTCAACTTACATCAAACTACATCCTGATTACATGAAATGTGAATTCGTTCAGGATTGGATTAAGTAAGAATCTTTTGGCAATAAATAAGCCAATATTTTATTGGGAATACAATCTCAAATTTATTTGAGGGAAGTCATTTCTTTTTCTATTTTTACACTCAATCAACACAAGAACCGAGAATATGACTCAATTTAACTCTGACGCAGAAGCCATTGATAGCTTAGTAAAAAAATACGCACTACTCAAGAAAGAAATAAGTAAAGTAATTGTAGGTCAGGAAGAAGTTGTTGACAAAGTACTAATAGCTATTTTGAGCAACGGACACAGTCTCCTTGTGGGGGTTCCTGGATTAGCAAAAACCTTACTAGTAAATACCATATCTGATGTACTTGGTTTAGGGTTCAACCGAATTCAATTTACGCCCGATTTAATGCCCTCGGATATTGTAGGTTCAGAAATTTTGGATGAATCCAGAAATTTTAAATTCGTGAAAGGACCGTTGTTTTCAAATATTATTTTGGCAGATGAGATCAATCGAACTCCACCTAAAACACAATCTGCACTGTTGGAAGCGATGCAAGAAAGAGCGGTCACCGCGGCAGGAGCTACTTACAAATTGGACAAACCATTTTTTGTACTTGCCACCCAAAACCCTATCGAACAAGAAGGAACCTATCCATTGCCCGAAGCACAATTAGACAGATTTATGTTCAATATCTGGGTAGATTACCCAAGTTACGCGGAGGAATTGGCAATAGTGAAAGCAACAACTTCTAACAACCAAGTAGTAGTTGACAAAGTGCTTTCGGGAGAGGAGATTATTTTCTATCAAAATTTAATTAGAAAAATACCCGTGGCCGATAATGTACTCGAGTACGCAGTGAAACTAGCTTCGAAAACAAGACCTAATTCGGCAAATTCAACAGAAATGGTCGATAAATACCTGTCTTGGGGAGCTGGTCCAAGAGCTTCGCAATATCTTATAATTGGTGCAAAAACACATGCTGCCATTCACGGTAAATACTCACCAGATATAGAAGATGTTCAAGCCGTTGCTGAATCAATACTTCGTCATAGAATTGTTCGAAATTATATCGCTGAGGCAGAAGGATATTCAATAGAACGTATCATCAAAGAATTGTTGTAACTCCTCCTTCCAAATTCATTGCTCAGAAGAATAACTCACCTTCATTTTTTATCGTATATTTAGCATACTATGAATTTTATGAAGTACCTCATATCTGTCTTTTTTCTGTTCTTTTTTTCTTTGAGTTTTACTCAAGAAAATAAAGTTTACAAATTCATAGAGAACAAAGGCCAATGGAATAGTAATGTACGTTACAAAACTGAACTTGATGGAGGCTTTCTGTATGTAGAGAATAACCGATTGACTTACGATTTTTATGATGAGAAAGAATTGGAACACTACTTTCATGCTCATCATGACAAAGAACCCCGCAAAGACCTCGACCGGTTTAATTGTCACTCTTATCAAGTAAAATTCTTGGGTTCTTCTTCGAATAAAATTATTGCTAAAAATAAACAAACAACCTATTTTAATTATTTTCTTGGAACGGACAAATCTAAATGGGCAAGCAATGTAGGGAGTTATGAGCGGCTCGAAATGAAGAGTGTGTATCCAAAGATAGACCTTATTTTCTACACGGATAACGAATCTCTCAAGTATGACTTTGTTGTGTTTCCCAATGGCAACCCAAGTAATATAAATTTGGAATACACGGGCGTTAATTCGGTCCAGCTGAAGAAGGGAAATCTTGTAATCGCTACCTCTGTAAATAAAGTAATTGAGCAAAAACCTTTTGCTTACCAAACTATCGATGGTGCAAAGGTGGAAGTGAAATGTAATTATACTTTAGTTAATGGAGTTCTTGGGTTTGAGTTTCCTCAGGGTTACAACAAAAGCGAGTTACTCATGATTGACCCAACACTTATTTTTTCTACTTTTTCGGGTTCTTCGGCCAATAATTTTGGTTACACAGCCACTTTCGACAAAGAAGGTTTCCTGTATTCTGGTTCCACTGCTTTTGGTGTAGGTTATCCCACTACGATTGGCGCATACAGTCTGTCGTTCAACGGAGGAATTGTAGACGTGGCAATTTCTAAGTACGATACATCCGGCACCTCACTGGTTTACTCTACTTATGTGGGAGGTACCAGCGATGAGCTTCCTCACAGTATGATTGCCAACTCCAATAATGAGTTGTTCGTATATGGAACTACAAGTTCTCTTGATTTTCCTTTTACTTCTGGTTGCTACGATTCTGTATTCAATGGAGGCGTGGCACTTAATTTAACCTCAGGTTTGGGAGTTAACTTTATTAATGGTTCTGATATTTTTGTGATCAAAATTAGTGAACCTGGCGATAGCTTACTTGGCGGAACATTGATTGGCGGAAATGGAAATGATGGGCTTAACTCTTCTGCTACCAACAACTTGAAATACAATTATGCAGATGAAGTAAGAGGTGAAATTGAGATTGATAAGAATAATAATATTTATGTAGTTTCTTGTACTCATTCGTTCAATTTTCCGGTGTCCACTGCTGCTTTTCAGTCTTCCCACGGAGGCTCCGATTTAGATGGAATTGTGTTTAAAATGGACGACAAACTAACGACTCTTATTTGGTCTTCCTATTTGGGTGGAAATGGAGATGATGCAGCCTATTCTCTTGCACTAGATAAGAATGACAATGCATACGTAGCAGGGGGTACTAATTCTACCGATTTTGCTAAATCCACCAATTCAATAGATACCGCTTTTACTGGAGTTCGGGCAGATGGTTTTGTTACAAAAATTAACACATCAGGTTCCTCTATTTTAAGTTCCACTTATTACGGTTCTGATGTGTATGATCAAATCTATTTTATCGAACTAGACAGGAAAGACAGCGTTTATGTGTTTGGTCAAACCGATAAAATGGATTCATCTTTTATTAAAAATGCATCCTATTTCACTTTCAACAGCGGGCAATTTATCTCCAAACTTTCTCCTGATTTAGATACAATAGAATGGTCTACAGTATTCGGATCTGGTGGAGGTGGACCCAATATTTCGCCAACCGCTTTTCTGGTCGATGTCTGCAATAAAATATATCTTTCTGGATGGGGAGGAACAACGAATCTTTTTGGCACCAATAACAATGCGATTACCACTGCTGGTATGGACACCACTGCTGGCGCTTTTCAAACCACAACGGATGGAAGCGATTTTTACTTGATGGTGTTGGAGAGTGACGCATCTAATATTGTGTATGGATCTTATTTTGGTGGTCCGTTAAGTGCCGAGCACGTAGACGGAGGAACAAGTCGTTTCGATCGAAATGGAAGAATGTACCAGTCCGTATGTGCTGGGTGTGGATTCAATTCAGATTTCCCCATAAAACCCTCGCCTGGAGCTGTTTCTGCCACTAACGGAAGCAGTTGCAATAACGGTGTTTTTAAGTTCGATTTTAATCTGCCAATTACCTTGGCCGACTTTGATGTAAGCCCTGTTTATTGCCTAGGAGATACCACCTTATTGCTCAATAAAAGTTTAAGAGGCACCTCTTTTCTTTGGAGTTTTGGAGATGGGAACTTTTCCACGGCTGTTAATCCTTTCCATATTTATTCAGCTCCAGGATCTTATACAATTACACTAGCAGTGTCAGACACCACTGCTTGTAACTTTTCGGACACTATTCGCAAGCAAATTACGATACTATCTGACTCGTCTTGGGTATTACCGAGCGATACTATTTGTGACAGCAGTTTCACACAAATTGGTTTTTTACCGTCCTCAGATCCCCGAATTACTTATTCTTGGTCGCCTTCTTTAGGTTTGAGCGATACGACCATTTCCAATCCAATTGCATCTCCTTTTAATACCACAACTTATCAGCTGTTGGTTTCTAATGGTGTATGTACTGATACGCTGCAATTAACAGTTGTAGTAACGAAGCTGCAACTAAGAGTGCCAAATGATACAACTTTGTGCATTCCAGGAACACCCATTTCGATTACGGCCAATACATTTGGATCAACCAATCTAGTTCATTGGTCATCAAACCCACTTTTCACAGATCAATTAAATACTTCGTTAACAAATCCAACAATGACCGTTTCCCCATTGGTGTTAACAACTTATTACGTTCGTATAGGTCAACCTGGTTGCTTTTTGGAAGACACAGTCCGAGTATCCTTGTTTGAAGGGCAAATTCAGTTAGATACTGCTATGGGAATGTGTCTGGGAGATACCAGCCAAATATTGGCTACTGTAAATAGTCCAGATTCTCTTGTGTTTGATTGGAGTCCAGACTCAGATATTATTTCTGGCGATGGAACCCCTTTGATTTGGGTAAGCCCAAATGCTACAACTCTTTACACTTTAACCGCAACCAATGCTCAAGGTTGCAGCATAACAAAATCTATTCGTGTAAATATGTCTTCACTTTCTGTTCTGCCATTCTCAGTTACCGCAGTGCCAGATACAGTTTACGCGGGACAAACCGTTCAATTGAATGTGGTGCCAGCGGGATTTAATTACTCTTGGTGGCCCCTTAATAAAGTATCAAATCCATCAATCTCCAACCCTACTTCCAACCCAACAAGAACCACAACCTATGGAGTAAGTGTCAGTGATTCCTGGTGTACACGAGGATCTCAGGTGAGAGTGGTGGTGCTAGATGTAATCTGTGGCCCTCCCGATTTGTTCGTACCAAATGCCTTTACTCCCAATGGGGATAATGAGAATGACATCCTTTATGTGAGAGGAAACAATATCACAGACATGACTTTACGAATTTATCATAGGTGGGGTGAAAAAGTATTTGAATCAACTAATCAATCGACAGGCTGGGATGGGACTTACGAAGGAAAAGAATGCGATCCAGCGGTGTTCGTTTATTACTTAGATGTAACTTGCTTGGGCGGAGAAACCTATCAAGAAAAAGGAAATATAACTCTGATAAGATAAACAAGTCCATGTAGTTTTTATTCTCAAAGAATTTGTTAAAAGAGTATTACCTACTTCAATTGTTTCTCAATTGAAGTATTTTTCATAGGTTTGTTTCATCTAATTGTTTAAAATAACCCTCCCAAAAGTCACATGATTGTAATGCAAAAAATACTAATCCTTGTGATTGTCATGTCTTCTTTCTCAACTGTATACAGTCAGCTTACTGCTCAAGCAGTTAATCTTTCATTAAATTCTGGATTCGAATTTGGCTCAGTAGAAATTCAGACCAGTAAATTTGAACTGAATCAATTGTCAGAACCTATCTATGAAACCAAAAAAGCTGCCAACTTAATGTGGAAGTTCGGAGTAGGGTACAACTATATTTTCGGACCTAGATTTGGTTATGGATTTGAATTTTCCGGTGGATTAGGTTTGGCTACTACCAATTCATACGAATATGGAAGAATTGGATTGCCTGGAATTCAGAGCTATGAAGTGAAGGAAAAATTAGACTTTATTGGGTTGGGTTATCTTGTTGATTTTGCCGTTCTGGGAGATTTGGAAGGAGAATTTGCCGTAACTATTAGTCCAGAAATTGGTATTCAGGGTTCCAGATTCGTTACGACTTTTGAGGATTATGAAGCAGTATTTCTACCCTTTGAAGATTATAATAAAGAAATTGATTGGCATCGATATCCTGAACAAAACAAGATCAATATTTCCATGTTTTCAGCTTTTTTTAAAATAGGAGGTGCCGTTCAATATCAAATAGCTGATTATTGGTATGCTTTTGGAGGTCTCAAGTACGCATTTGCTTATTCAGGTTCAGACAATGGTTATGTTCGCAGAAATAACTGGTTGGATTTGGATTTAGGATTTAAATTTATGATGTATTAAAGTACAAGTAATAAAAACAAGAAATATGATAAAAAGAATAGCGCTATTAATATTAGCAACGGGGGCATTTTCAATGGGTTCATTCTCCCAGAAAAGAATTAAAACAACCCAAAAACTCGTAGAGCTAGAAGAAGGGAGGAAGGGAGAAGTAATTATCGCATCATTATCAAGTGACGATTTTATTTATATGGTAACTTCTGTTGGAAGAGGAAGAAGATCTACTACAGCTATTACTAAATATGACAAACGAATGAAGGTATTGAAAAAAACAGATTGGGATTTGGATTCCAGAGAGGGTGTTTTTAGTTCGATGCAAGAATTGAACAACAAACTGGTTGTGCTTTTCGAAAAATCAGATAGAAAAGCAAAAACTTCCGAATTGTTTGCTCGATTCGTGAATGAAAGCACATTGTCATTAGGAAAGAAAAATTCGCTTTATGAAAAAGAGTTTGAGAGCAGAAGAGATATGTATGGCATGAATGTTCAAATCGAAAATGATTTCGTCTTGTTGTATCAAACACTGGAAGGAAGGTCAAAAGATCAATTAAAAGCAAATTTCAGAGTTTTGAATTCTGACTTAGAAAAACAATGGGAAAAAGAGATTGTATTTCCCTTTATTAATAAAAAATCAAATTTTTTAGACATAGAACTAAGCAACAAAGGGAATGTGTATTTCGTGGTTTCCAATAGAAATGATGAGACGAAAGAATGGGATAAATATTTGTATGCTGTAACTTCTGGAGGTGGATCTGTTTTAAAGGATAATTTAGGTGATTTGCCAGAAGAGTTAACTGATATAAACTTACAAACAACTGAAGAAGGGGATGTCATTGTTGCGGGATATTACGGTGAACAGGTTGAGAGAGCTTATCGAAAAGGAACGTTCTACGGTGAATACAGTGGAGAGACTTTAAGAGTGAGAAAAGTAACAAGTGGATTGTTGCCAATTTCTTTATTGATGGAGAATAAGTCAAAGAAAGTGAAAAGAAAATCAGTACGAAAAAGTAATAAAGGAAAGAACACAGGGCTTGATAACTATTTTCAAGTAGATAGAATAATTACCAAAGAAGATGGAGGTGCCATTATAATAGGAGAGCATTATCATTATTATGTAACAACTCATACTTCAACTGATGCGAATGGTAGAACAACAACTACCACAACGAGTCACTATGAGTATGATGATATTTTGGTTGTGTCGATAAGTGCTGGAGGAGAAATAGAATGGGAACGAATAATTCCAAAGATGCAACACACGACAAATGGAGCGCCTACCTCTTCTTACACCTTGGTGATTAAGGAAGATAAAATGTACTTTTTGTTTAATGACGATAGAGAAAACCATAGCGCTGAGAATGAAGCCACCAATAATTTTATAGCAAAAAGAAAGGAGATGGTAATATCGGTGTATGAATTAAGTTCAGCTGGTTATGTTCAAAAAGACATTTTAACAGATTACAATGAGATTGAGGGGGCGTTTATGCCTTCTTACAGTGAGCAAATTGGAGACAATGAGGTGATGTTGTATGTGTTGGGTAAAAAGAGAAAAAAGAAAGCCCTTTTTATCACTTTTGATTAATTACGGTTTGTATAAAAGAGTAAAGCATCTTCGATTTCGGAGATGCTTTTTTTTTGAATTATGCTTTTGTTGAAAAACTGAGTTCGTATGGCTATTCAAAAAAAGATATAATAGTATATTTGTACCAAATAAGGAAACAATGACACCACAAGTAGGAATAATAATGGGAAGCAAGTCTGATTTGCCAGTTATGCAAGCTGCGGCAGATGTATTGACTGAATTAGGAGTTGCATTTGAGCTGACAGTAGTCTCCGCTCATAGAACGCCAGAAAGAATGTTTGAATACGCAAAAGCGTCAAAATCAAAAGGATTGAAAGCGATAATAGCCGGAGCTGGAGGGGCTGCTCATTTGCCAGGAATGGTGGCAAGTTTAACCACTTTGCCTGTAATTGGTGTTCCCGTTAAGTCAAGTAACTCGATTGATGGTTGGGATTCGGTTTTGTCTATTCTTCAAATGCCAGGAGGAGTTCCTGTAGCCACTGTTGCGCTGAACGGAGCAAAGAATGCAGGAATACTAGCAGCCCAAATCATTGGAGCTTTTGATGGAGTGGTGGCAGACAAGCTTGCGATTTATAAAGAATCTATGAAGAAAAAAGTAATGGATTCATTAACTGAATTATAATGAAACTCATAACGCTTTTAAGAAACAAAACACCCAAATTGATTCGAAATAAATGGGCCCTGTCTTTTCTCATACTTTTTACGTGGGTCTTGTTTTTTGAGGACATTAATCTACTCTCTTTGTTTAAGACAAAAGCCAAAATCAGTAAGCTGAAAGAAGAATGGGTGTTCAAAGAAAACAGGATAAAACAAGCAGAGGAGAAGAAAACGCTAATTTTGAGTAATCCAGAAAAATATGCAAGAGAAACCTTTTGGATGAAAAGAGAAAACGAAGAAATTTTTATTCTTTCTCCAGAAAACAAATAAATAATTAGCGCTAAAATCCAGGCTAACTCTAGGAAAAAGAACCAACGTTCGATTTTTTGAATTAAAAATCACATTTTTTTTAAAATGAAACTTAAAAAGAGTTGGAAAAACAAAAAAAACTTGTAGATTTGCACCCCGATAAATGGTAAAATAGTATTTAATAAACAGTAAAATGCCTACAATACAACAATTAATAAGAAAAGGAAGGACTTCTAACACGAAGGTGAGTAAGTCTATCGCACTAGGTTCATCTCCACAAAAAAGAGGTGTATGTGTGAGAGTTTACACAGCGACTCCTAAGAAGCCTAATTCAGCGATGAGAAAAGTTGCCAGAGTAAGGTTAACAAATGGAAAAGAAGTGAATGCTTACATTGGTGGAGAAGGACACAACTTACAAGAACACAGCATTGTGTTGGTAAGAGGAGGAAGAGTAAAAGATCTTCCGGGTGTAAGATACCATATCGTGAGAGGTTCGCTAGATACTGCTGGAGTAGATGGAAGAACACAAAGAAGATCTAAATACGGAACAAAAAAGCCCAAAAAATAAATATACCCTCACATTTTTGTAGGAGTATTATAACAACAAGTTATGAGAAGAAGAACCGCCAAAAAGCACAGAATTTTACCTGATCCAAAATTCAAAGATGTGCAAGTTACCAAGTTTGTAAACAACTTAATGATGCATGGAAAAAAAGAATTAGCGTTCGATATTTTTTACACAGCATTAGAAATCGTAGAATCTAAAATCGAAGATGAATCTCCTTTGGAAGTATTCAAAAAAGGATTGAAGAACATTACACCAGACGTAGAAGTAAGAAGTAGAAGAGTAGGAGGAGCTACGTACCAAATTCCACAACCAATTAGAGATGGAAGAAAAGAATCACTAGGAATGAAGTGGTTGATTTCTTTCGCAAGAAAAAGAAACGATAATACGATGGGGCAAAAATTGGCTTCAGAGATTATGGCAGCTTTTAAAGAAGAGGGTGGTGCATTCAAAAAGAAAGAAGATACATTAAGAATGGCTGAGGCTAACAAAGCGTTCTCACACTTTAGATTTTAAAAGATGGCAAAGAGAGATTTAAAAAAGACCAGAAATATTGGGATTGCTGCTCACATCGATGCTGGTAAAACAACCACAACAGAGCGTATCCTTTTTTATACAGGAATAAACCATAAAATTGGGGAGGTGCACGATGGGGCTTCTACAATGGACTGGATGGAGCAAGAAGCAGAAAGAGGTATTACAATTACTTCAGCTGCCACTACTTGTACGTGGAAATTTCCAACAGACAGAGGAGCTTCACTTCCAAACACGGAAGAGTATAAAATTAACATCATTGATACACCAGGACACGTAGATTTTACCGTAGAGGTAGAAAGGTCTTTGAGAATATTAGATGGTGTAGTTGCCTTGTTTAGTGCGGTAGACGGAGTAGAGCCTCAGTCTGAAACTGTATGGAGACAAGCTGACAAATACAGAGTACCTAGACTTGGTTTTGTTAACAAAATGGACAGACAAGGAGCAAACTTCTTGAACGTTTGTAATCAAGTAAGAGAAATGTTGGGTGGAAATCCAGTACCATTGCAAATTCCAATTGGAGATGAAGATGACTTTAGAGGAGTTGTTGATTTAATTTCAATGAAAGGAATTGTATGGGATGAAGAAGGTTTTGGAATGACATACAAAGAAGTTGAAATTCCTGCTAACCTAGAAGAGCAAGTTTCGGAACACAGAGCAAAATTGATTGAATCGGTAGCTGAGTATGACGAAACATTGATGGAGAAATTCTTTGAAGATGAAAACTCTATTACAGAGGAAGAGGTAATTGAAGCGTTAAGAAAAGCAACAATTGATATGTCAATCATACCGATGATGTGTGGTTCTGCCTTCAAAAACAAGGGAGTTCAGGCAATGTTAGATGCTGTGATTAGATTCTTACCTTCTCCGATGGATGTAGAAGCTATTATTGGAGAAAATCCTAAAACAGAAGAAGAAGAGGCTAGAAAGCCAAGTGCAGACGAACCTTTTTCGGCTTTAGCGTTTAAAATTGCAACAGATCCTTTCGTAGGAAGACTTTGTTTTTTTAGAGCTTATTCTGGAACATTGGATGCAGGTTCCTACGTGTTGAACACGAGAACGAACAAAAAAGAAAGAATTTCGAGAATATTCCAAATGCACTCGAACAAGCAAAATGCGATTGATAGCATTGAAGCAGGAGATATTGGTGCGGCTGTAGGATTTAAAGATATAAGAACTGGAGATACTTTGTGTGATGAAAAGCACCCAATCGTATTGGAATCAATGACTTTCCCGGAACCAGTAATTGGAGTAGCTATTGAGCCAAAAACTCAAGCAGATGTAGATAAGTTAGGAGTAGGTTTAGGTAAATTGGCTGAAGAAGATCCAACTTTCGTAATCAACACTGACGAAGATACTGGTCAGACAGTGATTTCAGGAATGGGTGAGCTTCACTTAGAGATTTTGATTGATAGATTGAAGAGAGAATTCAAGGTGGAAGTAAACCAAGGAGCTCCTCAGGTATCATACAAAGAAAATATTACTCGATCTGTTGACCACAGAGAATTGTACAAAAAACAATCAGGAGGTAGAGGAAAGTTTGCTGATATTGTAGTAACAATTGAGCAAGGAGATCCGGAGAAAGAGGGATTAGAATTCGTAAATATTATTAAAGGTGGTAACATTCCTAAGGAATTTATCCCTTCGGTGGAAAAAGGATTCAAAGAAGCTATGAAAAATGGTATTCTTGCAGGTTTCCCTATTGATTCGTTGAAGGTAACATTGAAAGACGGATCCTTCCACGCGGTGGATTCAGATCAGTTGTCTTTTGAGATTGCGGCTAAGATGGCATTTAAAAATGCTTGTAAGCAGGCTGCACCGGTATTACTAGAACCAATTATGAAGTTGGAAGTGGTAACTCCAGAAATTAACATGGGGGATATTGTAGGTGATTTGAACAGAAGAAGAGGGCAAGTAGATGGAATGGACGACAGAGCTGGAGCGAAAATTGTGAAAGCAAAAGTACCATTGTCAGAAATGTTTGGGTATGTAACTCAATTAAGAACAATGTCTTCTGGTAGAGCAACCTCTACAATGGAATTTTCACATTTCCAAGAAGCACCAAGAAACGTAACAGAAGATGTATTAGCTAAGGCTAAAGGCCAATTAGAAGCTTAAAAAATTGTATCATGAGTCAGAAGATTAGAATAAAATTAAAATCATACGATCACAACTTAGTAGACAAGTCTGCTGAAAAAATCGTAAAGACTGTTAAGTCAACAGGGGCAGTGGTAAGTGGACCAATTCCTTTGCCAACGCATAAAAGAATTTATACTGTATTGAAGTCTCCGCACGTAAATAAAAAAGCGAGAGAGCAATTCGAATTAAGTTCGTACAAGAGATTAATAGACATTTACAGCAATTCCAATGCAGCGAAGACAATCGATGCTTTGATGAAATTAGAATTGCCAAGTGGTGTAAACGTAGAAATTAAAGTTTAAGTAGAGAATTATGGCAACTGGATTAATCGGAAGAAAAAAAGGAATGACAAGCATCTTTGATGCTAATGGGAAAAATATTCCTGTTACTGTCGTTGAGTTGGGACCCTGTGTTGTTACTCAAATCAAAACTGAAGAAACTGATGGATATTCTGCAATTCAAGTAGGATACGATGAGAAGAAGGAGAAAAATACTCCTGCTGCAATGAAAGGACACTTCAAGAAAGCAAAAACTTCTCCATTGAGAAAATTAGTTGAGTTTGAATCATTTCCAAATGAGGTAAAGCTAGGTGATACAGTTTCTGCTGCAGATGTATTTGCAGAAGGTGAATTTGTGGATGTAGTTGGAACTTCAAAAGGAAAAGGATTTCAAGGTGTAGTGAAGAGACACAACTTTGCAGGGGTTGGTCAAGCTACACACGGTCAGCATAACAGATTAAGAGCTCCTGGATCAATTGGAGCAGCTTCATACCCAGCAAGAGTATTCAAAGGGATGAGAATGGCAGGACAAACTGGAAACGTTAGAGTGAAAACTCAAAACTTACAGATTGTAAAGGTGCTTGCCGATAAAAATTTGATATTGATAAAAGGAGCGGTTCCAGGTTTTAATGGAAACTTCGTAATAGTAGAAAAGTAATGAGCATAGAAATTCAAAACATTGAGGGAAAATCTTCAGGAAAGAAGGTTACTTTAAATAAAGATATTTTTGCTGTTGAACCTAATGATCATGCAATTTACCTAGATGTAAAATGGTATTTAGCAAGGAGAAGACAAGGAACAAGTAAAGCGAAAGAAAGAGCAGAGGTAACAGGTTCTACTAAGAAGATCAAGAAACAAAAGGGAACAGGAACTGCAAGAGCAGGAAGCATAAAGTCCCCATTATTCAAAGGGGGAGGTACTGTTTTTGGACCAACGCCTAGAGACTATGATTTCAAATTGAACAAGAAGTTGAAGAAGGTGGCCAGAAAATCGGCCTTGTCTTACAAAGCTAAAGGATCTGATATTATTATAGTGGAGGATTTCGTAATGGAAGCCGCGAAAACAAAGGAGTTTAAAATTATTCTAGAAAAATTAGGAATTGACTCACAAAAATCGCTATTTTTGTTGCCCGAAAAAAACGACAATATTTATTTGGCCGCACGTAATTTACAGAAGGCAAAAGTCGCTACAGCAGACTCAATTAGTAGTTATGATGTAATGAATGCAAACAAGTTAGTTGTAACGGAAAGTGCATTAAAAACGATAGATACTTACTTAGCTTAATACGCATAAAGATGACTGAGATTTTAAAAAAACCGATAATTTCCGAGAAAACGGAACATGCAATCGAACATAATAACACTTACACTTTTGAAGTAGAAAAGAAAGCTACTAAAGTAGACATCAAAAATGCAGTAGAAAGTATGTACGGTGTGAAAGTAAAGAAGGTGAACACAATGAACCTTGGAGGTGGAAAGAAAGAAATGAAGCACACCAACAAAGGATTGATTTTTCAAAGAACAAAAGCTATCAAAAAGGCTATGATCACACTGGAAGAAGGTGAAGAGATAGATTTTTACAGCAATATTTAATACACAATGGGAGTAAGAAAGTTAAAACCAACAACACCAGGTCAAAGGCACAAGATCGCTGATGATTTTTCGGATATTACTACTTCAAATAATCCTGAGAAGAGTCTTTTAAGACCAATCAAGAAATCGGGAGGAAGAAATAACCAGGGAAAAATGACTATGCGTTACCGTGGTGGGGGTCACAAAAGAAGGTATAGAGTAATTGATTTCAAAAGAGATAAATTTGGAATCGAAGGAGAAGTGATGACGATTGAGTACGATCCAAACAGATCTGCTAGAATTGCGTTGATTCAATATACTGACGGAGAGAAAAGATACATCGTTGCACCATCTAAATTGATGGTAGGAGACAAAATCAATTCAGGAGAGGGTGTTGAACCTAAAGTTGGAAATGCAATGTACTTGAAAGAAATTCCATTGGGAACAACTATTCACAACATTGAATTGCATCCAGGAAGAGGGGGGATTTTGGCAAGAGGAGCTGGAACTTATGCGCAATTGAATGCAAGAGAAGGAAAGTATGCTATTATCAAACTACCTTCTGGAGAAACTAGAATGATTTTGTTGACTTGTTTGGCAACTATTGGATCTGTTTCTAACCCAACTCATAACTTAGTGAGATCTGGTAAAGCTGGTAGAAGTAGATGGCTAGGAAGAAGACCTAGAGTAAGAGGAGTTGTGATGAACCCGGTAGATCACCCAATGGGAGGTGGAGAAGGAAAATCTTCTGGAGGTCATCCAAGATCTAGAAATGGTATACCTGCAAAAGGATACAAAACGAGAAGTAAGACTAAAAAGTCGAATAGATTGATAATTGAAAGAAGGAAGAAATAATATAAAAAATGAGTAGATCCTTAAAAAAACCGCCATTTGTATACTATAAGTTATACAAGAAGTTAGACAAAGTAAATGAGTCAGGTAAAAAGACAGTAATTAAAACCTGGTCTAGAGCTTCGACAATTACACCAGATTTTGTTGGTCACACATTTGCTGTGCACAATGGAAATAAATTTATTCCTGTTTATGTAACTGAAAACATGGTAGGACATAAATTAGGAGAATTCTCACCGACAAGAAACTTTAGAGGACACGGAGGTAAGAAAGGAAAAAAGTAAATAAGTAAATTATTTTAAGAAATGGGAGCTAGAAAAAGGCTAATGGCCGAAAACATAAAAGAGGAAAGAAAAAATTTAGCAATTGCTAAATTAAATAAATGTCCTATACCAGCTAGAAAAATGAGATTGGTAGCTGACCTTATTAGAGGGGAAGAAGTAGCAAAATCATTGATTATTTTGAGACATAATCCAAAAGATGCATCAGGATATCTGGAAAAATTGTTGTTATCAGCAGTAGCAAACTGGCAAACGAAAAATGAAGGTGAACAACCTGACAACTTGTACGTGAAAGAAATCACTGTAGGTCCTGGTCCAACTCTAAAAAGAATAAAACCAGCTCCACAAGGAAGAGCACACAGAATAAGAAAAAGATCAAATCACGTAACTATTTTAGTAGACACTTTATAATATGGGACAAAAGACAAATCCAATAGGAAATAGATTAGGTTACATCAAAGGTTGGGATTCCAACTGGTATGGTGGGAATGATTACAAAGATAAAATCGTTCAGGATAACAAAATCAGAACCTACATCAATGCAAGATTAAGAAAAGCGAGTGTAGCCAAAGTAGTTATCGAAAGAACATTGAAGTTTGTGACTGTAACTATTCATACTGCAAGACCAGGTGTAATTATCGGTAAAGGTGGTGCTGAAGTAGATAAGTTGAAAGAAGAGTTGAAAAAACTTACAGGAAACGAGATACAGATCAATATTTTTGAAGTTAAGAGGCCTGAATTAGATGCTGTATTAGTAGGCGAAGGAATAGCGAGACAAATAGAAGCAAGAATTTCTTACAGAAGAGCAATTAAAATGTCTATTGCATCCACAATGAGAATGGGTGCTGAAGGAATAAAAGTAAAGATTAGTGGTAGATTGAACGGAGCGGAAATGGCAAGGAGTGAACTGTACAAAGAAGGAAGAACCCCTTTACATACTTTTAGAGCAGATATAGATTATGCAATTTCAGAAGCTCACACTCAATACGGTAGAATTGGAGTAAAAGTTTGGATTTGTAAAGGAGAAGTATTTGGAAAGAGAGATTTATCTCCTAACTTTGTAAAAGGAGGAGCAAAGGGGCCGAGAGATAGTAAAGGAGGAGCTAGAAAGCCAAGAAGAAGATAAAAATTAATAATTAGAAAAACTCTGTAATAATGTTACAACCTAAGAGAGTAAAATTTAGAAACACACAAAAAGGTAAACTTAAAGGTTTAGCTTATAGAGGAAACCATGTTGCTTTCGGTTCTTTTGGACTAAAGACAATGGAAGAAGGATGGATAACTTCAAGACAAATTGAAGCAGCCAGAATTGCGGTGACAAGATACATGAAGAGAGAAGGAAAGGTTTGGATTCGAATTTTTCCAGACAAGCCTGTAACAAGTAAGCCTGCTGAAGTAAGACAAGGAAAGGGTAAAGGTTCTCTTAGTCATTACGTAGCAGCAATTAAGCCGGGAAGAATTATGTTCGAAGCAGATGGTGTGCCATTGGAGGTTGCTAAAGAAGCAATGAGACTTGCGGCTCAAAAATTACCAGTAAAAACAAAGTTTGTCTTGAGAAGAGACTTTGCTGAATAAAAAACAACTTGTAAAGATGGATAATAAACAAATAGTTGAATTAACTGATAAGGAATTAGTTCAAGAGTTAAAGGAGAGAAGAACTCACCTAAACAAGATGAAGCTAAATCATAAGGTATCTGATATTGAGAATCCAATGCTGATCAGATCGAACAGAAGAACTGTAGCAAGGATAAAAACAGAGTTGTCGGCAAGAAAAAACGCAGCTAAATAAATTTTTCAATGGAAAGAAATTTAAGAAAAGAAAGAATCGGAATCGTAACAAGCCAAAAGATGGATAAGTCTATCACGGTTCTTGTAGAAAGAAGAGAGAAGCATGCCATGTACGGAAAGTTTCTTAAGAAGTCTAACAAATTCTTAGCTCATGATGAAAATAATGAGTGTAAGGAGGGTGATGTTGTAAGAATCATGGAGACTAGACCTCTTAGTAAAAGAAAGAGATGGAGATTGGCAGAAATCATTGAAAGAGCAAAATAATATTTTTAGAAAATGGTACAACAAGAATCAAGATTAAAAGTTGCAGATAACAGCGGAGCCAAAGAAGTTCTAGTAATTAGAGTTTTAGGAGGATCTGGTAAAAGATATGCATCGATCGGAGACAAAATAGTCGTGGCGGTGAAATCTGCTGCTCCTAATGGAAACATTAAAAAAGGATCTGTGTCAAAAGCAGTAGTGGTGAGAACTAAAAAGGAAATCAGAAGACCAGACGGTTCATACATCAGATTTGACGATAATGCAGCTGTTATGCTTAATGAAGGTGGAGAAATGAGAGGAACAAGAATTTTTGGCCCTGTTGCAAGAGAGTTAAGAGATAAGCAATTCATGAAGATTGTTTCATTGGCACCAGAAGTGCTATAACTGAATAGAATTATGACAAATAATAAATTACATATCCAAGTAGGGGACTCAGTATTTGTAAGTACAGGTGTTTCTAAAGGGAAAAAAGCAGAGGTTATCTCTATCAACAAGAAAACTTCAAGAGTTACAATTAGAGGCATCGAAGGAAATACTCTTCACCCTATAAAAAAGCACGTAAAGCCAAACGCTGATAAGAACTTCCCAGAAGGTGGAATTATCGAAAAAGACCCTACTATTCATATTTCAAATTTGATGTTGTTAGATCCTAAATCAGGAGAACCAACTAAAATTGGAAGAAAAAGAAAAGAAGTAGAGATCAAAGGAAAGAAGAAAACAGTTTCTGTTAGATTTTCTAAAAAATCACAAGAAGAAATTAGCAAGTAATGGAATATACACCAAGATTAAGACAAGAATACTCCGAGAGAGTAGTTGCAGCTTTAACTGAGAAGTTTGGTTACAAGAATGTAATGGAAGTGCCAAAACTAACCAAAGTTTGTTTGAGCCAAGGAATTGGAAAAGCAGTTTCTGATAAGAAGCTAGTAGATTCAGCTGTAGAAGAAATGACAATCATTTCGGGACAAAAGGCGATGGCTACTTACTCTAAGAAGGATATCTCTAACTTTAAATTAAGAAAAGGGATGCCGATTGGGGCGAAGGTAACCTTGAGAGGTGAGAAGATGTGGGAATTTACAGATAGATTTGTTGCTATTTCACTTCCGAGAACAAGAGATTTTAGAGGAATTGAATCCAAAGGGTTTGACGGTAGAGGAAACTATACGTTAGGTATAAAAGAACAAATTATCTTCCCTGAAATTGACATTGATAAAATCAAGAACATTACAGGAATGGATATCACTTTTGTAACCACCGCAAAAACAGATGAAGAAGCGAGAGAATTGTTAACCCAATTAGGATTTCCCTTTAAAAAATAATTAGAAAGATGGCAAAAGAATCAATGAAAGCTAGAGAGCGTAAAAGAGAAGCAATGGTTGCTAAGTATGCTCAGAAAAGAAAAGAATTAATTGAAGCAGGAGATTTTGATGGTTTGCAAAAACTACCAAGAAATGCAAATCCAGTAAGATTACACAATAGATGTCAATTAACTGGGAGACCAAGAGGATACATGAGACAATTCGGTATTTCTCGTGTGACTTTCAGAGAAATGGCTTTGGAAGGAAAGATACCAGGTGTTAAGAAAGCAAGTTGGTAATTAATAAATATTTTTAAGAAAAAATAAAATGGTAACAGATCCAATAGCAGATTACTTAACGAGAGTTAGAAACGGAATTATGGCGAAGCATAGAGTGGTAGAAGTACCCGCTTCAAACATGAAAGTAGCAATTTCTAAAATTTTGTTAGAAAAAGGATATATCTTAAACTATAAAGTAGTGGAAGATAATAAGCAAGGAATAATTAAAATAGCGTTGAAATACGATCCAAGAACAAACTTGAATTCAATTTCGAAACTAATCAGAGTGAGTAAGCCAGGTTTGAGAAAATACACAGGAGCTGAAAATATGCCAAGAGTTTTGAATGGTTTAGGAATAGCAATTCTATCAACTTCAAAAGGTGTTATTACCAATAAAGAAGCTGCTGATTTGAATGTTGGTGGAGAAGTATTGTGTCACGTTTATTAATATAAAATTATGTCAAGAATAGGAAACGCAATAATTATAATACCGGAAGGTGTAACGATTTCAGTAGATGACGCAAATGTTGTTACTGTAAAAGGAAAGAACGGTGAGTTAACGCAAACCATGCATCCAGATATCACAATGAAGAATGAAGAAGGTGTATTAACTTTCGAAAGAGCTTCAGATCAAAAAGATGTAAGAGCTGCTCATGGTCTTTACAGAGCTTTGGTAAATAACATGATTACTGGAGTTACAGAAGGATACAAGAAGCAATTGGAGTTAGTAGGTGTAGGGTTTAGAGCAAGTACAAGTGGTCAGTTATTAGAATTGGCGCTAGGTTTTTCTCACCCAATCATCATGGAAATTCCAAAAGAAGTAAAAGTAACTGCCGAGACAGTAAAAGGAAAACCACCAGTTATTTCTTTAGAGTCTCATGACAAACAATTAGTGGGTCAGGTAGCTGCAAAAATTAGATCTTTCAGGAAACCTGAACCATACAAAGGAAAAGGTGTGAGATTCGTAGGAGAACAATTAAGAAGAAAAGCTGGAAAGTCAGCAGCTAAATAATAGATATTAGTTAAAGTCAACAAAAGATGCCATTAACAAAGGACCAAAGAAGAACCAAGATTAAGAGAAGAATCAGAAAGAAATTTTCTGGTACTCCTACAAAACCAAGACTATCTGTTTTCAGAAGTAACAAGGAAATTTACGCTCAAATTATTGATGACGAAAACAATGTTACATTAGCCTCAGCTACCTCTTACATAAAGGGATTTGCTAAGGGAACTAAGACTGAGCAAGCAAAAGAGGTTGGTGCACAAATAGCTAATAAAGCAAAGGAAGCAGGAATCGAAACTGTTGTATTTGACCGAAATGGTTACGTATATCACGGGAGAGTGAAAGCTTTAGCTGATGGAGCAAGAGAAAACGGATTAAAATTTTAAAACAGATTATATGTCTAAGTTATTAAGATCGGGAGATTTAGAATTAAAAGATAAAGTTGTTGCCATTAATAGGGTAACAAAGGTAACTAAAGGTGGACGTCACTTCAGTTTTTCAGCTATCGTAGTGGTAGGAGATGAAAATGGAATAGTAGGTCACGGTTTAGGAAAAGCAAACGAAGTAACGGAAGCTATTACCAAAGCAATTGATAATGCCAAAAAGAACTTGATAAGAGTTCCTATTATCAATGGAACTATACCTCATTCACAATTCGAAAAATTTGGTGGAGCAAGAGTATTGCTAAAACCTGCATCGAATGGTACAGGAGTAATTGCTGGAGGTGCAATGCGTGCTGTATTAGAGAGTGTAGGAGTTCATGATGTACTTGCAAAGTCACAAGGATCTTCGAACCCACATAACTTAGTAAAAGCTACTATTAACGCATTGGCTGGAATGAGAAGTGCAAAAGAAGTTGCAAAGCAAAGAGGAGTAAGCTTAGATGTAGTATTTAACGGATAAAAATAAAGTCGAAGATGGCAACTATTAAAATAAAACAAGTTAGAAGTACAATCAAAAAACCTTTGAGACAAAAGAGAACGATAAAAGCGTTAGGTTTCAAAAAGTTAAACCAAGTGATTGAAAAGGAGGCGACTCCTCAAATCTTGGGAATGATTAGAAAAGTGAATCATTTGGTTCAAGTAGTAGATTAATTACCAGAAAGAATTTTTTTAAAAAATGGAATTACATAATTTAACACCTGCAGAAGGTTCAAATAAGAACAAGAAAGTAAGAATTGGTAGAGGACAAGGATCTGGAAAAGGAGGAACTGCTGCAAGAGGTCATAAAGGAGCTAAATCAAGATCAGGTTATTCAAGAAAGATTGGTTTTGAAGGTGGTCAAATGCCTCTACAAAGACGTGTACCTAAGTTTGGTTTCAAGAACATCAACAGAGTTGAGTACTTAGGAATTAACCTGGATGTATTACAAGGAATAGCTGATTCTGATAAGGACGCGAAAGTGATTGACCTAGCTTATTTAGTAGAGAATGGATACGCTCATAAAAACGATAGAATCAAAATTTTAGGAAGAGGTGAGTTGAAAGCTAAATTGGATGTGACAGTTCATAAGTTTACGAAATCAGCGAAAGAAGGAATAGAGGCAAACGGAGGAACTGCTGTAGAATTGGCTTAATCTCAATAATCACCTTTTAATATTATTCATGAAAGCATTAATTGATAAAATAAAACAAATCTGGAGTATCGAGGAATTAAGGAATAGAATTATTCTGACTTTGTCTTTGGTATTGGTTTACCGTATAGGTTCATTTATTGTATTGCCTGGTGTTGATCCAGACAAAATTCAAGATGCTGATGGAATTTTTAATTTAATCAATATTTTTGCAGGAGGTGCTTTTTCTAGAGCTTCAATTATGGCTTTAGGAATTATGCCTTATATTTCTGCCTCGATTATTATGCAATTAGCAGGTATTGCTATACCAGCTATTCAAAAAATGCAGAGTGAAGGAGAAAGTGGAAGAAAGAAAATCAACCAATTTACCAGAATCCTGACAATTGCAATTTGTGCTCTACAAGCACCAGGTTATTTAACTTCTTATGTTCCATCAGAGGCTATCATGGGAGGTCAAGGAGCTACCTTTATTTGGTGGTTAACTTCTGTTATTCTCTTAATAGCGGGATGTGTTTTTGCAATGTGGTTAGGAGAGAAAATAACAGATAAGGGAATAGGAAACGGTATTTCAATTCTTATTATGATTGGAATTATTGCAGGTTTGCCAGGGGCTTTTGTCACAGAGGTATTTGGAAAATTTGGTAATGGAGGTTTTGTTATTTTGTTGTTAGAGATTGTTTTCTTAGTAGCTGTGACAATTTTTTCAATATTGTTGGTACAAGGAACAAGAAGAATTCCTATTCAATCAACAAAAAGAGTAGTAGGTGCTAGAGGAAATAGCAATATGGTTGAAGGTGGATCAAGGTCATACATTCCCTTGAAAGTGAATGCAGCAGGAGTAATGCCAATTATATTTGCGCAAGCTTTGATGTTTATCCCAGCCTTGTTGTCACCAAACTCGGCAACGTTTAGTAACATTAATGGATTTTGGTATAATTTCTTATTTGCATTAATGATTATTATTTTCACTTATTTCTATACAGCGATCACAGTTAATCCAAAAAAAATTGCCGAAGATTTGAATAGAAGTGGTAGCTTCATTCCTGGAGTTAAGCCAGGAGAGAAAACAGCTGATTTTATTGATACCTTGTTGTCAAGAATTACCTTTCCAGGTTCTGTATTTTTGGCATTGATTGCAATTTTACCAGTATTTGCTTACCAAGCAGGTATTAAGCAAGAATTTGCTTTGTTTTATGGGGGAACTTCTCTGTTAATTTTGGTAGGAGTTATGCTTGATACATTGCAACAAATAGAAAGTCATTTATTAAGTCGTCATTATGATGGATTGATGAAAAATGGAAGATTGAAAGGAAAAGGAAGTGCTTCGGCATTTCAAAGTGCTGGAAACAATATGAGTTCTATATAACAAGAACTAATGGGAGTGCACTATAAGACGAAAGAGGAGATAGAGTTAATAAGACATAGTTCTTTACTTGTTGGTAAAACTTTAGCAGAAGTAGCAAAGTTGATTAAGCCTGGTGTTAGTTCGCTAGAGCTTGATAAAGTGGCTGAGGAGTTCATTCGCGACAACGGAGGTGTTCCAACTTTTTTGGGATATAATGGTTTTCCAGGGTCGTTGTGCATTTCAGTAAATGAATGTGTTGTTCATGGAATTCCAAGCTCCAAACCATTAGAAAATGGAGACGTTATTAGTGTGGATTGTGGAGTTTATAAAAATGGATTCAATGGAGATTCTGCTTATACGTTCCAAGTTGGAGAAGTAGCCAGAGAGATACAACAATTATTGAGAGTGACTCAGGAATGTTTAGATAAGGCAATAGAAGCTTGTAGGGTGGGGAATAGAATTGGTGACATTGGTCACGCTTGTCAAAAGCACGCAGAAAGTTTTGGTTACGGTGTAGTAAGAGAATTAGTGGGGCATGGATTAGGAAAAGAGTTACATGAAAGTCCTGAGGTTCCAAATTATGGAAAGCCTGGTAGAGGATTGAAATTAAGAGAAGGGTTGGTATTGGCAATAGAGCCAATGATTAACATGGGAACAAAAGACATAGATCAATTAAATGATGGATGGTCGATAGTAACACAAGACAGAAAGCCATCAGCACATTTTGAACACGATGTTGCAATAGTAGATGGGAAACCAGAAGTTTTGTCGACATTTAACTATATTGAAGAAGCATTAAAGATAAAATAATACATGGTAAAACAAGCGTCAATAGAACAAGATGGATTAATTATAGAATCATTATCCAACGCTAAGTTTAAAGTTGAACTTGAAAATGGGCACGTGATAACGGCTCACATATCTGGAAAGATGAGAATGCATTACATTAAGATTCTTCCAGGAGATAAAGTAAAAGTAGTAATGTCGCCTTATGATTTAACTCAAGGGAGAATTACTTTAAGATATAAATAAACAGTTAGTAACAACAGAGATGAAAACAAGAGCATCAGTAAAAAAGAGATCTGCAGATTGCAAAATCGTAAGAAGAAAAGGCAGGTTGTACGTGATTAACAAGAAGAATCCAAAATTCAAACAAAGACAAGGATAAACTATATATTATGGCAAGAATTTCAGGAATAGATCTACCAAAAAACAAAAGAGGGGTAGTAGGATTAACTTACATCTTCGGAATTGGTAGAGGAAGAGCTAAGGAAATATTGAAGACTGCTGGTGTTGATGAAAACACCAAAGTTCAAGATTGGGATGATGATCAATTAAGTAAGATTAGAACAGCTATCACAGAAACTTACAAAGTGGAAGGTGCATTGCGTTCAGAAGTACAGTTGAATATCAAAAGATTGATGGATATTGGTTGTTACAGAGGAATTAGACACAGAAGTGGACTTCCTTTGAGAGGACAAAGAACCAAGAACAATTCAAGAACAAGAAAAGGAAGAAAGAAAACAGTTGCAAACAAAAAGAAAGCAACTAAATAATAAGTAGTTTATTATGGCAAAGACAAATGCAAAGAAAAAAAAGAAGGTTGTTGTAGAATCAACTGGACAAGCACATATCCAAGCTTCGTTCAATAACATCATCATTTCTTTAACAAACAACAGCGGTCAAGTTATTTCTTGGTCATCTGCTGGAAAGATGGGATTCAGAGGTTCTAAGAAAAACACTCCTTACGCTGCACAAATGGCGGCTGAAGATTGTTCAAAAGAAGCTTTTGAATATGGATTGAGAAAAGTAAAAGTTTTTGTAAAAGGTCCTGGTCAAGGAAGAGAGTCTGCGATCAGAACAATTCACAATGCAGGAATTACCGTTACAGAAATCGTTGATGTAACTCCAATTCCACACAATGGATGTCGTCCACCAAAAAGAAGAAGAGTTTAATCATTAATAGAATTATCTAACAAAAGATAAAATAGAGCATTATGGCAAGATATACAGGCCCAAAATCAAGAATTGCAAGAAGATTTAAAGAACCAATCTTTGGCCCAGATAAAAGTTTGGAGAAGAGAAATTATGGTCCAGGTCAGCACGGTCCGAATAAAAGAAGACCAAAGCAATCTGAATACGGAATTCAGTTGATGGAAAAGCAAAAGGCGAAATATACCTATGGTATTTTGGAGAAGCAGTTCAGAAACTTATACAAAAAAGCGAAGGCAAGTAACGGTATTACAGGTGAAGTTTTATTACAATTATGTGAGCAAAGACTTGACAATGTAGTGTACAGATTGGGTATTTCACCAACTAGAAGTGGAGCAAGACAATTTGTTTCTCACCGTCACATTACTGTAAATGGAGAAGTGTTGAATATTCCTTCTTACCAAGTGAAAGAAGGAGATGTAATCGGAGTAAGAGAAAAATCTAAATCTATCCCGGGTATTACATCATCGCTTGCTTCAAGCAACAGATCTTTTGATTGGATGGAATGGAACCCAAGTGAAATGAACGGAAAGTTTATCAAAGTTCCAGAAAGAGTTCAGATTCCTGAAAATATCAAAGAACAATTAATAGTCGAGTTATACTCTAAATAATAACTAGAACAAAAAAATAGTTAAAAAATGGCAATATTAGATTTTCAAAAACCAGATAAAGTAATCATGCTTGATTCTGATGAGTTCGTAGGAAAATTCGAATTCAGACCGTTAGAGCCAGGTTATGGGATTACTGTTGGTAATGCATTAAGAAGAATTCTTTTGTCTTCATTAGAAGGATTCGCGATTACCTCTCTTCATATTGAAGGTGTGGATCATGAATTCTCTTCTATCAAGGGAGTAGTTCAAGATGTAACTGAAATCATCCTTAACTTGAAACAAGTAAGATTCAAGAGACAAATTGAAGGGACTGAATCTGAAACTGTAAAATTCAAAATTAGTAACCAAACTAAATTTACAGCTGCAGATATCGGAAAAGCAACTTCGGCTTTCCAAGTAATCAATACAGACATGGTTGTTTGTGAATTGGACAAAGGAGTTACTTTGGAGATCGAATTAAACATTGGGAAAGGTAGAGGTTACAGACCTTCTGAGGAGAACAAAGAAGAAAACTCTAAAATTGGAACCATTGCAATTGATTCTATTTTTACTCCAATAAAAAATGTAAAATACACAGTAGAAGATTACCGTGTAGAGCAAAGAACTGATTACGAGCAATTAAACTTTGAAATAACGACAGACGGATCAATTGATCCAAAGTCCGCATTGAAAGAAGCAGCAAAAATCTTGATACACCACTTTATGTTGTTCTCGGATGAGAGAATTACCTTGGATGTAGATGAGAAAAAGAGCGAAGAAGAGTTTGATGAAACGTCATTGCACATGAGGCAATTGTTGAAAAACAAATTGGTGGATATGGAATTGTCAGTAAGAGCATTAAATTGTTTGAAGTCTGCAGATGTTGAAACATTGGGTGAGTTAGTATCTTACCACAAAAGTGACTTGTTAAAATTCAGAAACTTTGGAAAGAAATCTCTTACTGAATTGGAAGAATTGATTGAGTCGAAAGGATTGGCATTCGGTATGGATGTATCAAAATACAATCTAGATAGCTAATATTTATATCACGAGAGATAATAGGAAGAAATGAAACACGGAAAAAAGTTTAAAAGTTTAAGTAGAACTAAATCGCACAGAAAAGCGTTGATGGGTAATCTAGCGTCTGAGTTGGTGAAACACAAAAGAATTAAAACTACTTTAACGAAAGGGAAAGAGCTTAGAAAATACATCGAGCCAGTTTTGACGAAATGTAAAGAAGATACTACTCACAATAGAAGATTAGTTTTTAAGGCTTTACTGAATAACGAACAAGCGAAAGGTCTAGTAACTGAATTATTCAGAGAAGTTGCTCCAAAAATTATGGATAGACCAGGTGGTTACACAAGAATCATCAAGTTGCCTCCAAGACAAGGTGATAATGCACCAATGTGTTATATTGAATTAGTAGATTATAATGAGGTATATTCTGCTGAGGGAACAACTGAAAAGAAAACGACAAGAAGAAGTAGAAGAGGCGGTGCTAAGAAAACAACAGCTACCACAGAAACAACAGAAATCACGGAAGCTGCAGAAACAACAGAAATCACAGAAGCTGCAGAAACAACAGAAACAACAGAAGCTTCAGAAACTGTTGTTGAAGAAACTAAGAAAAAAGTTGAGCCGAAAGCTGAAGACAACAAGCCTGCAGACTCAGAAGAAGAATAAATGAATTGTTATTAATTATTTATAAAAAGGATGTAATTTTCGAATTGCATCCTTTTTTTTTAACTTATTTTTGCACAATTCAATCAATTTAAATCGATTTACACATGACAGAAAAGAAAAAAGCAATTTTGTTGTTAGCAGATGGAACTGTTTTTGAAGGAATAGCAATCGGAAAACCTGGGACTTACTCAGGAGAAATTGCTTTTAATACCGGAATGACTGGTTACCAAGAGATATTTACGGATCCTTCTTACTATGAGCAGATTTTAGTAATGACTACCTCGCACATTGGAAATTACGGTACCATCAAATCGGAGATTGAGAGTGACTCGATTAAAATTGCCGGACTGATTGTAAAAAAATTTTCCGACACACATTCTAGAGCTGGTGAAGTAACTTCCCTCAATGATTTGTTGATTGAGAATAATAGAGGGGGTATAAGCGACATAGATACTAGGGCTTTAGTTCGCCATGTGAGAAGTAAGGGAGCAATGAATGTTATTATTTCTTCGGAAATAACAGATATAGATGAATTGAAAAAATTATTGGAGAAAACACCTTCGATGGATGGTTTGGAATTATCTTCTAAAGTTTCAACAAAAGAGGCATTGACAATGGGGGATGAAAATTCTGACTACAAAGTGGCTTTGTTGGATTATGGAGTAAAAAAGAACATTGTAAGATGTTTGGTAGATAGAGGTTGTTTTGTCAAAGTATTTCCATACAATACAAACGCTGCGAGCTTACTTGAGTTTAATCCAGATGGAATTATGCTTTCTAACGGTCCTGGAGATCCATCGGCAATGCCAAATGAAATAGAAACTGTACAAGAATTAACAAAGGCCGGTATTCCAATGTTCGGAATTTGTTTGGGACACCAAATTCTTGCGTTGAGTCAAGGATTATCTACTTTCAAAATGCATAATGGGCACAGAGGTGTAAACCATCCTGTTAAGAATTTACAAACAGGCAAGGGAGAAATAACTTCTCAAAATCATGGTTTTGTGGTAAACAGAGAGGAAGCCGAAGCTCATTCTAATATTGAGGTCACACACGTTCACTTGAATGATGATACATTGGCTGGAATGAAATTATTGGATAGAAAGATATTCTCAGTTCAGTATCACCCGGAATCTTCTCCCGGACCAAATGATTCGAGGTATTTGTTCGATGATTTTGTCACAAACATCAAAGAAGCAAAAGCGCAATTAGTTTAATTAAATTTTAAGAAATAGAATACACCAATATGAGTTACATAGTAAATGTTCACGCAAGAGAAATTTTAGATTCAAGAGGAAACCCAACCATAGAAGTAGATGTGTTGACTAGCGATGGAAGTATGGGAAGGGCTGCAGTTCCTTCAGGTGCTTCCACTGGAATTCACGAAGCCGTGGAGTTAAGAGACGGTGATACAGCTCGTTATTTGGGAAAGGGAGTTCTTCAGGCGGTTGAAAATGTAAACAACATGTTGGATGAAGAATTACATGGTACAATGATTACCGATCAATTAGGAATTGATACAATCATGAGAGCTGCAGATGGAACTGAAAACAAAGGGAATATTGGCGCAAATGCTATTTTAGGAGTTTCTTTAGCTTGTGCAAGAGCAGCGGCAGATTCTCTTGGGATTTCATTGTATAGTTACCTGGGTGGAATGCTAGGCACAACCTTGCCTGTTCCTATGATGAATATTTTGAATGGAGGTTCTCACGCAGACAATAAAATTGATGTTCAAGAATTTATGGTAATGCCATTTGGAGCTTCCTCATTTAGCGAAGCACTGAGAATGGGAACTGAAGTATTTCATCATTTGAAAGCCGTTTTGAAAGAAAAAGGGCTTTCTACCAATGTTGGAGACGAGGGAGGATTTGCCCCAAACTTACAATCCAATGAAGAAGGGATAAAAGTAGTACTGGAAGCCATAGAAAGAGCAGGATACAAGCCAGGCGAAGATATCTGGATTGCTTTGGATGCAGCTGCATCGGAGTTTTATAATGGAGAGGAGAAACTATATCACCTGGAATCAACTGGCGATAAATTAACCTCTGAACAGATGGTCGATTTCTGGGCAGATTGGTGTGAGAAATACCCAATAGCTTCGATAGAAGACGGATTGGATGAAGACGATTGGAATGGGTGGAAACTTCTTACAGAAAAGTTAGGAAACAAAGTTCAATTGGTAGGAGACGATTTGTTTGTCACAAATACCAAGCGATTAGCTCGTGGAATAGAAAAAGGAATAGCCAATTCAATTTTAATTAAGGTGAACCAGATTGGAACCTTGACTGAGACCATAGAAGCCATTCAAATGGCCAACAAGGCTGGTTACACCTCTGTGATGAGTCACCGAAGTGGAGAGACTGAAGATTCTATCATAGCAGATTTAGCGGTAGCTTTGAATACAGGACAAATAAAAACAGGTTCTGCTTCGAGGAGCGATCGAATTGCGAAATACAACCAATTGCTGAGAATTGAAGAGGAGTTAGGAGAGAAAGCTTATTTTCCAGGAAAGCAGTTTAAATTTATTTAAATCTGAATTCAATAATTTGAAAAATCCTTGTTAAGAAATTAACAAGGATTTTTTTGTTTTGTGCATTTAAGTGGCTTTAAACAGCATTTTAAAAAAAAACTGAATTTGATTAAAAGCTGCTTAAATTTTTTTAATCAATTGTTTTTCAATTAATAATATTACCTCATTTCGGTTTTATAATGAAATCCCCTATTTGTTATTTTCTATTTTGTGTGCTATATTAAACAACACACTACTATCTAATTGCTCGTTATTGAGTTTGTTGTTTATAACCTAAATCAAATTAAAATGAAAAAGAGAATATCACTCTTAGGAATACTGCTATTAACAGTTTTCCTGAGCTGGGCCCAACCAGATCAAGAGGCTTTGCATGTAACGTATCAAGTTACAACGAACACTAGCTATAATGTTAGCCAAGCTGTCAAAGATAATTTAAGCCTGTATAATAAAATTAAGTTCATGCCTTCGATAACAGAAGACAGCTTTGATGAAACTATGTTTGTAGATGGCTCTTTGGCAAAAACAATTCAACACGATTTTCCTAACGGAATGCCGGAGGATTGGCTTTTGAAACCTTCACAAACGATCATTACAAAAGACAGTGCTTTTGTGTATGTCGAAAATGAAATATATTCGAGATTCGCTTTACAGCCGCAAGAATTAGTAGCTGCAGAAGAAGTAGCTCCTTATTACTTGGCTACTCTTTTATGGAAATTTCCTATTTCTGACGAGGAGGTAATAGCCTTAGAATCTGAAGGAGCTGTAATAAAAACAAACACAGAAATCCTCTTAGAATACACCCTCGATGAAACTACTTTTTATTTCAATTCTGAATGGATGATAGAAGAGGTTTCGGTTAATGACGGAGATCGAGACACAGAAAAAACGACCATTGCTTATCAAAGAGATACAGAGGGTCATTTACTAATCGATTTTGAAGTTCATCGAACTTTGGCGTACGACTCGAGTATCAATGATTATGTCGAAACCGTTACAAATTCTAACTATAACAACCTAGTTCGTACGTTTATTGATCCAGCTTTAGAGCCAGAAGTTGAGTATCCCGAAGAAAAAATCACCTCCTGTATTTCGGCAAGCCAAATGGTGGGAACACAACAAATTCAGGTAAATTTTGAAACTACTTGCCCAGAAGGAGATTATTTGATCCGTGTCCTTGATTTACAAGGAAATGTGAGGATGCAAAACATTCAAATTTCTGCTTTAAATCCTGTATTCATTGCAGAAGATTTACAATTTGGCGTCCAGGTAATTGAAGTGATGAACCACGAAATTCCCTCCTGTTCTTTCTTTTATATCCCTTAAAGCCGTACTTCTATTCACCTTTATAAAACAAACTCACAATGAAAACTCTAACCCTCCTATTCACCACTCTGCTCACCCTAACAGCAACTGCACTTTTAGCACAGATAGACCCTGAAGTAATGCAGTGCCTGAATTTTTTAGAACTAAGTTTCGTAGTAAAAAAAACAGGAACAAATCAAAAGTTCCCTTTTCTTAAGCCCATTTTTTAAAAGAGAATTTTTTTAAAAAAAGTTCTATCTTTAGGGCTATGAAAAAAAGCAGCTTGTTCGCCTTTTTGTTCCTTGCAATTACTCTAATGTGTTATAGTTTTAATGCCGTTCATGAGTATTACATTTCAATTACTCATATTGACTATAATCCGAAATCTAAAACTATCGAGATTTCTCAACAATATATTGCCCACGATGTGGAAAAAGCCATCTTCAAAGAACATAATGTGGATCTTCATTTAGCTGAACCAAATGAGCACCCAAAGGCAGATAGTTTGCTTGCATTGTATTTTCAGGAAAATTTTAAGATTTCGACTGACACTGCTGTTCAATTGAACTGGGTAGGAAGGGAAGTAAAGTTGGATGAAACTCTTCTTATTTACTTGCAGTCAGAATCCATGCAAGAACCAGCTAAATTGACCGTTAAAAACACGAGTTTGACCAATGTTTTTCCAGCTCAATCGAATATTACACACGTAAAAGTAGGTGAAAAACAACTCACCAAATCAATCAATAGAATAACTAACACGCATACCTTTATTACCCAATAATCATGAAAAAAATGACCATTTTGGCTCTTGTGAGTCTTATTGCAATTTCTGGAAACACTCAGGAGTACAACAAAAACAAATTCAGACAATTAAAACAAGAATTGCCTACGCCAAATGTATACAGAACTGCGGCTGGTGCTCCGGGGCATGAGTACTACCAACAGAAAGCAGATTATAATTTAGACATTACATTGGATGACCAGAACCAAAAGTTATTTGGAGAAGGTTCTGTTACGTATTACAATAATTCTCCTGATAAATTGGAGTATTTGTGGGTTCAGTTAGATCAAAATGTGAGAGCCTTGGACTCCGATTCGAAGAAAATCGCTACGAGCTCCGTTTCAAAAGGGGCAGGAATGTATTCAATGAATGCTTTATTAAGTGATTTTGATGGAGGTTTTAAAATTGATTATTTGAAAAAATCTGACGGGAAAGACCAATCGTACACCATTAATAAAACAATGTTGAGGATAAATCTGGAAACTCCCTTGGCACCTGGTAAGTCGTTTAGTTTCAAAATGAAATGGAATTACAACATCAACGACAGAGACAAAGTGGGCGGAAGATCTGGAATGGAGTATTTTCCTGAAGAAGACAATTATTTATATACCATTGCACAGTTTTACCCAAGAATGTGCGTGTACAACGATGTAGAAGGATGGCAAAACAAACAGTTTTTGGGAAGAGGTGAGTTTGCTTTGGTATTTGGAGATTACAAAGTGAATATCACTACGCCAAGTGACCACGTAGTGGGTTCTACGGGTGAATTGACGAACATAAAAGATGTGATTACCACTGCGCAATACAATCGATTTAAAAAAGCCAAAAACTCATACGAAAACCCAGTTGTGGTGGTAACGCAAAACGAAGCGGAAGAAGCCGAAAAGAACAAAGCAACTAGCACCAAAACATGGAAGTTTCACGCTAAGAATGTGAGAGATTTTGCTTTTGCTAGTTCAAGAAAATTTATTTGGGATGTAATGGCGGTAAAGCAAGTAGGAGCGCCAGATGTGTTGGCAATGAGTTATTACCCAAAGGAAGGGAATCCATTGTGGGAAAAGTACTCAACAAAAGCCGTTGCTCAAACTTTAAGAACCTATTCGAAATACACAATACCTTACCCATACTCGAAAGCCATTTCTGTTCACTCAAAAAGTATAGGAATGGAATACCCAATGATTTGTTTCAATTTTGGGCGACCCGAAAAAGACGGAACTTATTCTGATAGAACCAAATACGGAATGATTGGCGTAATCATCCACGAGGTAGGTCACAATTATTTCCCAATGATTATTAATTCTGACGAACGCCAATGGACTTGGATGGATGAAGGACTGAATACTTTTTTACAGTATTTAACCGAACAGGAATTCGAACGAGGTTTTCCATCGAGAAGAGGACCAGCCTATAAAATCACCGATTACATGAAAGGAGAAAAATCGAGAATCTCTCCTATCATGACCAATTCAGAATCTATTTTCCAATTTGGAAACAATGCCTACGGGAAGCCTGCAACTGCTCTGAATATATTGAGAGAAACAGTGATGGGAAGAGAATTGTTTGATTATGCGTTCAAAACCTATGCAGAAAGATGGGCATTTAAACACCCAACTCCAGCAGATTTTTTCAGAACGATGGAAGACGCTTCTGGAGTAGATTTAGATTGGTTTTGGAGAGGATGGTTTTACACAACCGATCATGTTGATATTTCAATGGATGAGGTGAAATGGTTGCAAATAGACACCAAGAACCCAGAAATTGAAAAAGCTATTTTAAAGAAAAACAAAATGGACGAAGACAATAGTTTTGTTGGGAACCAAAGAAATAAAACTGCTATTGAAACAACTTACAACGAGCGGGACGAAAGCCTAAATGATTTCTATACTTCGTATGATGAGTTTGAGGTTACTGAAGCGGATAAGGAGAGTTACCAAAGGTATATGTCCAATCTTACTGAGGATGAGAAAAACATGATAGGGGCCAACTATAATTTTTATGAAATAAAATTCACAAATGTAGGTGGATTGGTGATGCCTATCATTCTGGAGTTTGAGTACAAAGATGGAACGAAAGAAAAAGTGCATATTCCGGCAGAAATATGGAAAATGACATCGGAAGGAGGAGAGAACCAATCTGTAACCAAAGTTTTTGTAAAGAAAAGGGAAGTGGTAAATATCGTGCTAGATCCTAACTTGGAAACAGCTGATTGTGACCGAGGAAACAATTACTGGCCACATAGAGCTGTTCCCTCAAAGTTTAAACTATACACGCAAGGAAAGACGAAAATACCTGCTAAACCCAATGCGATGCAAAAAGCGGGTAAGTAAAAGCAAGATTACATGTAAATTCAAACCTAACAGATTTTCAAAACCTGTTAGGTTTTTTTTATAGACATGTTCCCGTTTAGGTGCAATTATTTTTACGACCAAATCAAATTTATACATAGTTTTATCTTTAATTAAACTATTGAACCATGACTTTATTGATCGCGTTTTTTTACTTTCTATTCTCCTCCTTAATGGTAGCTTGCTTCCCATTGGAATGCTTTTTCTTTAGGCAAATTCATCCCATTCTTGGACAATTTTCCCCATTTTCTTGAGCCATGATGAATCTGCTGGTCGTTGCGTTTCGTTGTTGATTGCCATCAATAATAAGATAAAAAAAACCTCATCAGCAATTTCACTAATGAGGTTTATAAGTTTTGAGAGGGAAAATTATCTAATTCCGTGCATTTTCTTTAATAAGAATTTATTCATTGCCATTAATATTAATCCAGCAACAATAGGTAATGCGGTATAAATTAGGAAGAATCCGGTTAAACCGATTTCCTCAGAAATTTTATCGATGTAACTTCCTGTCCAACCGGCAATATAATTGGCAAGAGCGGTTGCTCCAAACCATACACCAAACATAAGTCCTACTAGTTTTTCTGGAGCAAGTTTACTCACGTACGACAAACCAACAGGAGAAAGAGTTAACTCTCCTAAAGTGTGAAGTAGGTAAGCTAGAATAAGCCAAACCATACTTACAGACGCAGTTGCAGCTCCTAGTTCAATGCCTGTGCTGCCCGCAGCTAGGATTCCGAAACCAAGTCCCAATAAAATTAACCCAAGCGCAAATTTTACAGGAGCAGAAGGATTGTATTTACTTTCCCATAACTTCGAGAAAAGAGGAGCAAAACAAATAATAAATAAGGAATTTAAGATTCCAAACCAAGAGGCAGGAACTTCAACTTCTTTGTCCTTAATTTCAGTTATAGTAGCTTCAATTTTTTGTTCAGGTTTTAGATTTTCTGCTTCTTTCGAGGACATAAATCTATAAGTTCCCTTTTGATCAACATCAAGCATTATGAATTTAGAATCAATCATTAATTTTTCATCTGTTCGAATGTCTGTAAATAAAACATCTCCAGCTTTAATTCCTTTATCTTCATTATCAGCAACAGCAGCGTAAGAAGCTTTAAATGCTTGTGTGTTAAATTCTTTGTTAACCATCCAGATTACGATTCCCCAGATTATAAGAAAACTTAATGATAAGAAAAAATTTGAGATAGGAATCTTCTTAAATGTAGCCTTTACCAATAGAAACAAAACATAAGTAATAATCGCCAAAGGAACTATTGTAATGATGGTATTAATAACCGTAAAGAAATTGGCCCATCCTCCCTCAAGAACTCTGTTCGTGTAATCTTTTGCAAAAATGGTCATTGAACCACCCGCTTGCTCGAATGCCATCCAAAAGAATATTGTAAAAAAGGCAAGAATACCAATTACGGTTAATCTATCTTTTGCAATTTTATCCAATGGCTTTTTCTTTATTTCTTCAATAGAATCTGCTATATCGTAGTTGTTTTCGATGTTTCCGTTATTGGGTTTACCATCTTCAACTAAACCGGTAAAAATGGCTTTTGAGTAATAATACATGATCATTCCAAATAACATGAAAATACCAGCTAATCCAAACCCATAACTCCAACCTGCTTTTTCTCCGACATATCCACATAGAAGTATTCCAAGGAAAGCTCCAGCATTAATACCCATATAGAAAATTGTGTAAGCAGCATCTTTTTTATCTTCATTACCTTTATATAGTCCTCCCACAACAGAAGAAATATTAGGTTTGAATAAACCGTTACCTAATATTAGGAGTCCCAAACCGATGTAAAAAGTAGTTTCAGTTTCAAATGCCATAGATGCATGACCCAATGTCATTAATAATGCACCTATTAGAATTGCAACTCTAAAACCAGTTATTTTATCAGCAATTAAACCTCCAAAAATTGGGGTTATGTAAACCAAACCAGTGTAAATAGCATATAAGTAAAGAGCATCTTCTCGAGCCCATTCCCATCCTCCAATTCCCATGGCGCTAACCAAGAAAAGAACTAATAAAGCCCTCATGCCATAGTAACTAAAACGTTCCCACATCTCTGTGAAGAAAAGGACAAACAATCCAGCAGGATGCCCCATTACTTTTGCTTGATTTTCAAAACCTTTTTTAATTTCTGACGTCATAGTTTTTTAATATTTTGGTTAAGTCCCTAAATTAAGACAATTTTTTAATTTCGAAAGATGAATACTGAAATAAATAAAGTTTAAATTCCTTTTACTCAAATAAACTTGTATTTTTAAAATATGAAAAAAATCATCCCTTTATTAGCCTTCAGTACTCTGTTAGTTGGGTGTACTAATCAATATGAATCTAATAACATCGAAAAAGACCAAATGGAATCACACAAAGTTAATGACGTTCATTCATACGCAGATTTTAACAAGGCAAACACGACTCACATTTTTTTAGATTTAGTTGCTGATTTTGAACAAAAAACTTTGTCTGGAATGGCTGCTCATACCATACAGAATAATAATGCTTCTGAGATTGTATTTGATACCAAGGAACTGGATATATCCAAGGTAGTAACGAATGATGCAGGTGGTGAGGTGAATTTTTCTGTGGGAGAGGAAGATGAGTTTAAAGGCGCTCCCCTCACCGTGGCTATTACTCCAAAAACAACTAGGGTTGAAATTTATTATTCTACCAATCCATCTTCGGAGGCTGTTCAGTGGCTTTCTCCACAGCAAACCGCAGACAAAACTCATCCATTTTTGTTTACACAAGGAGAAGCAATATTGACTCGTTCATGGATTCCAAATCAAGATTCTCCAGGGAATAAAATAACGTATTCAGCAAGAATAAAAGTGCCAGATTCACTCACAGCGGTTATGAGCGCCAATACAACCGTTGCCAAAAACGGTGTATTCGAATTTGAAATGAAACAGCCAATTCCCAGTTATTTGATTGCCCTTGCAATAGGAAAATTGGAGTACAAATCTTTGGGTAAAAGATCGGGAGTGTATGCGGAACCAAGTATGATGAAAGCTTGCTATCAAGAGTTTGAAGAATTGGAAGCCATGATAGATGCGGCAGAAAATCTTTACGGACCCTACGCTTGGGAGCAATACGATGTCATTGTACTTCCGCCTAGCTTTCCTTTCGGAGGAATGGAAAACCCAAGGCTTACTTTTGCTACACCCACAATAATTGCTGGAGACAAATCGCTCACTTCATTAATCGCTCATGAGTTGGCTCATTCGTGGTCGGGTAATCTGGCAACCAATGCTACTTGGGATGATTTTTGGCTCAACGAAGGATTCACAGTTTATTTTGAACGAAGAATTGCAGAAGCTTTATACGGAAGAGATTATTCAGAAATGTTGGCTTTGTTAGGGTTTCAAGATTTAACTCATACTTTGGCTGATTTACCGGCAGAGGACACAAGATTAAAACTAGACTTGGAAGGAAGAAGTCCTGATGATGGAATGTCGGATATCGCCTACGAAAAAGGATATTTTATGCTGAGAATGATTGAAGAGAATGTGGGCAGAGAAAAATTTGACTCTTTCCTCAAAACATATTTCGAATTCTTTAAGTTTAAAAATCTAACAACAGAGGTGTTTTTGGAATACATCCATGACGAATTACCTGCTACTCAAACTATGAATTTGAAGGAATGGATATATAAACCTGGATTACCAGAAAATTGTCCCGTTATTGTTTCTGATAAATTTTCTAATGTAGATGAAGTAAGAGAGTCCAAAAGGTTTGTTCAAACTCCTTCTCTGACTAGGGATTGGACGACTCATGAGTGGCTTCATTTTATTAGAGGAATCGATACTTCTTGGAATTTAGAGGCTTTTACAACAGCTGATGGGTTGTTTGATTTTACGAATTCTACGAATGCTGAAATTGCTGCCGCTTGGTTTGAGAAGTCAATCAGGGCCAATTATGAGCCAGCTTATCAAGCTTTAGAAGCATTTCTGGTGAAGGTGGGAAGAAGAAAGTTCTTAACTCCACTTTACCGTGCGATGATTGAAACGGATAAAAAGTCTATGGCCAAGAATATTTACAAAAAAGCTAGGCCCAACTATCATTTTGTATCAACCAATACAATGGATGAATTATTGGGATACGGCCAATAAAACGAACTAAGTTTTGTTACCTTATTACGAATTGGACTAGTTCAATCATCAAACTAACTAAATTACATGAAGCAATTTTTTATTCTGGTTTCCTTAATTGGGGCTTTGCAGGTGGCTGCACAAACAACCTCTCAAAATGAAGTGCACAAAGGATTGCTTTGGGAGATTTCTGGAAATGGACTTACCAAAACTTCTTATTTGTATGGAACGATGCATGTGAGCGGCCGAATTGCTTTTCATTTAGGCGAAGAATTTTTTGAAGGGTTAGCTTCTGTAGATGCAATTGCCTTGGAGTCTAACCCTATTATTTGGTTGGATGAAATTGTGGAGTCTCCATTTGCCAACAATTATTTGGGACGATATGCAATCGAAAGTCAATATTACAAAGGGTTTTACAAAAAAGCATTTAAGTTAAATCTGCCAGAAAACAAGGATTTTGCCAAAGCCCTTTCGACCAATCATTTTTTAGCCAACTGGATACTGTATCGAGAAAGTGCCCAAAACAAAGAGTTTGAAGAGGATACATTTCTTGATATGTTTATTTACCAAGCTGGAAGTAAACAAAATAAACCGGTGTATAGCCTAGAAAATTTTACTCAAACCAGCACTTTTTCAATGATGGCGAGGATTCCGGACAGTGAACCCAAGGAAACATCGGAATGGTACAAGAAATTAACCAAAGAAAAAAGCTATTTTGAAATTTTGGAGGATTCCTATCGAAATCAAGATTTAGATATGTTGGATTCTCTTCAAAAAGAAACCTCTTCGAGGAACAATATGAAATATATGTTGTATTTGAGAAACGAAATAATGGCTGATAATATCGATTCAATTATTCAATCTGGAACAAGTTTGTTTATTGGAATTGGTGCTGCTCACTTGGCAAATAGTAAAGGTGTGATCGGTTTGTTACGAGCAAAGGGATATTCGGTTGAGCCGTCTTCGCGAACTTTCTCTGAAAAAGCAAAGCTTGAAAAAGAGAAACTGAGTAAAACAAAAAAATCAGTTCCGTTTTCTTATTCTTTTTCGACCGAATTATTTTCGATGAAAACTCCTGGCAAAGTATACGAAACTCCCTCCGAAGCCAATGAACGACAATTTTTTTCGCCAGAGTTAACCAACGGAACTTTTTATACTGTGAAGCTATTAAGCAAGTACAACCAGCTAAATGGGCAATCTGGACAAAGATATTTGGAAAAGATAGATAGTTTACTTTTTGAAAATATTCCGGGTAAAATAATTTCCAAAGACAGAATAAAGCTCGATGGATTCCATGGATTGGATATTGTAAATAAAACTAGAACCGGTGATTACCAGCGTTACCAAATAGTGGAAACTCCTCTTCATCTGTTGATACTAAAAATGGGAGGGAAGCACGATTTTGTTCAAAAAGAAAGTGAGCGGTTTTTTAATTCAATTGAGTTAAAGAAGCCAACCAAGGAATGGAATGAAGTGGCCACAATCAAGAAAGATTTTGTTGTGAAGATTCCTTCGTATTACCACATAAAAGGAAATACCAAAGCCACTTCCATGT
>CBFHHA010000012.1:44999-53892 GCA_965655625.1 Flavobacteriales bacterium | reverse complement strand
ACACACAGGAAGGATTTTTTCTTTTTTATCTGCGAAACTAATTCTTGGTAATTCATTTGATATAATAGTAAAAAGGGATTAGTTATTAGTCATTTTTTTATGCTTGTCAAAAACACACCTCTTTCCTTTAATTCTCAAGTCGAGTGATGTTCGCTTTATTGGTTCTCGGGTTGGTCTTAAATTTTCTATTTCAGCTTACTTTTTTTGTCTTCTTTTTCTTGTCAGTGGGCCTCAGCGGAGTCGAAGTGTATTCATAGCTCTTTTATCTAAAGTCTATAAGCGAAGCGGTCATCAGTCTTTTTTACGCTTCTGCACCTTCTTTCATCTTCTCAGCGTTGTCCGCTAATTTTAAAGCTTCCGATATTTCGGCAATGTCACCATTTATAATATTAGGAAGGTTGTATAGAGTTAGGTTTATTCTATGGTCTGTTACCCTTCCTTGAGGATAGTTGTAAGTCCTAATCTTTGCTGATCTGTCGCTGGAAGAAACCAATGATTTTCGGGTTGATGCGTCACTCTCCAATTTCTTTTGAAGCTCTATTTCGTAAACTCGAGACCTTAAAACTGAAAGGGCTTTGTCGTAATTCTTGAGTTTAGACTTTTGATCCTGACATTGCGCCACAACTCCCGTAGGAATGTGGGTTAATCTAATTGCAGAGTAGGTGGTATTGACAGACTGTCCTCCTGGTCCCGAAGAGCAATAAGAATCTACCCGTAGGTCCGCTTTTTTTATTTCAATGTCAAATTCTTCAGCCTCTGGCAATACAATGACCGATGCCGCAGAAGTATGAACTCTTCCTTGAGTTTCAGTTTGAGGCACTCGTTGTACCCTATGCACTCCCGATTCATATTTCATTTCACCGTAAACGTCTGCTCCGGTGATTTCAAAAATTATTTCCTTAAAACCTCCGTTTGTGCCTTCGGCTGTATCCACTACATCAACTTGCCAGTTCTTGGAAGAGGCATACTTGGTGTACATTCTGTACAAATCTCCTGCAAAAATACTCGCTTCGTCTCCTCCAGCTCCCGCTCTTACTTCTACCACCACATTCTTCGCATCTTCTGGGTCCTTTGGTATCAATAGAACCTTTATTTCTTCATTCAAAATGGCCAATTGATTTTCGCAATCCGCTAACTCTTCTTTCGCCATTTCCACAAAATCCGAGTCCGTTTCCGTTTTTATTATTTCCTTATTCGAAGCAATGTTAGAAGTAAGGCTTTTCAATTTATCCAACGCTTTTACAACCTCTTCTAGGTCTTTATATTCCTTGGTAAGTTTTACGTAAAGCTTCATGTCTGAAATAATTTCTGGGTCAATTATTTTTTTTCCGATCTCTTCCCATCTCTCTTTTATTAATTCCAGTTTACCTATTAAGTTTGACATTTTTTATCAGTATTTAGTCGTTAGTATTCACTCGTTAGAATTTCAATACTAATTCAATTTTATATTATCCTTGTCAGTTCGAGTGATTTTCGGCTTTTTTGCTAACCAAAAATAGTATCTAGTGCTAGTTGTTATAAACAAACTCTCCATACTCCGATTTAATTGTGAGTTGTTTTGACCTCCCATTTTCGATAGAACTATTGTCTTCCACTCGCCCAATAATTTTGGCTTCTACATTGAAAGATTCTGAGATTTCGATAATGTCTTGGGCTATTTCTTGAGGAACATATAATTCCATTCGATGTCCCATGTTGAACACTTTATACATTTCTTCCCACGAAGTTCCCGATTCTTCTTGAATCAACTTAAAAAGTGGAGGCAGAGTAAACATGTTGTCTTTTAGTACATGAACATTGTCACAAAAGTGGAGAACTTTGGTTTGAGCTCCGCCACTGCAATGAATCATTCCGTTTATCTTGTCGCGGTACTTATCAAGAATTTTTTTAATGATTGGAGCGTAGGTTCGGGTAGGGGACAAAACGAGTTTTCCTGCATCAATCGGACAATTCTCTATCGAGTCGGTCAGTTTTTTATTTCCTACATACACCAATTCTTTTGGCACTTGTGGATCAAAACTTTCAGGATATTTGGTTGACAAATAATTATTAAAAACATCATGCCTAGCCGAAGTAAGTCCGTTACTCCCCATTCCTCCGTTGTATTCATTTTCGTAGCTAGCTTGCCCAAAAGAAGAAAGTCCCACGATTACATTCCCAGGTTGAATGTTGTTTTCTATTACATCAGATTTTTTCATTCGACAAGTAACCGTAGAGTCCACAATAATCGTTCTCACTAAATCTCCCACGTCTGCAGTTTCTCCTCCCGTTGAGTAAATATTAATTCCCCACTTTCGCAAATCAGTAAGAAGTTCTTCTGTTCCGTTGATAATTGATGAAAGTACCTCTCCCGTTATCAAGTTTTTGTTTCTACCGATTGTTGAGGAAAGTAAAATATTGTCCGTAGCTCCAATACATAGTAAGTCGTCAAGATTCATTATCAATGCATCTTGTGCTATTCCTTTCCATACAGATACATCTCCTGTTTCTTTCCAATACATGTAAGCCAAAGATGATTTAGTTCCTGCGCCATCTGCATGCATCACGATACAGTAATCTTCGTCATTCCCCAAATGATCTGGAACTACTTTGCAAAAAGCATTGGGAAATACTCCTTTGTCAATGTTCTTAATTGCTGCATGCACATCTTCTTTTGATGCCGATACCCCTCTTTGGTTGTATTTTACGTCTGCCATGTACTTGGTTTTCTTAGCGATTTTTCTTCCCACAAAAGTAAGGATAATTAAGGAATCAGTTTCTCGCTATTGGATAAAAAAAAAGCACTCCAATACTTGGAGTGCTTTTTTTATGAGTATTTATTTTTATTTTTCTTCTTTGTCTTTAATCACAGAGAAAGTTGTTCTTCTATTTAATTGATGGTATTTCTCGAATAATTCATTGTTTGAGTTTTTCAGACTGTTAATCATGTCGCACTCCAATGTTTTTTCGGTTCCACCTTCGTTGATAATTCTAGGCAGTGATTCTCCAAAACCTTTTGGAACTAATCTGCTTTTGTCAATCCCTTTAGAGATTAGGTAATCCACACAAGTCTGAGCTCTTCTTTGGGACAATTCTAAATTCCTCTTATCTGAATCTCTACAATCCGTGTGAGATTCCAATTGAACTCTAATAGTTGGGTTGTCAATCATTATGTTGTATAGGAATAATAAAGAATCCTGAGAGTTTACTTTTTCGTTTACCAATAGAGTAGCTTTTCCTAGTGGATATTGAACCTCTGGCATAATAATAGGTTTGCACCCAATTGCGCATACTAATTCCACGTCTTCATAGAATGTTTCGTTGCAGTAGTCTCCGACAGTTGTTCTTTTCGATTTTCTAGTCAACCAAAATTTCTCATTATTTTTGTGCGAATACTCAAGCGTGTAGTTTACATCTTTGTTAACGTACCTTCCAGTTCCTCTTTTACCAAACTCAAAGTTACCTTCAGAGTCGGTTTTGATCGTAGCAGTAGAACCATCCGAACCTGTTAACATAACAGAAGCTCCAGCAAGTGGTTCTTTTGTGTCTTGGTCTCTTACTCGTCCTTTTATTGTTAAGGCACATTCTGGCAAGTCAAATTTAAAAATATCAGATTTTTGATCCATTTCATTTTTCCCCAGTCTACTTGAAGAAAAATATCCGGAGTTCTCACCCGATCTATCGAAGATAATTCCATGGTCATCTTTCGAAGAGTTAATAGGAGTTCCCATATTCTCAGGTCGAGTCCATTTGTTAGAGGTTCCAATCTTTGTTGCTTTAAAAATATCCAGCCCTCCAATTCCTGGAAGTCCATTTGAAGAAAAGTACAACGATCCATCAGAACCAATGGTAGGAAATTTTTCATCTCCTTCGGTATTAATGGCAGTCCCCAAGTTTTCGGCCTTACCCCATTCTTTCGTTCTTTTGTTGTATTCGGCAACCCAAAGGTCTTTTCCTCCTCTACCTCCGGGCATATCAGAAGAAAATATAATGAAAGTTCCTTTTCTGTCTGTAGCAGGATGACCTACTGAATAACCTAATGAATCTGTTAAAGGCAGTCTTATTGGGTCGCTCCAGTTTTTTCCTTTTTTGTCTGCAGTGTAAATTTGACAGCCGCTTACTTTGTTTTTTTCTTTTTTACATCTAGTAAAAAGTATGCTGTTGCTTCCATTGTACATTACTGCTGACGCTTCGTGATCTTCAGTATTGATTTTATCACCCACAGATTTTGGTTCTCCAAAATTTCCATTTCTGTCAGCTCTGGTTACGTATAAATCAGTGTACTCTTCATTGGCAACTATATCGTTTATGTTTCCTTTTGAAGCTTTTCTTGTTGAAGAAAAAATAAACTCTTCACCTCTTTTATCAAATTGTGAAATAGACCAATCGTAATACTCTGAATTTAATTCTTTTACTGCCTGAACCTTATGTTTTGTTGGGTTCGCTAAGATGTTGTTTACATTGTCAATTGCTTGAATTCCTTTTTTTGCCATTTCGTCATTTGGCTCTTTTTTAAGAGCCATGTCAAAGTTTCTTTTGGCTTCTTTGTATTCTGCATCTTGCATTTGCATTTGTGCAAGTCTCACATACAAATCAGGCTCCACTCGGTCGTACTTGAAACGCATCGCTCTTTCGTAGTTTTCTTTGGCTGTTTTATTATCACCAATATATTGGCTAGCAACGCCAATGTGATAAGTGATAAATCCCTTCTCTTTTGTTCCTTTGGCTTTTGGGTATGCCTTGTCAAACAACATAATGGCGTCAAAATACTTGGATTCGTTGAACGATTTTTCGGCCAACTTTGTGTTTTTACTGAAGTATTTTTCTTCTTTCTTTTGAGCTGTTAGGCCGAAAGAAAGCATCAAAAGTAAAGCAAGTAGAATATTAATTTTCTTCATAGAATGAATTTTTCTTTTTTTGAGTAATACTGACGAAAATAACAATAATTTTCTTTTTTAAAAATTAAAACTGGTAATATTCAAGTGCTCCATGCGATTGCTTTGCCAAGATTTCTAAAACCGAGCGATTAATTTTAAGTTTATGATTCGAGAAGTAAGTCTGTTAGGAATTGCATACCGCCTTCCGTTTGTTGCCAGTACAAAATTATACGAGACTGTATTGTCTACTCCAAGAAGGTTGAAAACTTCCAAACTAAGTGATAATTGTTCGAAATTTTCCCATTTACTTCCTTTTCTAGCGGGATGCTCTTCTGAAATAAAATCTTTTACAAATCCAATATCGACTCTCAAATACCTCGGTGTTCTGGGAATATTGGATGCATCTGCATAAAAAGGATCTACAAGTTGTGTTTTCTTTAAATAGGGAAATCCCGTATTAAAGATAAAATTGAGATTTACTTTGAACTTGTCCCACTTTACTTTTTCCGTATTCCAAGATGTCGGCATTTTGTCCTGAAACGAAAGTCCAAAGGACATTCTTTGATCTGTTGGCCTTGGGATGAATCCCGGGTAATATGCAGTTGAATCTACTTTGGTGTCATCAAAAGTAATTCCGGGAATAATGGTGTCTCCAGCCGAATTAAAATATGTGTAATGAACATCATTAGAAAGGTCTATTTTTGTAGACATTACTGAAATGGTTGCCCACGACTCAAGGTCTTGAATTAACTTTCCGTTTAGCTTTAAGTCTATTCCCGTAGAATATGCTCTTGCATTGTTATCAGCATAATACCTAATTCGTACATTATCTACATCATAGGGAATCACTCTATCCATCAGTTTGTAATACACTTCTGAGGTTAGTTTAAAATCTTTTTCTAAAGCTTGAAAAACGTAATCTCCTCCTAGTACAAAGTGCAGTGAACGTTGGGCTTGAATGTTATTGTTGAGTGTTCCATCCATTCTCCGGTATTCACGATAAAAAGGCGGTTGCTGGTATACTCCAATGGCTGCTCTTAATGCGATATCTCTTCGCTTTATTTGTCCAGAATCATTTTGGAAATAAATCAGAGGGCGGTACTTAAAAGAAGTTCTTGGGCTGACCACAAGTTCTTGGTTAAATGTCCAATAATTTGCTCGGATACCGGCAGTAAAAATAAGTTGTTTGTATCCAGAAACGAGGGTATCTTTTAAATAGCTTGTGTCTTTGTGGCTTACTAAATAGCCCATTGTTTTTTCCGCTTTTCTTGTTTTGGTCCAAGTGTTTTGCACGTAGCCCGAAAACCTTCCTGTTTCGACTCTGTTTTTGGCTCTTACTGAATTTTCTAATGTAAGGTATTGATAAGGCTGAGCACTAGAATCAGTGTAACCCACAGAATCTGAAGGTCTGGGAGCAATAAAACCAGCAGAATCGGTAAAGCTCCATTCTTTTAGTTTGTCATCAATTACATCGTATTGTGCTTTTACTCCCCATTGCAAATGATTTTTTTTGAACCTTCTGCTTCCTTTATGTGCCACAGTGGCAACGGTTGCATCTAATGTGTTTCTGGCATGTCTCAAGAATCCTCCTACTCCTAAATTAAAGGCCACATCTCCAAAATTGTCTTGGCCTGGATCTCGCTCCAGTTCATCCAAAAAATATTGGCCTTCCACATCGTAAATCTCTTCCTGGTAAGTATTGAATGCAGAAGCGATAAATTTTAGTTCAGTGGAATCATTCGGTCTGTATTTACTAGCGAACGCTCCGGTAAAAGTTTGGAATTGTGTGATTTCACTCCCGTCAAAAAACACAGTAAAACGCAGTGCTTGGTTAATAGACCCAAAACTTGTTTCTCTATTTTGAGGCACAACTTTGTATTGGTTGAGAGCGTAATTTCCTAAAAAGGAATGCTCCCAGTTTTCTGAGGGCGTAAAAGTGAGGTACGTTTGTAAATCACCAAACAAAGGCTGATACTCTCCTTTTGTGTCAAGCGCTCCCAGTAAATATCGGTTACTTCTAAATCGTGCTCCCGTGTTGTGGGCCCACAATTGATTTTTTGAAATTCCTTCCAAATGAATATTTGCACCCAGTAAACTTGCGTAGACTGATCCTCCAAATTCAGTTGGTTTTTTATAGGTTACGTCAAGTACAGACGATAATTTATCTCCGTAGCGAGACTGAAAACCTCCGGCAGAAAACTGAATGTCATCTACCATGCTCGAGTTAATAAAGCTCAAACCTTCCTGCTGGCCGCTGCTGGCCAAAAATGGACGGTAAATTTCAATGTCATTGACATAAATTAGGTTTTCTTCAAAATTCCCACCTCTCACATTGTACCCAGAACTTAATTCGTTGTTCATCGCAACTCCAATCTCACTCGAAAGTCTTGCTTCAAAATTTCCACTGGGTGTGGCAAATAACTGATCGTCCACTTTGATTAATGTCAACATGGTTTCATCCGTGCTTTTTGTAACCACGGTATATTCCGGTAAAACTCTAAATTTGAATACAGGAGAAATTCTTTTTGTCTCGCCTGGCTCAAGGGAGTATTTCAATGTTTTTTGCTGGTACGAAGAGTGAGAAATCCTGATTTTTACCACACCAGGCGAAACAGAGATTTTAAATCGACCTAGCGAATCGGTAGTGGCACCAACCGAAGAACCTACAACAGAAATGTTAGCATCGGATACAACGTACCCAATTTCGTTGATTAAGGTTCCTTTAAGGTAAGATGAGCTTTGTGAGAAACTCATGAATTGCACAAGTATTCCTAGTATGAATAGGGTATTTTTCATCGAATTCAAAAGTAATAAAATGTCTGAAGTAAAAGTCAGATTCTTTCAAATTCTTTGAAAGATAGGGTAAAACGGTTACCTTCTATTTTTATTATCAATCAATGATTGTAGATTTTGTACCTGAGGTATGTGATGATTGAGGTGATTGATAAAAAAAGACAAAGTTTGGTTCATGCTCAATAATCCAGCCCTTGGATGTAGAAAAACTGCTTTGTACAGGTATTCTTTCGGGTAAGTTTCTACCGTCTTGATAAGAAACATGCGAGAATTATCCCATTTTTCTTTAAGTTGACCAAAATCAGCTCCTTTTTCAGGTTCGGAAAGTACAGCGGGTACTTTGAATTTTTTGTTTGATTGCAATTTGTTGTTGAGGACTTTACTTTTTAAAAAATTCGCCAAACCTACAGTGGGTTGTTCGGCTATGTTTTTTAACCGAAAGTTTATGTATTTATTGATGCTGGTTTCTGAGTCGATCAAATGTTCAATCACTTGAGAAATGGACCATTCATTTTCTGAGGGTTTAGTGTTTAATTCTTCCGTGGTGTATTCAGAAATAGAAATTAGCAATTTCTCTTTCAGGTCAGAAAGTTCAATGTATTTTAATAGTAATTTGTTGGTTCTCACGAATAGCTCGGTTAGTTTAATTCGATTAAGGTAAGGTTATCTTCCAAAGGAATCAAATTGCAGTGAATTTTTTTGATTAAATCTTCTTCATAGAACTCGAGCAAATTACTTTTTCGTTCCTGAAAAGTACCTAATGGAAAAAACGATTTTCTAATTTTCTTAATTCGCTCAATAGCCACAGAATGGTTGTTTTTTTCTGCTTTCAACGTCTTTTTATGGATTTTTTCCATTGAATTTTGCGCTCTTTTTAATTCAGCAATCACGGTCTTTTCCAATGTAAAATCGATTTCACCTACTTTCTCTTTGGTTAGTTTAAATATTTTTTCAATTTCAGCAATTTCTGGCTCCAAATCAATGTTTGTATTGTCCTCAACGAAGTTTTTTATTAAGGAATCTGTCTCGCTGAAATATTGCGGAAGTTCAAAAGGAAGTTTGCTCATTTTTCGCACTATATTCGAGGGGATTAACAAAGCTGAATTTCTAAGAATGAGTAGCGGGAAGTCGAGGTTGTAATTATCAAAAGCACTTTTCAACTGCAGCCAATAAGCCAATTCTCCCGGTCCACCAATATACCCTATGTTTGGAAGTATTTTTTCTTGGTACATGGGTCGCATCAC
>CBFHHA010000012.1:21430-44899 GCA_965655625.1 Flavobacteriales bacterium | reverse complement strand
GTAACTTGTTGCTTGTATCCCAAAGCTTCCAATTCTTCGCTTTGTTTCAATACGATTTTCTCTGACTTTCTCTCGGTTAACTCTTGAGCAAATACAGGAATCATTTCTCTTTTTAATTCTTTTGAATCTGCATCGAGAATCACAATTCCGTATTCCCCGAATAAATGGTCGATAACTCTGTTATGAGCTTCTGCCAAATTTTTGGAGGTTCTGTAACATGAAGAAAGAACTCGGGTTAAGTCACTCTGGTTCGCCAAGTTTAATTCTTCCAGAAAATCAGTCATGTCTTCTGTAGAAAAACGACCTACAGGTCCTTTTTGATTCGAGTTCCACGTTAATTTCTCTTCGCCTAAAAATAAGTGATTTATTTCCTCAAAATCATGATCTTCGGTTGCCATCCAAAAAACTGGAACAAAATTCTTTTCGGGGAAATTAGCTTTCAACTTGTCGGTAAGTTTTATCGTTGAAATAATTTTATACAAAGAATATAAAGGTCCGGTAAACAAACAGATTTGATGTCCCGTGGTTACGGTGAAGGTGTTTTTGTTTTGTAGTAGCTCAATGTTCGTAAGGGAAGCTGGATGAGAATTTTTATTTTGCTTCAATAATTCTTCCACCAACACTTTTCTGTTGATTTCGGTTCTGTTCTCAATGCTTTTTCCAAAATTTTCCTGGCTTGGCTCTCCAGCTATGAATTGAGAAAGTTTTTCTGGTTCGTACAAATAATCTTTTGCTGTTTGAGATAACAGGTGAGTTTCTTTGAAAGGAATTTTGTGAGCAGATGTTTTCAATAGGGTGTGTGTTGATTATTAATTGAATTTATCCATGGATTCTGCCATTATTTTGGCAAGAAGCTCCGTGTTAATGTCTTTGTTTGGGTCAATCGTCAAGGCTTTCATTTGTTTCCTGTCGCCTAGTTTTAATTCAGGTCGTTCGATGTGTAAACTTCTTACAAAACAAACGTAGGGCATGTTGGTTTTTTTGTTTACCCAAAGATAACAAAATGGTTTGTCCTTGTAATAAAAAAATGGAAGCCTCCATTTATATTTTTCATCCATCAATTCAGTTTTGTTTAAAATGAATTGTCGTAAAAACAAAAAGCAGCTTTTGTTTGGTTCTGCAAAAGATTCATAAAATTCTTGAAGAGGTGTCATGATCAAATATAGGTCAGATTTAAAAGTACAAGAATTTGCAAGTTGAGTCAACATTTTTCTTTAATTAATCGCCTTTTTTCACAAAGCCTTTTAACTTTGATAATTATTAAACAATTTATGGATTTCACAAATAGCCTACCCAAAGAAACGCAGCTAAAGCTTTACAGATCTCTTATTACACCTCGTATGATTGAGGAGAAAATGTTGATTTATTTGCGACAAGGAAAAATATCTAAATGGTTTTCTGGAATTGGTCAAGAGGCAATTTCGGTGGGTTGCACACTCGCTATGGATGAAGAAGAATTTATCCTTCCTATGCACAGAAATCTGGGAGTGTTTACGGCAAGAAATATTGAGTTTGAACAGCTGTTTTTGCAGTTTCAAGGAAAAAATGGAGGATTTACCAAAGGGAGAGACCGATCTTTTCATTTTGGGTCCAAAGCGCACCATTTGGTTGGGATGATTTCTCATCTTGGTCCTCAATTGGGTATTGCTGACGGAATAGCACTCGGAAATTTACTGGAAGGGAACAAAAAAGCCACTCTGGTGTTTTCTGGGGATGGAGGCGCAAGTGAAGGAGATTTTCACGAAGCATTAAATGTTGCTGCGGTATGGAAGTTACCGGTGATTTTTGTAATCGAAAACAACCAGTGGGGTTTGTCTACCCCTTCTAATCAGCAGTTTGCTTGTAAGCAATTTATTGACAAAGGAATAGGTTACGGAATGGAAGCAATTCAACTCGATGGAAACAATATCATTGAGGTGTACGAGGCTATTTCGAAAATAAAACAAGATATTAGTAACAACCCGCGTCCCGTTTTGGTTGAATGCATGACATTCAGAAGAAGAGGGCACGAAGAAGCATCGGGAACGAAATACTACCCAGAAGGATTGATAGAAAAGTGGGAAGAGAAGGATCCGGTCGCAAATTACGAATCGTACCTTCTCCAAAATGGATTGATTGACAAGGAATTTATTGAAAAAATAAAGAAAGAGATCACAAATGAAGTAGCCGCAGGCTTTAAGAGAGCAACCGAGACTGAAAAAATCAGCCCAAACACAGAATTGGAGCTTACAGATATGTTCGCCCCAGTAAATTTTCACGCTTTAAATCCTGAAGGAAGTACAAGAGAAATGAGGTTGATTGATGCCGTGTCTGACGCGATGAGATTAGCCATGCGCAAGCATGAAAAACTGGTATTGATGGGCCAAGACATTGCGGATTACGGAGGCGTGTTCAAGGCGACAGAAGGTTTTTTGGAAGAATTTGGTAAAGAAAGGGTAAGAAACACTCCATTGTGCGAATCGGCTATAGTGGGAGCTGCCCTCGGTTTATCAATTAATGGTTACAAGGCGATGATGGAAATGCAGTTTTCCGATTTTGTGACTGTTGGATTCAACCAAATTGTAAATAATCTTGCTAAAATTCATTATCGCTGGGGTCAGAATGCGGATGTGGTGGTTCGAATGCCAACTGGAGCAGGAGTGGCCGCAGGTCCATTCCACTCGCAAAGTACCGAAGGCTGGTTTTTTCATACACCTGGGTTGAAAATCGTTTATCCGTCCTCTCCAAAAGAAGCAAAAGGTTTGTTGCTAGCCGCATTTGAAGATCCAAATCCAGTTATGTTTTTTGAGCATAAAGGCTTGTACCGATCCATTTCTGAAGAAGTGGAGGAAGGCTACTTTACCATCGAAATCGGAAAAGCAAATGTAGTGAAGGAGGGAAAAGATATATCCATCATAACTTACGGTTTAGGAGTAAAATGGGCAGAAAGTTTACAAGAAAAAAATCCAGAAATTTCGATTGAAATTGTTGATTTGCGCACACTTAATCCGCTTGATACCGAAACAATTTTCGAGTCGGTTAATAAAACGAATCGGGTAATTGTATTGCACGAAGCCAACACAACTGGTGGTGTTGGTGCCGAAATTGCAACACTGATCAACGAAAACTGCTTTGAAAGTTTGGATGCTCCGGTCAAAAGAATTGGGAGTCTTGATACACCTGTTCCTTTTGCCGCTGAGCTAGAGCAAAACTTTTTTCCATTGGATGAGCTTCAGTACACGCTTATACAACTAATAGAGTATTAATGAAAAAATTACGATACATTTATTTACTTTTTATCTTGCTCTTTGCGGGATGTAAAAGCCATGTAATTTCGCACAAGCAAAGTGAAAACTACCCTGTTGTAAACCAACAAAGTGAAAACCGAGAGGCAGAAAAGATAATTGCCCCGTACAAAGAGGAATTAGAAAAAACCATGAATACCGTAATTGGTGAATCAGAAAAAGAATTGACTACCGGAAGTCCCGAAGGAACTCTGGGTAATTTTATTTGTGACTTATGCTTACGACTTGGAAATGAAAAGTATGGGAAACAGTATTCAGATACAGCAGATTTTGTGTTGCTGAACAACGGTGGATTTAGAACTTTTATGCCCAAAGGAGCAATAACCCGAGGAAAAGTGTTTGAAATTATGCCTTTTGAAAATGAACTCGTGGTTGTGACACTTTCGGTAGAGCAAACGGTTCAATTATTTGAATATATCGCAGTCAAAACCGTAAAAAATGGTACCCGTAAACAAGGAGTGCCCGTTTCTGGGAATGTGTTGGTAGAGATCTTGGACAAAACTCCTATTGAGGTGTTAGTAGATGACAGTAGGCTGAAAGGAAGAACATATAAAGTAATTACTACAGATTATTTGGCAAATGGAGGCGACAACATGAGTTTCTTTCTTTCCTCACTCAAAGTAGAAAAACTCAACTTAAAATTGAGAGATGCCATCTTGGAAGAGATGAAAGACCTCAGTGAAAAAGACAAGAAAATTACTGCTAATCTAGATAAAAGAATACGCTATGCTAACTAGGAGGAAGTTTTTACAACGTTCGCTCATAGCGGCAGGAGTTGCACCACTCACACATTCTGTTGTAGGTGATATGCTCGAAAGCGGAGAGGCTGTGAAAATTAGTATTTTACACACAAATGATGTGCATAGTCACATTGATCCATTTCCAGATAATCACAAAAGATATCCAGGAAAAGGAGGTGTTCAAAACAGGTATACGATTATTCAAAAACATCGCAAAGAGAATAAAAATACTTTGTTGTTTGATTGTGGCGATATATTTCAGGGTACACCCTACTTTAATTTATACGATGGAGAGCTCGAGTTGAAATTAATGAGTAAAATGGGCTACGATGCGGCTACTATGGGGAATCATGACTTTGATAATGGAATGGATGGTTTTTTAGCGGTAAAAAAACATGCAAATTTTCCATTTATTTGTAGTAATTACGATTTTTCGGATACGATTCTTCATAATCAAACTTTGCCTTTCAAGATTTTTAAGAAAGAAGGAGTGAAAATTGGTGTTTTTGGTCTAGGAATTGAATTGGATGGATTAGTTGATAAAAAGCTGTTCGGAAAAACTGTTTATAAAAACCCAGTTAAAGTCGCTAACGAGTATGCTACATTATTACGACATGAGCACGGTTGTGATTTAGTAATTTGCCTTTCTCACTTGGGGTATAATTATGACAGTGAGAAAGTATCTGATGTACAATTAGCGAAACGAACTTCTGGAATAGATTTGATTCTAGGAGGTCACACTCACACCTTTATGGAAAGAGCTGAAATTACCAGTAATAGCAAAGGAAAGGAGGTTTTAATCAATCAAGTAGGTTGGGCAGGTATTCATTTGGGAAAGGTTGATTTTTATTTTAGTTTGTTGTCGAAAAAAAGACTAAATTTGATAGAAACGAATAAAGGATTTATTGAGATAAAATAAAACCGACACCCTAAAAAAAAAGTTACTATGCAATAGCAAAACGATTTTGTTTTAAACTTTTTTTTGTCAATATTTGTTAAGTCTTACGGAGGGGGTTTTAAACTCCAACGAAAATGTTAAAATGGTTCACATTTTAATAGCTGTTTTTGAAACCCAAGACATTTTTTTAAATAAAACGATAACTTTTTTAGAGGAATAACTACTATGAAAAAAAACCATGTAACTGTTTGGGAAGATTGTCTTAGCGTAATCAAGGACAATATTAGTCTACAAGGATACAAGACTTGGTTTGAACCAATAGTGCCGGTAAAATTGAAAAGCGATGTGTTGACTATTCAAGTTCCAACCCATTTCTTTTACGAATGGTTAGAGGAGCATTACATTTCATTGTTAAAAAAAACAATAAAAAGAGTAATAGGTCAGGAAGGAAGACTGGAGTACAGCATAGTAATGGATAAAAACCAGAAAAATGCAAAACCCTACACGGTAAATTTCCCAGCAAAAACAAACAATTCATTAAAGAATAAATCAATCAATGTTCCGTTGAATGTGAACAAAAGTGCGATACGGAATCCATTTGTTATTCCAGGCCTGAAGAAAATTAACGTAGATGCAAACCTTAATTCTTCTTACACTTTTGAAAACTTCATTGAAGGAGAATGTAACAGATTAGCTCGTTCTGCAGGATATGCGGTAGCTAGCAAACCAGGAGGCACCTCCTTTAACCCTTTGTTGTTGTATGGAGGAGTTGGTTTGGGTAAAACTCACTTGGCGCATTCCATAGGAATTGAAATAAAAAATAATAATCCGGAGAAAATTGTGTTGTACGTTTCTTCAGAAAGATTTACCCACCAATTTATTGATGCTGTAAAGAACAACGAAACCAATGACTTTATTCATTTTTATCAAATGATTGATGTCTTGATTATTGACGATATTCAGTTTTTGGCAGGCAAAGAAAAGACCCAGGATGTATTTTTCCATATCTTTAATCACCTTCATCAAACGGGTAAACAAATTATACTCACCTCAGACAAGGCACCAGTTGACATGCAAGGTGTTGAGCAAAGATTACTTTCACGCTTCAAATGGGGGCTTTCAGCAGATTTGCAGTCGCCAGATCTAGAAACAAGAATAGCGATTCTGAAAAAGAAAATGTACCAAGATGGTATTGAACTTCCAGAAGATGTAATTGAATACTTGGCATACAGTATTACAACCAACGTGAGGGAATTAGAAGGTGCCTTGATATCACTAATTGCCCAGTCCTCATTGAACAAAAAAGCGGTAACGCTTGATTTGGCCAAACAAATGATTGATAAGTTCGTTAAAAACACAGCACGGGAAGTTTCTATCGATTACATACAAAAAGTTGTTTCCGATTATTTTAATATGCCTGTAGAACTTATGAAATCTAAAACAAGAAAGCGAGAAATCGTTCAGGCAAGACAGATTTCTATGTATTTCTCCAAGAAATTGACCAAATCGTCATTGGCAAGTATTGGGATGCAATGTGGAGGAAAAGATCATGCCACAGTATTGCATGCCTGTAAGACTGTCAACAATCTTCAAGATACCGACAAACATTTTAGAAAATATATTACAGATTTAGACAAGAAACTGAACTTATCTTAAAAAAGATAGATAGAAATTGAAATAGTAAAAAGACCTTTTGTGTATGCAAAAGGTCTTTTTTTGTTTTGATGGTCCTTTCCTTGGCTGGTTTAACGAGATAGAGACTTCGCTGAAAGCCCCATGCATTTTGCTTCTTTCAAGATAATTTCGGTGCGTGATCTTTCTCCTAGAAATAGGCTCTAAAACATTGATAGGAAGGTTCATACCTTTAGTTTTAACTATGTTCTAATAGGCCAACCTCTGCCAATAGCTGATTGACTAGAAAACGAGAAAATCAATTGATAGAGTGATAATTTGGATTAGGAAAAGTTAGTTCTGATGGTTACAAATGCATCACATAAAAGACTCCGATACCTGCTAAGTAACCTACTAAGGCTAACCAAGCGATTTTTTGTAAGTACCAGAAAAATGAAATTTTCTCCATTCCCATAGCTACTACTCCAGCTGCAGATCCAATGATGAGCATACTTCCTCCCGTTCCGGCTGCATAGGCAATCAAATGCCATTCTGGAGCATCCATTATCATGTTTGGAAACATTCCCATACTTGCCGCAACCAATGGAACGTTGTCTACAATCGCAGAGGCTCCTCCTATGATTAAGATAAATGGGTTGATTCCAATGCTCTTCACTACACTGTCTCCAAAATCTAAAATCATTCCCAGTGATTCTAAAGCGGCTACTGTCATCAATATTCCCAAGAAAAACAATAAACTAGGCATTTCTATTTTTCCTAACGCTTTGTGAACGGGGCTGTGATGACTTTCAATAGCGCCATGACTAAAGTTACGGCTACTAAAGAATTCAGCAAAAATGGTGAAAATTCCTAATGAGAGCATCATTCCCATGTAGGGAGGAAGGTGAGTTAGAGTTTTAAAAACAGGAACTGCAACGATCAACAGTAAACCGATATACAACATTCTTGCCCCGTATTTGTTCGTGTCACCTTCGGCCGCTGGCGCTTCAAATTCTCCCTTAAATGCCGTTAAATAACTAGCGATTAAAGTTGGTAAAGCCATACAAGCCAAAGAAGGCAGTATCAAGTATTCGATTAAGTGGAGAGTAGTAACTTTTTCTCCCATCCAAAGCATTGTAGTGGTAACATCACCAATAGGAGACCAGGCACCACCTGCGTTTGCCGTAATGATAATCATTCCTGCAAACCACATTCTGTCCTCCTTGCTTGTGACAAGTTTTCTCAATATTGTTATCAATACAATGGTTGCTGTTAGGTTATCAATGATTGCTGAAAGAATAAATGCGAGGATAGCAACGATCCAAAGAAGTGTTCTTTTTTTGTTTGTTTTGATGAACTTTTTAATGGTAGCAAATCCATCAAAATAATCTATGATTTCTACAATGGTCATGGCTCCTATTAAGAAAATCAGGATTTCACAGGTTTTTCCAAAGTGATGGAGAAGAACGGCTTCCATGCTTGAAGCTTCTTTTCCGTGTTCTGTAATTTCAAATACAGGAAGGTGAGAAACGGCCACAACTGCCCAGGCAGCTCCCATCATGAGGAGTGCAGGTACAAGTTTGTCAATTTTTAAATTATGTTCAAGGGTTATGGCTAAATAACCCAGTATAAATATTACGACTACTGCTAATTCCATGGTTTTGTTTTTGTTAGATTAGTTGATTCAAAGCTATTTCGAAAGCAGTTTTTGCCATGTTTGTTTTCGAATTAGACACGTTGTAAGTTTTTTGTATCGCTTCTTTAATAATGCTCGAAGTATCCTCAAAAATTGATGCATCGGTCATTACTGGGGGTAAATCATTGGACATTAAATATGCAAATACTCTCGCCATTCCGCAGTTGGAAATGAAATCTGGAACGATACTTATTTTGCTGTCTGTGTATTCTGCAATTGGTCCAAAGAAAATTTCTTGGTCGGCAAAAGGTACATTGGCACCGCAAGCAATCACTTCCATTCCGGAGTTAATCATACTGTCTACTTGGTCTTTTTTAATCAACCTAGAGGCTGCACACGGAATGAAAACTTCCGCATTTAATTCCCATATTTTCTCATTGATTTCGGCAAATGGAATCATGTCTGGGTGAGAAAGAGCATTTCCTTTTTTGGTCAAAAACAATTCTCTGATTTCTTCCAAAGAAAATCCTTCTTCATTGATAAGACCTCCGTCTCTATCAATGATTCCAACTATTTTCGCTCCACTTTGTGCCAAATAATAGGCTCCTGCAGAACCTACATTTCCCCATCCTTGAACAATGACTCTTTTTCCGGCTAGGTCACCACCGTAAATGTCGTAAAAGTGTTTGACTGATTCAGCAACTCCCCATCCGGTAATCATGTCGGCCACTACATATTTATTTGCTGCTTTTGGAGTGTAATTTTCATCTTCTATTACTTGCAAAACTCCTCTTCGCAATTGTCCTATTCTGTGAATTTTTTGGGGTTCTGTTGGCTGAAAGTGTCCGTTAAACACTCCTTCTTGCGGGTGCCACACTCCACACTCTTCGGTCATAGGAATTACTTCATGAATTTCATCTACATTTAAATCTCCTCCTGTTCCGTAATAATTTTTTAATAAAGGTGCTACCGCATGGTACCATCTTTTAAGTACTCCTTCTTTTCTTGGGTCATTTGGGTCAAAGTTAATTCCCGACTTGGCTCCACCAATTGCGGGTCCCGACACAGAAAATTTTACTTCCATTGTTTTTGCCAATGAAGTAACTTCGTGCTTATCTAATCCAATTCTCATTCTTGTACCTCCACCGGCTGCACCGCCTCTCAATGAGTTGATGACTACCCATCCTTCAGCTTCTGTTTCTGAATCTTTCCATTCAAAAACAATTTCTGGTTGTTTGTTTTCAAATTTATCTAATAAGTCTTTCATTAATGGTTTGTTTTTATTGACAAAATAGGCAGTCAAAAATAATTACCGAAAGTAGTAAAAGAACCACTTTGTACCAAGTATTCCTTCAATCTTTCACAATAAGTTAAGATGAAAAAAAACCGTTAGGATTTTGTCCCAACGGTTTTTAGTTTTCTTTGTTATCTTTTCATTACATTGAGTATCCAGACTTTACGTCAATTGGGTTTACACACAATACCGGAATTTGTTCTTTGTTTGTGATGATTTGCTCTTCTCTTCTGGATGCAAACAAGCTTCCAAAAATATTCCATTTCAAAGAATTAATTATCGCAATCAAATCAGCGTCATTTTCTTTCGCATATTTGATAATTTCTTTTTCGAAATCAGTCTTTGGTTCGGTAATCACAATATTAAAATCTACGCCTTTCTCCAGGAAGTATTTTTTCGCAAACAGCACATTGTTTTTCAATTTTGTGTACAACGAATTATCTGTTTCGTGCTTTGCAATTATGTGTACTTTGGAGCCGAAATACTTTGCGATGTCCGCAACTTCATCCAATTTTTGTTTCGAATCTTCTGTCATGTCCAAAGGAACAACGATCTCATCATATCCCGTTTCCTTTATTCCTTTTTCTTGTACAACAATAAATGGTTTTTCTGAATGGGAAACTACCTTCATTGCATCTCCACCTGTTACAGTTTGTATAAAACCTCTTGGTCCATGAGTTCCCATCATAATAAGTTGGGCTCCTTCTTCGCTAGCTGCTTTTCCAATTTCCGTAATGAAATTTCCAATTTTTACCACAACATGGGTCGTTGTTTCACCGGGATTTCTGTCAGCAATTTGTTTGGCTAATTTTATTTTTGCAGTGTTTACCTCTGCCAATTCTCTTGCTACGTGTAGCACAAAAACCTCTCCTGATGTTGCTTGGGCTAACTTGAGTGCATGGTCTATAGCATTGTCTGACACCGAGGTGAAATCTGAAGCCACCATTATTTTGTTGATGTTCATTGTGGATTATGTTGTGATTGTATAATAAATGTAAGAGAAATTTTCTTAATATCAAAAATACTAAATTTGTGCCAAATCTTAACTTAATTGTCTTATATTATTACTTTAGAACAATTCATAAAATCTATTTTTTGGAAATAAAAGAAACCATAACCAACGTTTTGAAAATATTGCCGGATTCTCCGGGTGTGTACCGCTATTTCGACAAAAAAGGAACGGTGATTTATGTGGGTAAAGCCAAAAACCTAAAGAATAGAGTGCGCTCTTATTTTAATACAAAGAAACACCAACAGGCAAAAACTCAAGTGCTGGTTAGTAAAATAGAGGAGATAAAATACATCGTAACTCCTACTGAGTACGATGCATTGCTATTGGAAAACACCCTGATAAAAAAACACCAGCCACGTTACAATATTTTACTAAAAGACGACAAGACATACCCTTATGTCTGTGTGAAAAAAGAACGATTTCCTCGTTTGTTTTCTACAAGAAATGTGATAAAAGATGGCTCAGAATATTTTGGTCCATTCACTAATCCTAAAGTAGTTCGTGTGGTGATTAATTTACTCAAAGAGATTTATCCGATAAGAACGTGTAATTTTAATTTATCAAAGGAGAATATTGGCGAAGGAAAATTCAAAGTGTGTTTGGATTATCACCTAAAAAAATGCAAAGGGCCCTGCGAAAATCTACATTCGGAAGAGAGTTACAACGAGAATATTGCGCAGATTCGTCAAATTCTGAAAGGAGAAACCAAAAGCGTAATTGATTATTTGAAAGGTAAAATGCTCCGTTTCTCTGAGGAGCTGGAATTTGAAAAAGCTCAGGAGATGAAAGAGAAAATTGAGCTTCTGAAGGATTATCAATCAAAATCTACGGTGGTGAATCCTAAGATTAATGACGTGGATGTGTTTACCATCGACTCTGATGTAAATGCGGGTTACGTGAACTTTATTAAGGTGATAAATGGAACCGTGGTGCAGTCGAGTACCATCGAAATCAAGAAAAAGCTGGAGGAAACGAATGAGGAAATGCTTCAGCTCGCCATTTTGGAGTTGAGAAATAAATTCAGGAGTAGCTCGAAAACTATTTTTACGAACATTGAGGTGGAATACGGATTGGATGAATCGGTAAAAATGATTGTTCCGCAGATTGGCGACAAGAAAAAGTTGATTGATTTTTCGATGAATAATGTTCGGCAATACAAATTTGACAGACTAAAAACCCTAAAAATTGTAGATCCGGAAAGGCATGCAAACCGAATTGTAGATCAAATTCAAAAGGACTTACGACTGAAAGAGAAGCCGTTTCATATCGAGTGTTTTGATAACTCCAATTTTCAGGGGACCAATGCGGTAGCAGCTTGTGTGGTTTTTAAAAACGCCAAACCTTCTAAAAAGGATTACCGTCATTTTAATATCAAAACAGTAGAGGGGCCCGATGATTTTGCATCGATGGAAGAAGTGGTTTACAGACGATACAAAAGATTGCTAGATGAAAACCAACCACTGCCTCAGTTGGTGATTGTGGATGGAGGAAAAGGTCAGTTGAGTTCGGGAGTAAAGGCTCTGAATGATTTGGGATTGATGGGAAAAATTGCCATCGTGGGAATTGCCAAAAGGTTGGAAGAAATATTTTTTCCAGGAGATTCGGTTCCGTTGTACATCGATAAAAAATCGGAATCGTTGAAAACCATTCAGCAATTGAGGAACGAAGCCCACAGATTTGGGATTACCCATCATCGAAATAAGAGGAGTAAGAATGCTTTTGGTACCGAACTCACTGAGATTTCGGGAATAGGAGAGAAGTCTGCTGAAATTCTATTGAAACAATTTAAATCCTTGCTGAATGTAAAAAAAGCAAGTGATGAACAACTGCTGGAAGTCATCAATCAAAAACAGTTGAGAGCTCTGAGGGAATACTACAAATAATCCCTTTGTCGAAATTTTGAAGTCAATTTCCTCGCTCATTTTACCGACAGGATCATTCAGATTTTTTTATATTTGACTAATCAATACACACTATGGAAGAAGAATCGTTTGATTTTCGTGAAGAAGCAGAATTTATAAGTCCCGAATCGGAATTTGAAAAAGTATTACGTCCAAAATCTTTTGATGACTTTACAGGTCAACAAAAAGTAACGGACAATCTTCAGATTTTTGTTTTGGCAGCAAAGCAACGAGGAGAGGCCTTGGATCATGTGTTGTTGCATGGGCCTCCTGGATTGGGAAAAACTACGCTTTCAAATATCGTAGCCAATGAGCTAGGTGTTGGATTTAAAGTAACCTCAGGTCCGGTATTGGATAAGCCTGGAGATTTGGCCGGTTTACTAACCAACCTCGAAGATGGAGATGTGTTGTTCATTGATGAGATTCATAGATTGAGCCCTGTGATTGAAGAGTATTTGTATTCTGCCATGGAGGATTTTAGAATTGATATTATGATAGATTCCGGGCCCAATGCGCGTTCTGTGCAGATAGAATTGAGCAAATTTACCTTAATTGGTGCTACCACCCGATCTGGTTTATTGACAGCTCCACTTCGTGCTAGATTTGGAATAAACTCTAGGTTGGAGTACTACGATTCTAACATATTGACTGACATTGTGGAGCGTTCGGCTGGAATTTTAGACGTGCCCATTGAGTATGATGCAGCCTACGAAATAGCCAGTAGAAGTAGAGGTACTCCTAGGATTGCTAATGCATTGCTACGAAGGGTAAGAGATTTTGCTCAGGTAAAGGGAGATGGAAAAATTGACAAAGCCATTACCAAAATTGGACTGGAGGCGTTAAATGTAGATGCTAACGGACTGGATGAAATGGACAACAAAATTTTGTCTGCCATTATTGAAAAGTTTAAAGGAGGACCAGTTGGCTTGAAAACCATTGCTACAGCAGTAGGTGAGCAAGACGGAACGATTGAGGAAGTGTATGAGCCATTTTTAATAAAAGAAGGTTACCTCATGCGTACCTCACGAGGAAGACAAGCTACCGAAAAGGCATTTAAACACTTAGGTTTGGATAAAGGGTTTTCTCAGGGAGGTTTGTTTTAGGCATTTATGTAACGGTTAGTATAATAGGCGTAGGGCATTTAAAAAGCACTTTCGTTTCGGTTTATTTCTTAGCTATATAAAAAAATATTGTGTTTATTTTTCGCTTAAATGCCAAATTTTATATTAAGTGGACTTATAAATAAAAAAGGGCGTTTGAATTAACTTCAAACGCCCTATGAATTTTTATACCTTGCTACGGGCTTTTATTTTTCTAGAATAATACAAAAAGATAAAACCAACATTAATTATTAAGGCTTTTATAAAAGACCAAAATAAAAGATGATTAATTTCTTGTTTTAAAATTGCTTGGGACTGACTAAAGTGATAAAAGTACATTTCCCCAATAAATATAACAAATGTACAAAATGCAATAAATAGAAAAATTATACTTATTTCAACTTTGTTAATTTTAAAAGCACCCATAGAATTACGGTAAAAATGAATTTGAAATTGCTCCTGATACCGCCCCATAGAGAAATCCAGTAACTCCTCCAACAGGTCCCCCTAAAAAAAGACCACTCACAGCCCAAAAGCTCATTCCATAACCTGCTCCTCTACCGTCTGCTTTAATCCATGAATCTGTATCAGGTTTGTTTCCACCTCCTGAGCAATGAGAACAATAAGGTCTTGCTGCATATAATACTCCTTGTCCAGAACCTCCTAATTCTGTGGGTGTCCAAAAATACGCAGATGATTTTATAGTTTCAATGTAAATAAATAAAAGATTTTTATCATTATTTTGACTATTTAATGCTATTTCATTTTTTATTTCGTTTAATTCACTAACTAATAGATTGTAGTCATCATGATTATCGACCGCCAATTCAACTCTAGCATAATAATTTTTTGAACTTTCGCTATTGAAATTTTGAAATGTGTAATTTTTCATTTGTTCCATAGATAAGTTAGTATGTTGGTCATAGATAGTTGATTGTTGTGCTTTTGTTAGTTGAGGGAAATCTAAAGCCATAAATGCCTCTTTATGAAATTTTCCTGTATTAAAATGATTAATAGCCTCTGCGAGATATTGATTGTGGAGTTGTCCGAATTGCTCTGGACTCATCGTTATCATTTTTTGTGATTCTGTAAAATTTATAACTTGGTTAGATGGTTCATCTTTTTTACAAGACCAAAGTGCAATTCCAAGAATTGCTGTTAATATTGAGTATTTTAAAATGTTCGTTTTCATTGTTTTTGTTTTTGTGCCCACCCTAAGGCGAACGAGTTAGTATATTGTTACAAACTCCTAAAACAGTCTATTTTTTTTCCTCTTTATTTTCTCATCCAAGTAAGGAAAGCACTCGAATATGTTCAAACCGAACCGCTTTTGATAACTATGTTAATTGCCTGCAACTTGTTGTTACGAGAAAGTTAAATTTTATTTTTTTTCAAATCCTTGTGCATCAAAGATTTTATTTTAAAAGGTAGGTTTTGTTGCTTAAAATACAAAGGAAACCGTTTCTTAACCTATTTGCAGGATCCCGTTGCCTTATTAAATAGCTGCTCCCAATTCACTTCCTTCTCTTATGGCTCTTTGTGCATCAATTTTTTTGGCCAATTTACCACCGCCAATGAGGTGAGGAGTTTTGCCCAACTCTATGAGTTCTTCATTCAGTTGGTTCACACTTACTTGCCCTGCGCAAATAATAACGGTGTCGGCTTCTATGTACTGAGTTTTTTCCATAATGGTGATATGAATCCCTTTTTGGTCAATCTTGTTGTAGGAAACTCCTTTTAGCATCGTAACTTTTTTCATTTTAAGAGAAGCTCTATGAATCCAGCCCGTGGTTTTCCCCAAATCTTTTCCTACTTTGGTTTCACTTCGCTGAAGCATAGTTATTTGTCGAGGAGAAGGATGAGGAGTAGGTTTTATCAGTCCGCCTCTCGTAGTGTTGGTTCCATCAATTCCCCATTCTTTCAAGAATAGTTCGGTATCCAAAGAAGGAGATTTTCCTTCGTGAGAGAGATATGCAGCCACATCAAACCCGATACCACCAGCGCCAATAATTACTACTTTATTGCCTACTGGTTTCCCGTGTTTCAATACATCTTCGTAGTCCAATATTGTATTAGTTTCCATGCCTTCGATGTGAATTTGGCGAGGATGTATTCCGGTAGCAATAATGACTTCGTCAAAGCCTAACAATTCTTGAGCTGAAGCTTTGTGTTCTAGTTTTAGGTCTACCTTGTGGAGGTCAATTAACGTTTTGAAATAGCGTAAGGTTTCATAAAACTCTTCCTTTCCAGGAATGAGTTTAGCAATATTGAATTGTCCACCAATCTCGTTTTGGGCTTCAAATAATGTTACTCGATGTCCTCTTTGTGCGGCAACGGTAGCGGCAGAAAGTCCTGCAGGACCCGCACCCACCACAGCAATTTTCTTAGGATAAGAAGTAGGAGTGTAGTTCAATATCGTTTCGTGGCAAGCTCGAGGATTCACCAGACAGCTAGCCGTTTTTTGCTTAAACACATGATCCAAGCAAGCTTGATTACAGCCGATGCATGTATTTATTTCGTCTTCGCGTCCTTCAATAGCTTTTTTAATAATAGCTGGATCTGCCAAAAATGGGCGAGCCATAGAAACCATATCTGCGTGGCCATTTGCCAAAATTTCTTCCGCTTTTTCCGGAGTATTAATTCTGTTTGTGGTAATAAGCGGGATTTGTATTTCTTTCATCATTTTTTCTGTAACCCAAGAAAATCCACCTCTGGGAACTATAGTCGCAATTGTTGGTACGCGAGCTTCGTGCCACCCTATTCCGGTATTAATTAGGGTTGCACCTGCTTTTTCAATTTCTTTAGCAAACAAAACCGTTTCTTCCCAAGTATTGCCTTCTTCCACCAAATCGAGCATCGAAAGCCTAAAGATTACGATAAAGTTTTCGCCCACTGCTCTTCTTGTCTGACGAATAATTTCCAAGGGAAATTGAATTCGGTTTTCGAAACTTCCCCCCCATTTATCCGTTCGTTTATTGGTTTTTGCCGAAACAAATTCGTTAATCAAATATCCTTCGCTCCCCATGATTTCCACTCCGTCATAATTGGCGAATTTGGCTAGTTTAGCTGCTCTTACAAAATGCCCGATGGTGCGTTTTACTCCCCATCCGCTCAGTTTCCAGGGTTTGAAAGGACTTATAGGAGATTTTATTGGACTAGGAGCAACTGCCAAGGGATGGTAGCCATAACGACCTGAGTGTAGAATTTGCATACAAATTTTTCCATCTGCATCATGAACAGCTTTGGTGATTTTTTTGTGTTTTCGAGCCTCTCTTTTGTTCGTCATTTTACTTGAGAACGGGGCTGTCCATCCTTGGCGATTGGGCGCTATTCCACCTGTCACCATCAATCCAACTTCACCTGTTGCGCGTTCTGCAAAATAGGCTGCCATTCGCTCAAATCCATTTTTTTCTTCTTCCAACCCAGTATGCATACTTCCCATAATTACTCGGTTTTTGAGCGTTGTAAAGCCCAAATCAAGAGGTTCGAGTAAATGTGGATAGCTAGAGGTTGTCATAGTTTAGTATATTTGTCGATTCTTGTACTAAAATACATTAATTCTAACTTTTTTTGGATCCATTAGGGAGATAAAAATAACGAGTGAGGGATGAAATAGTAAGAATTTGAACCACCATAAACTATAAGAAATGAAAAAGGACAACAAAGTATTTATCGTTTACATCTTAATCATTTTACTATACGGAGGAAGTTATTTGCTCACCTCGGGTAGTTTTGCATTTTCTCCAGAATACACAGATTTTGGTTTGGGACTGATTTCACTGGGTTTGTTTTTCAATAAAAAAATATCCAAATACTCCTTTTTGCTCATTTCATTAGGTTTTAGTTTGTTCTACCTCATAGCTGATGTACAAGGTTTTGCTCTGATTGATCGAAGTGGATTCAATATGCTTAAGAACCTGACAGTCATAGGTTTTTCGCTCATGTTGTTGTGGGACATAAATAAGGGGAGATACAGAACTCTAAGGTTGTTTCTTTTGTTGTTGTCTGTGTCGATTTTAGGATTTTTTGTGGCGCGATTTACCAATCAAGAATTTGCTTTTGGTTCGCAGTTTTCTTTCTACAAAAATGCAATTTGCTTTTTGTTGATTTCAATTCTTTTGAGCCTCAACTCGGCAAAAAGTACTTTGTCAGTCGGACTAAAAAGAATCATGATTGCAATTGGGTTGTCTTTCTTTATAGAAATTGTGACTTATCTCGTAAGGTTGTAAAAAGAGATTCTAGTTTTCTTTCCTGTTACCCTGGCATTTCATAAAAAGAAAAGCTCAAGTTGCCGTAATTTCTTGTTTCTATAAAGTTGTTGTGATCTTTTGGGATTATATTTTTTTGATGCTCATAAACCAACATGCCACCTGGAACCAATAAATTGTTGTCAAAAATAAGTTGAGGGATATCAAGACCAGCCTCCATGGAATAGGGCGGATCTGCAAAAATCAGGTTGAATTGACGGCTGCAAGTTTTTAGGTATTTAAACACATCGAGCTGGACTGTATGAACTGATTCAAACAAGTCCAATTCTTCCACCATTTTATTGATGAATTTCATGTGGTTTCTGTCTTTTTCTACAACCGTTATGTCTTTTGAACCTCGTGAAGCAAATTCGAGCGAAATACTCCCAATTCCGGCAAACAAGTCCAGTACGATTAAGTCCTCAATATCTACTTGGTTGTTAAGAATGTTGAACAAAGCCTCCTTTGCGAAGTCGGTTGTGGGTCGGGCCGTAATGTTTTTTGGTGCTTTAAATCTTTTTGATTTGAATTTACCTCCTATAATACGCATGAATGTTGTTTGTGTAGCGTGAAAAATTGATGTCTGGCTATCGCATTTAGTTGACTAGCCGCTATAGCATTAAAGGTAATATTTTCTTGGGGAATAAATTGGTTCCAAAAAGACAATGTCTCTTCCTCTTTAAAAATCTCTCCCGAGAGCTGAAATTTAGTTTGGGTCATTTCGAGGCCCTGTTTTTCCATTGTAAGCCCCAAATAATAAATGGATTCGTCTTTGTTTTCGAATTCAAATCGATTGAAATAGGTTAGTTTTTTGTCTTGCTTGATGGCTATTTCGTAGCTGTTGGACGAACTGAAGTTGATGGCAACTCCATCCGAAATACTGTCGCAAAGAACACTAGAAATATGTTTTAACTGAACGGTTGGGAATTTGGAAATAAGTCTGGCATGTAAGTCAGAATCTATTCCAAAACAAGTAACAATGTTTTGGGTATTAAACGGGTCTGATTTTACGAGGTAGTTCTTGGATATATCAGCTACTTGAGCTAAGTAAAGTTCCGTATTTTCCTCTTGAAAAAGTGCCTTGGGAACAAGAGAAAACACTGAGTTGATTAGTGCAGCACTAATGGTACTGGGCGAGGCAAGCGATACGATGCTACTTTGCTCAATCAATTCACCAAAATCTTGGTTGTCTCTAGCAAGATGTTCTATCGCTTCGGGCTTTGAGTTTTGTTTGTTGACAAGCAACAATGAAACTCTGTTTAGGTAGATCTCTATGGATAAATGGAAATCTGGGTAGGATTTCACCTCATTTTCTGACATGTTGTAAAATACTACCATGTTGGCAATGATTTATTGAGTGATGAATCCGGAATTATTTCCAGTTAGATTTCATGCTTTTATCGTCTAATCCGCCTAGTTTGAAAACCTCTGTTACATCATAGTCAAACTGAGGTCCGTAAGGAGGTATGGACAAGATTTCTACGTGTAGGGTAGAATCCACAAGTTTGGTGTCTAATCTGAATGTTTTTTTAGAAGTATCGTTTTCAATCGTTCTTTGAACTGTTAATTTATCAATGTCGAATGGGTAAATTCTATTTTGCTTCTCTTGTTCTTCAGCGCTAAACAAATCTTTTGAAACTGGAATTTTTGCATAATCTCTTACAATTAATCCTAGTTTCAATGCATCTACTTCGGTCCAAACTTCTTTCGGGTATTGGTAGCCCAATGATTTTCCTTCTTCTACAGTCATTTTTCTAGAGGGCAAATCTCCTTCTGCTTTCACCAATACTTTGATCGAGTCATTTTTTGCAAATTGAATCAATTCACTGAAACTGCCAGCAAATTTTCTGTACTTTCTATCGTAAGCTTCTTGCAATTTTTGAATGTCTTTTAGCCCTTGTTTGGCAAGGTCTTGTGATTCTTCAACCTCTGCCAAGTAAATGATTCTGTCTTCTACTGTTTTGAAATTTAAAAATAAGTAGAAAAATGACCCAGCAATGAATAAAATAGAAAGGCCTGCTGTTATTCCTCTTGAGATTTTTTGTTGTAAAATGAAAAACAAGGAAACAAACCCAAGAACAAACAAACCAATAGAACCATAGATGAAATAGGCGCTTTGTGCCAAATCTGTTCCTCCATTTGAGCTAGCTCCAACTATAAGGCATGAAATTCCTGCCAGGATTAAAAGAATAGAGAAAAGGTACTTTCTTACAAACAACCAAAATTCATCAAAAATATCCATGTAGTTTTATTTATTGCGGGTTTCTTACTGAAACAAAATTAAAAATTTTTTTCATTGAACAAATTAAAATTAGAGTTATTCTCCGTTATTTACATATTATTTAATATTTAACTTATTTTGGGGTAAGTTATCTCTGTAAGCGGTGAGCAAAATGAGTATTTGTCCGTTTATAACTCATTTTTAGTATATGCAACAAGAAAAGTTTGAAGAATTATTAGCAAGTCAATTTGAATTCCCTTTTACCCAGGATCAATCAAGCTTGATTGTGCAGCTTCATGATTTTCTTACCTCCGGAAGTGCCAAAAAGTTATTTGTGCTCAATGGCTACGCTGGAACTGGAAAAACAACGCTCGTTTCGGCCTTGACCAAAGTCATTGGCAAACTCAATTTCAAAACGGTTTTGCTGGCTCCAACAGGAAGAGCAGCTAAGGTGATTTCGTCTTATTCCGGTAGGCGTGCGTTCACCATTCACAAAATGATTTATACCTACAAATATGCAGGGGGAAGAAGTACGTTTGTATTAAAAAAAAACACGCTTTCCAATACCTTATTCATTGTAGATGAAGCCTCTATGATTGGAGATAATTCTTACATGGATAAGAAATCATTGTTGGATGATTTGATGGAATACGTCTACGAGGGAAAAAAATGTGCCGTATTGTTTGTGGGAGACACAGCTCAGCTACCTCCCGTTGGGGAAGAATTGAGCAGGGCTTTAGACCCAAAGTTTTTGGAAACAACTTTTTATGCCCATGTATTTCAATACAGACTGACTCAGGTGGTAAGGCAAAAGCAAGAGTCGGGAATTTTGGTTCATGCTACTCAAATCCGAAATAAGATTCATGAAAAGGAATTGTTGCCGGTTATTTCTAACCGTGAGTTTGATGATGTGCTCCAAGTTGTAGGAAACGATTTGCAAGATGAATTGGAAAGTTCTTATGCCAGTTTTGGAGTCGAGAATTGCATCGTTTTGTGCAGATCAAACAAACGTGCAAATTTATTCAATCAGCACATACGTGCGCGAATTTTGTACAAGGAAGAAGAAATTGACGCGGGTGATTTAATGATGGTAGTAAAGAATAATTACCATTGGCTTTCCGATAAATCAAAAGCAGGTTTTATTGCAAATGGAGATATTATCGAGTTGATAAGAATTAGTAAAGTCGAGGAATTATACGGGTTTAAATTTGCCTCCGTGGAAATTCGTTTGGTGGATTACCCAGATGAAGAGTCTTTTGAAGTGAAACTAATGCTTGATGCCATCATGGTGGAAACCACCAACTTGCCTCGTGCACAGCTCAAGAATTTATACTTTGAAATAGAAAAAGAATATTTGGATGAATATCCTGGCAAGCGCGAGCGAATGGAAAAAGTCCTGAAGAACCCTTATTTTAACGCACTTCAGGTTAAGTTTTCTTACGCTGTAACTTGTCATAAGTCCCAAGGTGGGCAATGGGATACCGTTTTTATAGACCAAGGTTACTTGACCAAAGAGATGGTAAATCCAGAGTACCTGCGTTGGTTGTATACAGCATTTACAAGAGCAAAAACTAAATTGTATTTAGCCAACTTTCACGCTATGTTTTTTGGAGATTCTATCGATTGAGGATAATTCGTTGAGTCACGCTTTCATAGTCCGTTTTTAGTTGAACTAGGTAAATACCAGAATGAACTATTTCTTGGATTTCTTCCGAAAACGAATGGCTTCCAATTGGCATTTTCTTGAAATTTCGCTCCGAAATTATCTTCCCATCCGATGACATTATTTTTATTGTTACGTTGGAAGGTTTATTCAGGTTGTAATTCATTTTGAATAACCCATTGTTTGGATTAGGGAACACTACCAGTTTCAAGCTTCCCGTGCTTTGTTTGTTCAGCTCTGGAATTCCATAGGTATTTCCTTTCACAATTCTCACTTCAAATAGTTGGTTGCTCGCAGAACTTTGTGTTCCTGTATTGGAAAAGAAAATGTTTGGGGCTGTGCTACTTATTCCGCCAAAAATATATCCCACCAAAGTGGTGTCTGCATTCAAACTATCGAGCTTAATAACTCCGTTGTGGTATCTCGAAATTGTTGTGAGTGGAATAAATTCGGACCCAGCTCCTAATAATGAAGGCATCGTAATAGGTAGCTTGTACTCAGCCATATTCCCTCCTAAATCTCTAGTGACTCTGGCGATTGTATTTACAAAAGGAACATTATTATCTTGTGTCATTACACCAGAATTGTCGTAATACTGAGCAATCCCTCCGAAGAAAACGGTGCTCATTTCGGAGTAATACTCTGAGTAAAGAGGAATGTTAGCGCAGTGATAATGATTGTAATATTGACTGAATGAATTGTTTGGAATGTAACCCGAGCTATCTATATTTACACAATTTAGGAAAGGAATGTCCGCATTTTTTTGAAATACACCCGAAAATGCCGTTAATCCCTCTTGGCCGTTTGGCATTATTTGGGGGGTAACATTGTAATCTCTTCGGTGAAGTTCATTTGTGTCTCGCCAGACTCCTAAATGCTGAATAGAAAGTGAAGTGCCATTGTCAGAGATTTGGAATTTTCTGATTTCATTGGTGTATTCTTGAAAGAATCCGGGGCCATGAGTAGGTCCCATTGGGTTGTACCGTCCAATGAATTTTTGTCCGCCTACGAGGTAGTAGGTGTCGTATATTTTTTCTAATCTTCCTCCCGTCACTTGTAGGTTGGCATCAGTAATTTGACGAAAATAGGAAGTAATGGAAGTGTTGTTTATTACAGCATTAATGGTGGCAGAAACATCGACTGCAGTCAAGTTGTCAAATGTGGTGTGGTCTGATGCTGCGGAACTATAGCCATATCCTCCAATAAGGTAAAGCATATTTCCATCTTGAAAAAATTCAGCGTTGGTAGATTTTACGTGATCTTGGACGGCTATAGGTAAACTTGAAATAGACTTGCTCCACGACTGTTTTGTAACAGGATCGACTACGATAAGAAGGTTGTTGTGACCTGCTAAATCAAAACTTGCGAAAGGTTGTCTTTGGTGAAGGCCATCCAATCTTCCTCCTAATAAAAGCCATTTTCCATTGTGCTGAGCAAATGCAAAAGATTGGATTCCTCCTAAAGAAGGAATGGAAACAGGAGTTAGCTGAACTTGGAATTCGGCTTCTTGACCCCATGAAATAACACTGCTTAAAATGAGTGTTAAAGAAAGTAAAAGAGCTAATTTGATTCTCATAATTTTAGTTTTTACAAAAATAATTGAAAAGTTCTCTTTTTAATGTAACAAAAGTTACCTTTTGATTTTAGCTCTGAAGATAGTTTGTTACGTTTAGCTCAATTCGATTTGCCAAATCAGAATTATCTGCTTTTACAAACTTTTCTCCAGTAATTTTCTCGTACAATTCGGTATACCTTTCCGTTACTGTTTGGACAAATTCATCTGGAATTTCAGGAATAGATTGTCCTTCCAGTCCCTGAAATCCATGTTCTATGAGCCATTCTCTCACAAACTCCTTCGAGAG
>CBFHHA010000012.1:0-21331 GCA_965655625.1 Flavobacteriales bacterium | reverse complement strand
ATCTGACGCTTCAAAAATAAGTATTTAATCTAATCTTGAGAATGAATTATTCAAGATGTTTTTAACTGAAAATTATTCTCGTTGATAACTTTTATACGGTAGCTTTCCATTTAAGAAGAGAGTCGTAATTTTCCTTCGTAATGAATTGCTTTTCTAGAGCAGTTTCTATCAATACATCGAAATTGCATAATGAGTAATAACTGCAAACATCTTTAAAGTTGTCTTCAGCTTTCTGAAATCCATAATCCATAATCGATACAACTCCTTTTACTTGGTTTCCATGTTCTTTCACTGCATTTACCGCTAGTATTGAACTACCACCTGTAGAGATTAAGTCTTCGATCAGAACTACCGTCCTTCCTTTTTCCATCACTCCTTCAATCATGTTCTGTAATCCATGACCTTTTGCAGCTGAACGCACATAGGCAAATGGCATGTCGAGTTCCTGTGCCACAAGTGCTCCATGAGCAATTCCACCGGTGGCAACACCAGCAATAATATCTGGTTTGCCGAAAGCTTCCACAGTTAATTCTGCTAATTGCTGACGAATGTATGTTCGTACCACTGGATACGAAAGTATCGTTCTGTTGTCACAATAAATAGGAGACTTAATTCCAGAAGCCCATGTAAATGGTTCTTCTACATTTAGTTTCACTGCTTTTATTTGTAACAAATATTCTGCTACCTTTGAGGCTGTATTTTTGTCTAAAATCATAATCGAGCGCAAATGTATAAAGTTTTTATCAATGAAAGGGTATTTTGGATAGGATTTAACCTTAAAAAATCTTTTATCAAGAAAGATATTTCTTTTACCACTTGTTACTCTTACGAAGAGTTTGATGCAATTGTATCTAGCAAGAAAGGAGATAAAGAATTGTTAGTCAATTTTTTAACTGAAAGATTGATGAATAAAATATTGAAAAAGAGATACCGTATTGTAGAAGCTGGTGGAGGATTAGTTGTGAATAAAAATCAGGAGGTGTTATTTATTTTCAGAAGAGGCAAATGGGATTTACCAAAAGGTAAGCTGGAGAAACACGAAAAAGTAAAAGCAGGAGCGATAAGGGAAGTGGAAGAAGAGTGTGGAATTTCAAATCCTGTAATACGAGAAGAATTGATTACTACTTTTCATAAATTCAAAAACAAAGGGAAGGAATGCTTAAAGAAGACCTACTGGTTTGTTATGGATTATGAAGGGGACGAAGAGCTGATTCCTCAGTTGGAAGAAGATATTACAAAGGTAAAATGGATGTCAGTAGATAAGTTTGACAAAGTTTACCAAAATACATTTTCATCAATAGGCGATGTATTAGACGCTTATAGGGAACTAAAAAAGGTTCGAGCTGATTAGTTCGAACCTTTTGATGTTACCTCCTTCTCTGTCTTGGAGGGGTGTTTCGGTTGTTTTGTGTTAGGATAAATTCATCTAATTGTCTTTTGTAAGAATTGAAAGTCAATCCGTTTCTTACTACAAAATAGTTTTGAGGGTCCACAGTATTGCGGTAAGCGCGTTTTGCAAAGGTTAATTTGTAGCTGTCAAAACTAAAAAGATTCATTATTTCAGCCACTTGTCTTGCAGTAAAATTGTTCTGTTGAGCAGTCACACGTAATAGTTGCAGCTTGTTTTTATCAAAACTTTCGTTTCGCACAGCTTGCTTCAGTTGTCTGAAATTTTGCGGATGCATCATTCTCATTCCATTAGCGTTTACTCTTGCAGGTTTTTCAATAATTCTTCTTGTGATTAATCTTTTTCCTATAAGTTGAGTAAATACCTTTGCGTTTCGCTGAATTCGAACTGTGCCGTTATAAATCAGTTGATCAAAGAAAGCGTGTTGGTTTCTTCTTCCTTTTCGGTAAGTTCTTTTGTAGATCTCAATTCCATTTCTACCAGCTCGCATTCTATTAATCTTAAAATCGCTCTCAGATTCGATACTCGTTCCATCTTCCAGAACCACAATATAGGTTTTGAAAGGTTGCTCCTGAACATCAATAAATAATGTGCTGTTTTGTTGAAATGCTTTTCCGTTTACCATCAGAAAAGTCAAAAGGGCCGTAAGTAGTATTTTCGCTTTCATGGTATTTGTTTTTATTCCTCATAGTGAGGAGGTTTGTATTCTGGTTTGTACAAATTCAATTTCCGTGCCAAAATAAAAAGCTGTTCTTCCTTTCCCAATATAATTTGTATCTTTACTTCCAATAAAAAAAAGAAATATCTAGTGTTTAATTACCGATTGTTTTACAAAATATACTACGCAATATTCTTGTTAATTGTCATTGTTTTGACAGGTATTTTGGGATATATGATTATAGAAGGTATGACTTTGTTTGACGCCTTTTATATGACTATTATTACTGTGTCAACTGTAGGGTTTAACGAGGTGGGAACTTTGCATCCCGAAGGCAAATTATTTACCGTGGTTCTTATCGTGTTGAGTTTTGGTACGTTTGCTTATGCGCTTTCGTCCATTTCAAAATATTTATTAGAAGGAGAGTACCGAATTTATTTTAAAGATTACCAAATGAACAAAGAAGTAGAAAAATTGAACGGACACGTAATTGTATGCGGATACGGAAGAGTGGGGACTCAAGCAGTAAGTGAACTTAAGGTTCACGAAAAGAAGTACGTAATTATTGAGCAAAGTCATGAATTGTTAGACTCTTTTAGAGCTTCCAAGGAACATCTTTTTATTGAAGGAAACGCTACTTCCGATGAGATATTGGAAAAAGCACAAATCCATTCTGCTTCGGCTTTGATCACTACTTTGCCTTCTGATGCCGACAATTTATTTGTCGTGCTTTCGGCAAAAGAACTGAATCCAAAATTACAAATCATTAGCAGAGCTTCTCAAAGTTCATCGGTAAAAAAACTCAAAATTGCAGGGGCAAACAATGTGATTATGCCCGATTCGCTTGGAGGGGCGCACATGGCTTCCTTGGTCATAACACCAGACGTTATTGAGTTTTTGGATCATATTACAATACAAGGCGAGTCCCAAATAAATTTGGAAGAAATTAATTTTGAGAATATTCCCGAGAATTATAAAAACAAAACAATTTCTGTAATTGCAGGTGACTTTAATACGGGGTGCAACATTGTGGGGTTCAAAACTCCCGAAGGAGAATTTATCGTAAATCCTCGACCAGATGTCAAATTGGTGCCTGGTTCCAAAATGTTTGTGCTTGGAAAGCCTGAACAAATTAGAGAAATAAATAAAATTTTTGGAATAGAACATGGGTAAAAAGTCAATCTTAGTAACAGGATCAAATGGACTATTGGGTCAAAAAATAGTAAACCAACTAAAGCACAGAGCTGACATAGAATTAATTGCAACCTCGAAAGGTGAAAACCGAAGGATTGTTCAGGATTTTACTTACGTTTCGATGGATATTACTTCCAAGGAAGAGGTGGAAGAAGTAATGCAGAAATACAAGCCGCAAGTAGTAATTAATACAGCTGCCATGACGAATGTAGATTCTTGCGAAGACGACCGAGATAATTGCTGGAAGATAAACGTAACAGCTGTTGATTATTTGCTCGAAGAGTCTATCAAGCATCAGTCTCATTTTGTTCAGTTATCAACCGATTTTGTGTTCGATGGCGCTAACGGACCATACAAAGAAACGGATACGCCCAATCCTTTAAGTTATTACGCAAAGTCAAAATTGGCATCTGAAGAATTAGTAGTAAAGAGTGGCTATACAAATACTGCTATCGCCAGAACAATTATCGTATTTGGAACCGGAGATAATTTGAGTAGAGGAAATTTAGTTTTATGGGCAAAAGGAGCACTAGAAAAACAATCTCCTATCAATGTTGTAGATGATCAGTTTAGAGCACCAACCCTAGCAGACGATTTGGCCAAAGGATGCATTTTGATAGCAGAGAAGAATGCCACAGGAATTTTTCATTTGTCAGGACCAGAAACCATGAGTATTCTAGAAATTGTAAAGAGGATAGGAAAGTATTACAGTTTATCAACGGACTGTGTGACGCCTATTAAAACATCGACACTGAATCAAACAGCGGCTCGTCCGCCAAAAACAGGTTTCGTGATCGACAAAGCAAGAAGAGAATTAGGCTATTCTCCTCTTTCGCTTGAAGATTCGCTTGCTTTTCTGGCCGAACAGATTTAATATATTTGGCAACCACTTGCACTTTTTCTATATTTGAGCTTCATCAAAAAAAAACAATTTTTATGTTAAAAAGATACCTAACTGTCCTACTAATTCTAACACCGCTTCTTTTTTGGTCACAAGATTCTGTTTCAGAGATCGAATCAGTTCAGGAAAATCAAGAGTTAGCCAGCGAGGTCGCTATCTCAGAAGTTGCAGCTTCTGAGGAAAAACGTGAACTTGGAATGGATGAGAAAATTGACAAGGCATTTGGTGATGCAACAGGTTGGTTTGTAAATGGAGTTTTTGCGAGTATTCCCTTTAGTGAACCTTCAGAAAACCCTGCATACATAGAATTAGTTAATCAGGGAGTTCCGGCTTCAGAGATAGATGAAAGTTCAACGCCAAAGCTGTTGCCAGGCTTAAATGTACCTTGGGTTCTAATTGTGCTAATTTTAGGTGCTTTATACTTCACTATTTATTTTGGGTTCATTAATGTAAGAGGTTTCAAAACCTCAATTAACATTGTCAGAGGAAAATACGATAGTTTAGAAGATGAACATCCGGTAAAGTCTTCGAATGTTTTTCCAGGCTCTGAGAGTGACGATGACTCCATAGATAACCCTGATACGATAAGAGTGGAAGGTGATCATCATGGAGAGGTATCACACTTTCAGGCGCTTACAGCAGCCCTTTCTGCTACGGTAGGTTTGGGAAATATTGCCGGTGTAGCCGTGGCACTCTCCTTAGGTGGTCCTGGGGCTACTTTTTGGATGATTTTAGCAGGACTTTTAGGAATGTCTTCCAAATTTGTGGAGTGTACGTTGGGCGTAAAGTATAGAGAAATTGGAGCTGACGGGACCGTTTTTGGAGGTCCGATGTATTATTTGAAAAAAGGAATTTCTGGACCAGTAGGGAAAGTGTTGGCTGCCGTATTTGCAGTAATGTGTATTGGAGGATCTTTTGGTGGAGGAAACATGTTTCAGGTAAATCAGGCTTTCGAAATGTTTAGATACGTAACAGGTGGAGCAGATAGTTTTGCCGATGGTTACGGAATTGTTTTCGGGATTATCATGTCTGTTTTGGTGGGGATTGTAATCATTGGAGGAATTAAGAAGATCGCCAAAGTAACCGATAAGATTGTGCCTTTTATGGTAGCCATCTATGCATTAGCAGTAATCACTGTTCTGTTTATGAATTATGATTTAGTGCCAGAAGCATTTAGTCAAATCGTGCGTGGAGCATTTGGATGGGATTCTATCGCAGGAGGTGCAATTGGAGTAGTGTTGGTACAAGGTTTTAAAAGAGCAGCGTTCTCTAATGAGGCGGGAATTGGATCTGCTTCTATCGCCCATTCAGCGGTAAAAACAAAAAACCCTTCGAGCGAAGGGTTGGTTGCTTTGCTAGAGCCATTTATCGATACAGTAATTGTATGTACAATGACTTCTTTGGTATTGGTTATTTCAAATATCAACGGAAATGTATTCGAATATGGAGTGGAGGTTACAAAAGGAGTTGAGGTTACTTCTGCCGCTTTTGCTCAGTCTATTTCGTGGTTCCCAAATGTGTTGGCCGTAGCAGTTATTCTTTTCGCTTTTTCATCTATGATTTCATGGTCGTATTACGGTTACCAAGCTTGGTCATACCTGTTCGGAAGAAGTAAAATGGTAGGAAATGTCTACAAAGTATTGTTTTGTCTGTTTGTTATTGTTGGAGCAGCTTCAAGTTTAGGTTCGGTGATCAATTTTTCCGATGCAATGATTTTTGCTATGCTTGTACCCAATATGATAGGATTGATGATTCTTGCTCCCAATGTGAAAAAGGAACTGAAGAAATACATGGGTAAAATAAAAGCCATGAAAGCATAAACAAAATGATTGGAGTCGATTTACCTCCGAATGATTTTTTATTATTCGGATTGAATTTAACGGACCCCACAGATTTTATTTACGATCTGATAATGGGAGTTCTTAGTATGTTTTTTGCCTATAAGATGAATGATCTTCGCACGAAGAATAGATTTGCTAGGGCATGGTTTCGATTCTTTCTGATTTACGGATTAGCCACTTTTTTTTCGGCATTTGGCCACTTGTTCTACAATTATTACCACTTTTATGGAAAACTAATAGGATGGCTCTTAGTGCCTCTAGCCATTTACTGGATTGAAGTAGCTATGCTCGAGGCTCATTGGAATTCTAAATTAGTAAAAAAAGGCAAGCGGCTCTATGAAATGAAATTGATGCTTGTTTACCTCATTTTTGTAGTTATTTGGACAAGTCTTAATGTGTGGGACAGACCTTCTTTGTTGTTTTTACCAATCGCCATCAATTCTATTTTAGGACTGCTCATTGGAGTGGGTATTTTTAGTTACCAATTCAAAAAGAGATTGTCGCCAAGTTTTGCTAGTATATTCTTCGGGATTGCCGTAATTTTTCCGTCCGCATTTATCTTTATTTTCAAAATAAATCTTCATCAATGGTTCTCTAAAAATGACTTTTCTCATCTTTTGATGATAATTGGTTTGAGTTTCTTTTATGTCGGGGTAAAGAAAATTTTAACCGAAAACTTAGAGTTTTTAAAAGGTTAAAAGAAAAATCAGTTTTGGAATTTTGAGGGAAATAAAGTAAATTGAAGAATGAATTTCTTTGACAAATACTTTGTTTTTAGCCATTCCGAAAAGAAAGGGATTCTCCTGTTTTTGCTGATTATTTTCATTCTCTGTGTTGTTTATTGGGTTATACCTCGGTATTTTATCCCGGAGCCTCAGGATTATTCCGAAGTTATTTCGAAAATGAAAGCAGGAGACCAGAAAAGTGAAGAGGAAGAGAGGAGGTTGTTTCCATTTAACCCGAATGTAATTTCAAAAGACAGTCTTTTACTATTGGGTTTTTCTCCCAAGCAAGCATGGAATCTGATAAACTTCCGAAACAAAGTGAAACTTTATGAATCGAAGAGCGAGTTGAAAAAACTCTACGCCATGAACGACTCTCTGTACAACCTTGTCGCGCCCTATGTTGAGATTCCTGAAAAAAATGAGATAAAACCTAAATCTAAAAATCTAAAAATTTCTGAACCGAGAAAGTCGTTTTTATTTGATCCCAACACTATTTCCAAAGACTCACTTAAACTTCTTGGGCTTTCAGATAAACTTGCTCAAACAGTCATTAATTACCGAACAAATGTGGGTGATTTCAAGACAAAAGAAGATTTTAAAAAAGTATATGGATTGTCTTCTCAAGAATACAATAGGTTGACAGATTACATTGAGTTGGCACCGAAAATCACTGAAAATACGAAGGAAAAACCACCACAACTCGTGAATTTGAATAGAGCAAACAAGGAGGAATTAATGCTGGCCAAGGGGATTGGAAATGTGTTTTCGGATCGAATTATTGAGCACAGAGAGAGGACGGGTGGGTTTGTTTCGGTTTCTCAATTAACTGAAATTTATGGAATAGATCATGAGTGGCTAGAAAATTATGAAGACCAATTTGTTGCAGAGCCATCAAGCATTAATCAAATAAATATCAATACAATTAGATTCAAAGAATTATTGAAGCATCCCTATTTTTCCTATTCCCAAACCCAATTAATTATCAATTACCGCGAACAGCACGGAAAATTCTCTTCCATCGAACAAATAAGAGAGTTTAACTTGATAAAGCCTAAACATTATCGTAAAATTGCACCATATTTAACCCTTGAATAAAACGTGAAACTTTCAGAGAAAATAAAAAATACAGTTCGAAATGTGCCAGACTTTCCGAAGGCTGGAATCAACTTTAAGGATATAGCTCCGGTAGTAGAAAACCCTAGCTTATCTAAGGAAATTGTGCAAGAGTTTGCGAATCAATTAAGAGAAAAAAACATTGATGCAATTGTGGGAGTAGAGAGTAGAGGTTTTATTTATGGAATGCCACTCGCCCTGGAATTAAATGTTCCGTTCGTTTTGGTAAGAAAAGTAGGCAAGTTACCTTTTGATACAATTCAACATTCTTACGAGTTGGAATACGGAAGTGCAACAGTAGAAATGCATGTGGATTCCATAAAGCCAAACTGGAATGTGTTTGTTCATGACGATCTGTTAGCGACAGGTGGAACAGCAATTGCAGCAGCCGAATTAGTAAAAAAGCAAGGTGGGAATATCGCTGGATTTGGATTTATAATTGAATTAAGTTTTTTAAAAGGGAAAGAAAAATTGTCCGATTTCAGTGAAAATATAATTAATTTAGTAACCTATTAAATTCGGATATAGACATGAATTTTACAGAATCAGAAAACCAAAGAATGGTAAGAGAAATGGCGAGAGACTTTGCCGAAAGAGAAATTCGCCCCCATTTTATGGAGTGGGATGAGTCTCAGGAATTCCCGGTGCCGTTGTTCAAGAAACTAGGAGAGCTAGGTTTAATGGGGATTTTTATTCCTGAAGAATATGGAGGTTCCGGAATGAATTACCATGATTACATTACTGCTATTGTTGAAATATCTAAAGTCTGTGGTTCAATTGGTTTGTCAGTTGCTGCCCACAATTCATTGTGTACGGGTCATATTTACTACAATGGAAGTGAAGAGCAAAAGAAAAAATATTTGCCAAAATTAGCCTCTGCTGAATGGATTGGGGCTTGGGGTTTAACCGAGACAGGTACAGGTTCTGATGCGGGAGGAATGAATACCACTGCAGTAAAAGACGGAGATCATTGGATTATCAATGGATCAAAAAACTTCATTACACACGGAAAATCTGGAGATGTAGCTGTGGTGATTGTAAGAACAGGTGAAAAAGGTGATTCGCACGGGATGAGTGCCTTTATTATTGAAAAAGGAACAGAAGGTTTCTCAGCGGGTAAAAAAGAAAATAAATTAGGCATGAGAGCTTCGGAAACTACGGAGCTTATTTTTAACAATTGCCGAGTGCACAAAGATCAACTGATTGGAGAGGAAGGTTCTGGATTTATTCAGGCTATGAAAGTGTTGGATGGAGGAAGAATTTCTATTGGTGCGTTGTCTTTGGGTATTGCCAAAGGTGCTTACGAGGCGGCTCTTAAATATTCAAAAGAAAGAGAGCAGTTTGGGAAACCAATTTCACAATTTCAAGCAATTGCTTTTAAATTGGCTGATATGGCCACTAAGATCGAAGCAGCTGATTTGCTCTTAGCAAAAGCAGCTGATTTGAAAAACAGAGGCGAAAAGTTGGTAACGGAATCTGCAATGGCGAAGATGTATTCTTCTGAAATTGCGTGTGAAGTTTGTAATGATGCCGTTCAAATTTTTGGAGGGTATGGTTATACAAAAGATTTTCCAGTAGAGAAATTCTACAGAGATGTGAAACTGTGTACAATAGGAGAGGGAACAACACAAATTCAACAGTTGGTTATCTCAAGAAACATCACAAAATAAAGATTTTACATTTTTAGAAAAAAAGTAAACAAATTGTAGTTAATAATGTTGTGAAACATAAATGTTATATATACATTTGCAATCCAAATTAAACAGAAGATATGTTAGTAGTACAAGTAAAAGAAGGAGAAAACATTGAAAGAGCGTTAAAACGTTACAAGAAGAAGTATGATAAAACTAAGGTGGTAAGACAGCTTAGAGCAAGAAAAGAATACATCAAGCCTTCTGTTGCAAACAGAAAAACGAGAATGAAAGCTGCTTACATCGAAAATAAATTCAGAGACGAAAACTAAATTCTAGTTTTTATCTTCTTAATAGTGAAAACCATTGACTTTTTCCAAAGTCAATGGTTTTTTTATTGCCATATTTTGAGCTAAATTTATACCATGAATTACGTTTTTACAGGACCTGAGTCCTCAGGTAAAACTACCTTAGCTCATGCAATGTCAAAAAAGCTGAATGGAGAATATCTTCCAGAGTTTGCCAGGGAATACATTCAAGATTTGAATCGACCTTATGAGAAAGAAGATTTATTAATCATAGCAAAAGAACAGTTTCGAATAAATGAATTAGCAAAAAAATCAGCCAGTGACTTGCTGTTTGATACAGACATACTCACAATTAAGGTATGGAGCGAGGAGAAGTACAAGAGTTGTGATTCATGGATTTTAAGCAATCTGAACTCGAATAAGGACTTTGTCTATGTGTTGTGTAAGCCAGATTTTCCGTGGGAATATGACCCTCAAAGAGAACATCCCAACGAGAGGGAGAGGTTGTTTTTGAGGTACGAAAATGAACTCAAAGAGTTGAATTTTGATTATGTGATAGCACAAGGATCGCTGGAAGATCGAATAGAAATGCTTACATCTCTTTAGATTCCATTATTTTTTCTACACATTTTTGTCCGTCAATAGCAGCCGAAACAATCCCGCCAGCATATCCCGCACCCTCTGCACAAGGATAGAGTCCTTTGATTTCTATATGCTCAAAGCTGTCTTTGTTTCTAGGAATCCGAACCGGTGAAGAAGTCCTGGATTCGGGTGCATGTAACACCGCTTCATTGGTAAGAAACCCTTTCATTTTGGATTCAAATTCTAGAAAAGCTTTTCTTAAGTTACGGACAACAAAATCAGGTAACACCTCTTTCAGTTCGACTGAAGTAATTCCGGGGATGTAGCTCGATGCAGGTAAATCAAGTGATTTTCTATCTTGCATGAAATCTACTAATCTTTGAGCAGGTACAGATTGAGTTTTACCAGCTGCTTCCCAACATTTTTTTTCTATTTTTTCCTGAAATTTCAACCCTTTTAGTGCTCCTTCGTGAGCAAAATCGCTTACGTCACTTTCTTTCACTTCTGTTACGATTCCCGAGTTGGCAAACGGATTATTACGTTTACTGGGCGACCATCCGTTTGTCACAACTTCGCCAGGTGAAGTAGCACAAGGCGCTACAATTCCTCCTGGACACATACAAAAAGAAAACACACCTCTTTCTTTTGTGTTGCACACCAATTGATAAGAAGAAGGAGGTAAAAACTCACCTCTTTCTTCGGTTTTGTATTGGATTTTATCAATCATGTTTTGAGGGTGTTCAACTCTCACTCCCAATGCAAAGGGTTTGAATTCGATGGCAATCTTCTTTCTGTCCAATAAGTAGTAAATGTCTCTCGCGGAATGACCGGTCGCTAAGATTATTTTTTTTGCCTTTATGGTTCTAGTTCCGTTAATTTCAATCCCCTCAACAGCTCCATTTTTAATCAATAAATCCGTCATTTTGCTGTCGAATTGAACTTCTCCACCGTGAGTAATTATAGCTTCTCTCATGGCAACGATTATTTGAGGTAATTTATTAGTTCCAATATGCGGATGCGCATCAGCAAGTATGTCGGTGTCTGCTCCAAAAGCTACAAGAGTTTCCAATATTTTTTTTACATCGCCTCTCTTTTTGGAGCGAGTATAGAGTTTTCCATCAGAGTAGGTTCCGGCTCCACCTTCACCAAAACAGTAGTTTGATTCTGGGTTGACAATGTGCTCTTTGTTGATTGCCGCTAAATCTCTTCTTCTGTTTTTTACGTCTTTCCCTCGGTCAACAATAATAGGTTTCAAACCGAGCTCAAGAGCTCTAACTCCTGCAAACAAACCAGCAGGTCCCGCTCCCACAATAATCACTTGCTCCCCTAATTCCCCTTCTTGAAAATTAGGCTCAAAATCATTTTTAGGAGCTTTTTCATCAATAAAAACAAGTAACCTTAATCGAAAAAAAGGCTTTGCTCTACGAGCATCAATCGACCTTTTTACAACTCGTACAGTTTTTATCCGGTCAATATTAATTTTTAAGGTAGAGGCGCTTATTCTCTTAATGCTTTCAATATTGTTTTTGTGAGGGGCAACTGTAATTTCTATTTCTTTTTGCATGGCTTTGTCAGTGTATTTTCATTACTTTTGTAAGTAATTAAACAAAGGTAATTCTAATCTTTACAAAAGCAGGCGAATTACTTACTTAATACAAAACAGAAATAGTATGTCACATCTTATTGCCCCTTCAATTTTAGCAGCAGATTTTGGAAATCTTCAATCTGAAGTAGAAATGGTGAACGAAAGCAAAGCTCAATGGTTCCATATTGATATCATGGACGGAGTTTTCGTCCCCAATATTTCATTTGGTTTTCCGGTATTGAAACAAATTCAAAAACATGCCAAAAAGCCGTTAGATGTTCATTTGATGATTGTAAATCCAGATCAGTTTATTCAAAAGTTTGCCGATCATGGTGCCGAAATACTTACTGTTCATATTGAGGCTTGCGATCATTTACATCGCACCGTTCAAGCCATACATGCTGCCGGAATGAAAGCGGGTGTCGCTCTTAATCCTCACACAAATATTTCATTGCTCGAAGATATTATTGCTGATATTGACTTGGTTTGTTTAATGTCTGTGAATCCTGGTTTTGGAGGGCAAAAATTCATCGAAAACACCTACAAGAAAGTAAAGAAGCTAAGAAAAATGATTGCTGAATCTGGTTCTAAAGCCTTGATAGAAATTGATGGAGGTGTAAATTCTGAGACAGCCCCAAAACTCTTAGAAGCCGGTGCCGATGTTTTAGTTGCTGGTAGCTATGTGTTTAGTGCCCAAGACCCAAAAGGAACTATTGCTGGCTTGGTGGAATTGTCGTAATTTATTTGTTAAGTAAAGCAGTTCAGAATCTCGTTTTGTTTTTTTCCTTAACTTTGTATCACTCATGATAAGAAACTCGTACCTAATAAAATCGATCTCCCTGTTTTTGGCATTCTGGATGCTGACTGCATCGGTCGGTTTGTCGGTAGATTTTCATTATTGCGAAGGAGAAATTGTGGATTGGAGTATTTCTGGTTCTGAATTAATTTGTGAGCATCGAGAAACAAAAGTTGAAAAAAGTTCATGCTGTGAAGCGAGTCACAACGTAGTTTGCAATTCGCAAACCAGCAAAACGGATGGAAGTGATTGCTGTAAATCAGTTGAGGCCGAAATGAATGTGAGTCAGGATTTCAATTTGGGTGAGGGAGAAATGGAATTGATAATTCCGTTACTCATTTTTGCTTCCTTTCAGCTCAATGCAGTTGCGTGTGATGAAGATCCATTTTTGTGTCGTTTTTCACAAGAGAAACCGCCTATTTCTAATCTCAGGCAACTCGCCTTATTTCAAACTTATTTACTGTGATTTTTTAAGGATACTTTCTTTTACAGAAAGAGAAAATTTATTGAATAAAATTTCAACTTAAAAAATCAGAAAATGAAAACAATCAAATTAATTGGATTGATTTTGTCGCTATTCTTGACAAATCAATCTATTTCACAAACCGTATCCACTACTTTTTTTGTAGATGGAGTGTGCGGAATGTGCGAAGAAAGAATAGAACAAGCAGTGAGTGTAAAAGGTGTTTCCTCGGCAGAGTGGGATGTGAATTCCCTCATGCTCAGTATTACCTACGACAGTTCGTTGGTAAAATTAATCGAATTACATAAAAAAATTGCCAAAGTTGGTCACGATACCGAACTCGTAAAAGCTACTCAAGAAGAGTACGATAATGTTCACGGATGCTGTAAATACCGAGAGGAAGAGGTGAAAACTGCTCACCAACCCGAAACTGAATCAGTGTCAGCTATGCCCGAAAGTTTGAAACTAAAAGGGAGAGTGCTGGAAATTGGTAAAAATGGGAGGAAAATACCCGTGTTCAGTGCAAATGTTTTTTGGCTCGAAACCATGAAGGGCGTAACAACGGACGAAAAAGGAGATTTTGAAATCGATAAAAGTGATAAGGAAACGAAACTAATCGTGAGTTACGTAGGAACAGCTTCCGATAGTTTGGAGATAACGGATGAATCCAACATCGAAATAGTTCTTAGCAATAGTATCAAACTCAAAGGTTTTACCGTAATTGAGAGAAGAAAGGGGATAGAAATATCGAAATTGAATGTAATAAAGATGGAAGGTATGAACCGTAAGGAGCTTGCCAAGGCGGCATGTTGTAACTTATCCGAGAGCTTTGAGACCAATCCCTCTGTGGATGTTTCGTATACAGATGCTGTAACAGGAACGAAACAAATACAAATGTTAGGGTTGTCAGGAGCAAATATTCAAATTACGAAAGAATTATTGCCAGATATTCGAGGTTTTTCCTCTGTGTATGGGATGAATTTTGTGCCGGGTGACTGGATAGAGAGTATTCAATTGGCAAAAGGAGTTGGTTCTGTTATGAATGGATACGAAAGTATTGCTGGGCAAATTAATGTAGAATTAAAAAAACCTGAGGAATCTGAGAAATTCAATGTCAATCTTTACGCAAATCAGGGTGGAAGACAGGAGTTTAATACCAATTTTAAATTCAAACTGAACGACAAATGGTCAACGGGATTCTTACTTCATTCGAGCGTAAGGACCACAGAAAATGATGTGAATTCTGACGGGTTTTTGGACATGCCTACGATGCAAAACTTTATTGGAATAAATAGATGGCAATACCGAAATGATACAACTGGCTGGATGGGGCAGATCGGAATTGAGGCAGTAAGTATGAGTAATACCGCTGGTCAAATAGATTTTGATAGAGACCAGACTTTAGATACGCTGAGTCCGTGGGGAGCAACCACCGACATTACCAGAGTGAGAGGATGGTTTAAAACAGGAAAAGTCTTCAAAGAAGATCCAGGGAAAAGTTTTGGGTTTCAACTCACAGCCTCAGATTACAATCAGAATTCATTATTTGGAACGACACAATATAAGGCAAAACAGACTTCTGGATATGCAAATTTTATTTTTCAAAATATAGTGAACACAACCGACCATTCGTATTTCGTGGGAGCTTCTCTTTTAGTAGATGATTACAAAGAATCGGTAGATACGAACTCCTATGACAGAGTAGAAATAACACCGGGAGTTTACGGAGAATATTCCTATTCGGGAGGTAAAAAATTCAAGGCAGTTTTGGGTGCTCGGGCGGATTATAGTAATCTTTTTGGTTTTTTCTTTACTCCTAGGATTCACATGAAATATGATCTCAATGAGAAAACAATTATTAGATTGGCAGCGGGAAGAGGACAGCGAACGGCTAATATTTTTGCGGAGAATCAAGGATTGTTTGCTACCTCCAGAAGCATTATTGTCAATGGAAACTCAAATGAAGAAACTCCTTACGGCTTAAAAGCTGAAGTAGCTTGGAATGTAGGAGTAAATCTAGTGAGAGATTTTGATATTGCAGGCAGGGAAGGTTTAATTTCTATGGATTTATACCGAACACAGTTCCAAAATCAAATTGTAGTGGATTGGGAGAATCCCGATGAGATTTCATTTTACAACTTACAAGGACTTTCTTATTCCAACAGTTTGCAAGTCCAGTTGGATTATGAGCTTTTACCCTTGTTAGATATAAGATTGGCCTATCGTTATTACGATATCAAGACTACCTACAATGACGTGTTACTCCAGAAACAGTTGGTCGCCAGAAACAGAGCATTTGTTAACTTAGGCTATGAAACAAAAAGCGAATGGAAGTTTGATTTTACCTTGAATTGGATTGGGGAGCAGCGAATCGCCTCCACCCAAAGTAATCCCGAAGTATTTCGGTACAGAGAAAAATCGCCTTCTTACTTTTTGTCCAATGCACAAATCACGAAAGTATGGAGTAAGAAATTTTCGACCTATTTAGGGGGAGAAAATATCTTTAATTTCCGTCAAGACAGACCTATTTTGGATAATGAAAATCCATTTGGAAATAACTTTGAGTCTTCCTTAGTGTGGGCACCTATTTTCGGAAGAAATATATACATTGGATTGCGATACACCATCGAATAACACGAAAAGATTTGACACAAAAAAAGCCTTGAATTTTAAGGCTTTTTTTGTGTCAAATCAATTTATTTACTCATTTCTTCGGCAAGCTTCAGAGCGTTGTAGGTGTTTACTACTCCATCGCTTACAGAAAGCTCCATGAATCTCACTTTTGTTTTTGTTCCCGGTATTCTTACTTTTCTCTTTCCTTTGTTGGTAGCAGACTTGATAAGAATTTCCTTCATCTGTACGGCCGTTAAATCAGGATAATAACTCCAAACCAAAGCAGCCACACCACTTACTACAGGAGCTGCGAAGCTAGTGCCTTGCGATACTTGGTATTTGCTTTTCACATCGGTCGATACTACATCTTGTCCAGGAGCAAAAATATCTACGTTTTCGTTACCAAAATTTGAAAAATCAGCGGGTAATTTCTTTTTGGTATGAAATGTAGAGGCACCCACGCAAACGAGGTTGTTTACTTTCGAATTGTCGAGAAGTATGTCACTCGGAAAGTTGGGAGAAGAATCAATGTTTTTGTTGTCGTTTCCTGCTGCATGAACCAAAAGGACACCGTTTTCTTCGGCATATTTAAATGCATCATCTACCATTCCTTTGTTTGCGGTATAGGATTTTCCAAAACTCATATTAATTACTTTGGCACCATTGTCTACTGCGTATCTAATGGCTAAGGCAACGTCTTTGTCGTATTCATCTCCATTGGGCACGGCTCGCAACGACATGAGAGAAACATTGTTTGCGATTCCATCAATACCCAAAGAGTTTTTTTGGCTTGCACCAATAATTCCTGCGCAAAAAGTACCGTGAAAAGCATCAGGGCCAGTTACGTCATTATTGCCATATTTGTAGTCGGTAATGTCATCTGGATTGTCACCTATAATATCTGCCCGAGGAGTAAATTCAAGGTTGTAGTAAGCTGATTTCTCTGCTTCAAAATGATCGCTCGCTTCCTTCATGCCTTGTTTGGTAAGTCCAAGTTTTGCGTAAAAAAGTAGTTTTCTTTTTAGTTTTTTGGCGGGTTTACTCGAAGTCGTTATTTTTTTTACTTCATCAATACTAGAGACAGAAGCATTTTCCATTTTTCCCAGCGAATCGTACAGGTCCGAAATGAAGATATGAATCTGTTCCATTTGTATAAACTGTTCTTCGGCCTCTTTCTGGTTTTTTGTTATCTCCACTTTCATTTTGTGGTATTCAGCAAAGTCTTTCTTTTCAGACTCCTGAATTTCCGTTTCCGATTTATTTTGGAATTTTTTATTTAATTCTCGATACAATCGCGTAATTTCTAAAGGAGCCTTGTCAATGTTTTCTCCTTTGGAGTTTCCAAGAAAATTCCAGCCATGAATATCGTCAATATATCCGTTCTTGTCATCGTCTATTCCGTTTCCTGGAATTTCGTTTCTATTTACCCAAATATTTTCTTTTAAGTCTTCATGATGCACATCGATTCCGGCATCTATCACCGCTACTACGATATTTTTTTTAGGAGTTTTACCTTTCAATAGCTCTTCGTAGGCCCTGTAGGTATTGGTTCCCATCATTTTTCTGGAAATATTTTTCGATTGCCAATTCAGTATTTTCTCATCATAAGAAGAAACATCTTTCGTTTGAGATTGTCCAATTAGCGAACACAACAGGAAAATAGAAGTGAGGATATAACTGCTTTTCATAATGGGTGTATTATTTTGTTTGTATGATTTTTTCTACTGATTCAATAACGGTTTTGGTCACTCTATCTATTTGTTCGTTTGTCAAAGTAAAATATACCGGCAAACTAATTTCGCAAGCATAGTTGGCATAGGTTTGTGGAAATTCAGCAATTGGGAAGTTTTCTTTAAAAGCAGTGAGCATAGGAATAGGAAGATAGTGAACATTTACTGCGACTTGTCTTTCTGATATTTCTTGAATTATGAGGTCTCTTTCGGTTTCAGATATTCCATTAATTCTGAATAAGTAAAGGTGAAAAGATCCTGTTTTGTTGGCTTTTTCGAAGACCGGAGTTTTTGCCCAACTATATGCAGAAAAAGCCTCTGTATATCGTGTCATTATTTCTTTTCGTCTTGCCAAATTTCCTTCGTAACGTGCCAGTTCTACTAATCCCATGGAAGCTTGAATATCTGTCATGTTGCATTTAAAACCAGATTCTACCACATCGTAGCGCCAAGCGCCCAGTTGCATTTTGCTAAAGGCGTCTTTACTTTGGCCGTGTAGCGACATGGTTTTAAGTTTTTTTCTTAATGCTTCATTATCGAATGGCTCCGGCATATTGAGTGCAATAGCACCTCCTTCGGCTGTTGATAGATTTTTCACTGCATGAAATGAAAAGACTGATACATCCGCAAGACTTCCCGCTCTCTTTCCATGATACACTGCCCCAATACTGTGAGCCGAATCCGAAACCACAGCAATTCGTCCCAATTTTTTTTGGATTTCGTTTCTGGGTTTAAACAAACTCTTAACCTCGGCTGAGTTAATGAGTGAGTATATTTCCTTGTAATCGCAAGGAAGTCCCGCGATATCTACCGGCATAATTATTTTGGTATTTTCTGTAATCGCCTCTTTTATTTTTTGCACGTTTATATTGAAATCGGCTTCATTTACGTCCACCATCACCAGTTTGGCACCGCTGTGTACAACCACATTAGCCGTAGCGCAGTATGTGTAAGCAGGAATGATGACTTCGTCACCTTCTCCAATTCCCATCCAGCTAAGTAAAAGTTGAATTCCTGGAGTGGCTGCGCTCACACAAACAGTGGCTGGATTTCCGCAGTAATTGCTTAGTTCGTTTTCAAATTTCAAAGTCTTTGGCCCTGTTGTAATCCAACCCGATTGAAGTGTATCAATTACTTCGTCAATTATTTCTTGGTCTATTCTTGGAGGTGAGAATGGAATCATTTTTTTATTGTATTTTTAGCAAGATAAAAGTAAGAAATAATCTTGTAGCTTTCTTATCGTTCTTCCTTTTTATGCCACACTTTTTATCTGTGAATTTAGAATTAGCCACCGAAAAACTCAAAAACTATTGTGCTTACCAAGAGCGCAGCCACCAAGAAGTGACCGATAAGTTGTACAAACTTGGATTGTTTAAGAACGAGGTGAATGAGGTGATTACGAGGTTAATCCAAGAAGATTTTTTAAACGAACAAAGATTTGCAGAAGCTTTTGTTTCTGGAAAATTTAACATAAAAAAGTGGGGAAAAGTAAAAATTAAAGCTCAGTTGAAACAAAAAAGAATTTCTGACTTTTGTATAAAAAAAGGAATGGAGGTAATTGAGGAAGGTGATTATTTTGAAACCTTAACCTACTGGATAGAGCGAAAGAAAAGAGAGATAAAGGAGGAAGATGAGTTTAAGAAAAAAGGAAAAATTGCTGCTTTTGTGATTCAGAAGGGATTTGAGTCAGGGCTGGTTTGGAATTACTTAAATAAAGAGTAATCTTTTCACTTTCTAACAGATTTCATCTTTTTTAGCCGTGATTGTTCAAGTCTTGATTATTTACTCTCCCAAAAAAAAGAAAGAAAATTAAAGGAGGAAAAACTCAAAAACTTGGTGTGATTTTCCCTCAGTTTTAAACTTGGCTTTCGTACCTTTGAATAGAATTAACCTAATACTTCTCTTATGAAATATTTATCAAAAATTACGATTTTAGTATTGTTGCTGGTAAGTCAGTTTTCTGCCAATGCTCAATGTGCCATGTGTAAAGCAACGGCAGAAAGTAATCCAAACGTTGGCGGAGGATTAAATGCCGGTATTGAATACATATTAATCATTCCTTACATCCTTTTGGGTGCATTTGTATTCATTGTACTGAAAGGCAAAATGAAGCCGTTTTGGAAAGATTTGACAGGAAAGAACAAAGACAAAAAACAAGAGTTTACCGCTGAGAATTGGTACTAATTAAAAACTAAAAATGGACATTATTTCTCTACTTGTTGGATTAGTGATTGGAGCACTGGTAGTATTTTTAATTCATTCGTTGAAAAAAAATGAACTTCCTGCGGCCATTCAAGAAAAATTATCAGATTTAGAAACTGAGAAAGAACAACTTACTTCTCGTTCAGTTACTTTGGATAAAGAAAAAGGCATGATGGAAGTGAGATTAGAAGATGCGGCTCGCTATTTTAATCAGCAGAAAGAAGAAATAGGAGAGTTAAAATTGGAGAACAAGAACTTGAGAGATGAGTTATCTGTTTCCTCCACCAATTTGAACAACTTGGAGGAAAAGCTGACCGACCAAAAAGCGGAAATGCAAGACTTACAGAAAAAATTCGCCATTGAATTTGAGAATATTGCCAACAAAATTTTGGAAGAAAAGTCGGTTAAATTTACTGCCCAAAACAAAGAAAACATTGATACTGTACTGACCCCTTTGAACGAAAAACTTAAGAGTTTTGAGGAGAAAGTTCAAACTACCTACGAAAAAGGTTTGGCAGAAAGAACGGAATTGAAATCTCAAATAATTCAGCTTTCTGAACTCAATCAAACGCTTAGTAAAGATGCGCAAAATCTCACCAAGGCTCTCACTTATGATAACAAGGCGCAAGGAAATTGGGGAGAAATGATTTTAGAAAAAATCTTATCTGATTCTGGTTTGACAGAAGGAGAAGAATACGTCAAACAATTTAGCACCACCAACGAAGAAGGACGAAGAGTGCAGCCAGATTATATCATTCAACTACCCGATAGCAAGCATATTGTAGTGGATTCTAAAGTGTCGTTGGTCGCCTATAACCAATATATTTCTCCCGAATCGGAAGAGTCGAAAGTGACTGCACTCAAAAATCACCTGATTTCGGTGAAGAATCACATTAAATATTTGAGTGATAAAAATTACCAAACGGGAGCTAAACTGGATTCTCCTGATTTTGTGTTGTTGTTCATGCCAATAGAAGCTTCTTTTAGCTTAGCCATTCAGAATGACAAAGAATTGTATGAGTATGCAATTACGCGAAATATTGTCATTGTGAGTCCCACTACTTTATTGGCAACAATTAAGACAATTGCCTCTATTTGGAAGCAAGAAAAGCAAAATAGAAACACGCTTGAAATTGCCAGCCAAGCAGGAGCTTTGTATGATAAGTTTGTCGGTTTTTTGGACGACATGGAAAAGATAGAAAGAGGTCTTTCTCAGGCAGAATCGGCTTACCAAGGAGCGCTCAACAAACTGCAAACTGGAAAGGGAAACCTTGTGAGGAGAACGGAAAAAATAAAAGAGCTTGGAGTGAGTACAAGTAAACAAATTCCTCAAAAGTTTTTAGAAGAATGATCGGAACCAATTCATATAGCATGAAACTAGCATTAGTTAGTACAGCTATGGGTTTTATGGTGAATTGTAGTTCGGGTAAGCTCGCAACTGACGAGGCCAATTATGAGTACGATACCCGGATAAAAGATTTGGATCCAAGTTACTTGGTGTACCACGAAAAACAAGATACATCTTATTTGTATTTGGAACTCCATACCAATAATTTGTTGTACGTAAGAGAAAACAGTTCA
>CBFHHA010000011.1:1970-55677 GCA_965655625.1 Flavobacteriales bacterium | reverse complement strand
AAATCTATTTTGAAAAAAGAAGGGGTAACCTACAAAAAGTGTGAGGTAAAACTTCATGATGCGGAACAAAATCATGTGGCTACTTGCTATACCAATTGGCAAATTAAGGATTGGAAGAAAGTGAGGACAAAGGTGTAGTTGTTGAGGCAATTTAAATCATAATTATACTAAATCACTTGAACTGACATGAGGATAGTTCTCCTCTTCCTGCTAGATCGATTTTGAGGAAGTGATTACAGAGTTTAAAAAGTGCACTGAAAACTAATTTATCTCAAGATCAAATCTCTGTAAATTAACATTCCCTTTCTCATCAATTACTTCAACTTCTAAGATTTGCTTTCCGGAAGTTAATTCTTCCATTTCGGAAAGAGAGACATACCATCTTGCTTTTTTGCGTTTGTATTCAGTTAAAATCCATTTTCCATTTAGGTTAGCAGAATAACTTTCTATGCCAGATAAATTATCTCCAATTTTAAACACGAGGGTGCTTTTCGGATTTAATTTAGAAGTGTCCGAGAGCAATACCAAAACTGGTTTTGTAGTGTCCATTGTAATGGCAAACTTTCCGAATTGTTTTACTCTTGTAGTAACCGTGCCTAACTGGTATTCACCACCGCAATCTGTTATACTACCTTTGTTGTTGATGGATACAATTAGTAATTTATCGTGAAGAGTCGAGTCAATGGGTTTGGTTGGAGTAATAATGAGCTTGTAAGTTTTCTGAATTCCTGCCAATTTTGTTCCAAAACTGTGAATGTCCGAAAGGTAATTGTTGCTAGTGTTAACAGAATAAGTTACACACAAATCCTCATATATCGTATTTGGAGTCAGCAAGGCTGTAAATCCATTTTGTTCCATTAAATTGGCAGTGTTATAGGAAAAATAATTATCGCAAGTAGTTTTGTTTGCAATGGCTTTTGCATAGCCCGTTGAGTCACCTTTTATGTGATAGCTTAATTTAGAGGTGTTTCCAGCAAAATCTTTAGCTAAGTAACTAAATTTATAAGAGGAATCGTTTTCTATGTGAGTATAACCCTTATTAATTTGGGTGTAAATTTCGAGCTTATTGTTTCCGTTAAGAAATGATTTGTGAAACGAGTTGTTATAAAGCTTATGCCTTGGGTAATCCACATGATGATTGACGTATCTACTAGTTGAGAAATCCAATTTATCCATTTTATGTCCAAATAAATGGGTGTCATTAACTGATAGATTCAAAGAATACAAACCGCAAATATTCCGGGCATTCAATCTGTCGGTAGAGTGAAGCGCGCATCCAATATTACCGTAAGCCCTTATTGTTTTGCCAATGAAATATTTTCCGTTTTTGTTTTTCTTTACTGGAATTATTTGAGCTTTTTGCTGTCCATCTACCAGCGAAAATTTATCCAATGGATAAATTTTTAAATTATTAATCAAGGGTTTTTTACTGTCCGTTATTTGATAACCAAATAAAAGAGGATTCATTGGATGTTCGGATTTCGTTTCACGTATTTCAAAATGTAAATGTGGAGCGTAGGACCCTCCTGAATTACCACTTAAACCAATTATTTCTCCTTTTTTTACCAGTAATACAGTTGAGTCTAAATATAGGTTGAACGTCTCTTTTTGGTTGGAATATTGATGGTTTCGAGCGGCTTTGTCAATAGTTGTATTAAAATTAGATAGGTGTGCATAGACACTGGTATATCCACTTGGGTGATTGATATAAAGAGCTTTGCCGTATCCGTAATGGGAGTATGAAATTCGAGAAACATAACCATCCTCAATTGCATAAATTTTTTTGCCTTCTACACCTTGAGTTTTAAAATCAATCCCTGTGTGAAAATGATTGGAGCGAACCTCACCAAAATTTCCAGCTACATACAATGAAATGTCGAGGGGTGAACCGAAATTAGTGGAGTCTGGTGGCGATTGAGACAGTGTGTAATTTGACGAAAATAAGAGAATTACAAGAGATAAATATAAGATGGAGGGGTGCAAATGTTTCATGGAACAAAAATAAAGGTTTGCTACTGAATCAGTGGAAAATAAGAAAAAGTTATTCACTTTGAGTGGAGAATAATTGTAAAAATTAAATTAGCTGAATTAAATTAGTATTAGTAAATTCGTAAAATATCTACATCAATCGTGGACATGAGTAGCGAAGACCAGAAAATAGAACAAATATCACTAAAAATTAATGAGCTAATAGCCCTCAAAAATCAGTACAAATCTGAATCTGAGCGTTTGCTAGAAGAAAATAAATCATTGAGAAACGATATTGAAATGAAGGAAAATCGATATTCGAAACTTGTGAAAGAAGTAGAAGAATTAAAAACAATTGAAAGAGTTGACTCACCAGTGAAAACAGAATTGGATGAGGCAAAAATAAATGGAATGATTAAAGAGATTGAGGAATGCATGGCATTGCTCAGGAGTTAATATAATGTTTTGAATGAGTAAGAAGAACGTTAAAATAAAAATTGGAGACAGAGTTTATCCGCTAACCGTTTCAGAAAGTGAAGAGGCAGGGGTGGAGTTGTCGGCAAACACAATTGCTGAAAACATAACAAAACTGAAGAACCAATATAAAATAACGGATTCTCAGGATTTGTTGGCAATGACTTGTTTGGAATTTGCGAATAAAATTCATACAGCTCAAGCTCAACCAGAGCCAGTACGTGTGAAAGATAATTCTGCCAAATTGGACGAATTGCTTTTTCTACTGAATCAAGCACTCTCTTAAATTTTTCCTAGTACATCTTTCATTTTGTTTTACTGTTGAATTAATAAACAAAAAAAGAAATGGAACTAATTAGTATTGTGATTGGAGTCGTAGTAGGACTCATAATCGGAGGAGGAGCAGTTTTTATGTTCTCCAAAGGCCTTTTGAAAAACGAAAGGGAAAGTATGCTTTCGGAGATCAAAGGAAAGCAAGAATCAATAAAGCAAGAAAAAATCTTGCAGGCAAAAGAGAAGTTTTTGGCGTTGAAAGAAAAGCATGAAAATGCTGTGAACGAAAAAAACAGAAAAATTCAGTCTGCAGAAGACAGAATTAAAAGCAAGGAAAAACAAATTTCTCAAAAGCTAGAAGAAACATCCAAGAAAGAAAAATCATTGGATAGGTTGAAAAAGGACTTAGAAACTCAACTGGAGGTTGTGAATACCAAAAGAGAAGATTTGTCTAAAAAACAAGAAAAACAAGTAGCCGAATTAGAAAAATTATCAGGCTACAGCAAAGATGATGCAAAGGCACAATTGGTAGAAGCATTGAAAGATGAAGCCAAAACCGATGCGATGGCTTACATCAAAAACATTGCAGACGAAGCTAAATTATCGGCCAACCAAGAGGCCAAAAAGATCGTCATTCAATCTATTCAGAGAGTGGCGACAGAAAAAGCAGTAGAAAATTCAGTTTCGATATTTAACATTCCTTCTGACGAAGTGAAGGGAAGAATTATTGGAAGAGAGGGAAGAAACATTAGAGCGCTAGAAGCTGCAACCGGAGTTGAAATAATAGTAGACGATACACCGGAGGCAATCATTTTATCTTGTTTTGATCCTATCCGAAGAGAGATTGCAAGATTATCTTTGCACCAATTAGTTTCTGATGGGAGAATTCACCCAGCTAGGATTGAGGAAGTAGTGAAGAAAACGAGAAAAGCTTTGGATGAAGAAATCGTTGAGACTGGAAAAAAGACTTGTATCGATTTAGGAATTCATGGGTTACACCCTGAGCTTATTAAATTAGTAGGGAGAATGAAATACCGTTCTTCGTACGGCCAAAACTTGTTGCAGCACTCAAGAGAAGTTGCCAACTTATGTGCGACTATGGCAAGCGAGCTGGGATTGAATCCGAAAACCGCTAAGAGAGCAGGATTGTTGCACGATATAGGAAAAGTACCGGAAGATGAACCAGAATTGCCACACGCAATACTTGGAGCCAAATGTGCGGAGAAATATGGTGAAAAGCCAGATGTGGTAAACGCAATTGGAGCTCACCACGATGAAATGGAAATGACTACGTTATACTCTCCAATTATTCAGGTGTGTGATGCGATTTCAGGAGCAAGACCAGGCGCAAGAAGAGAAGTTGTTGAGTCTTACATTCAAAGAATTAAAGACTTGGAAACAACCGCTTTGAGTTATGACGGTGTAAGTAAAGCATTTGCAATTCAAGCTGGAAGAGAACTAAGGGTGATGGTAGAAAGTGAAAAAGTTTCAGATAAAAGAGCTGATGAATTGGCCTTTGAAATATCTCAAAAGATACAGACTGATATGACTTATCCAGGTCAAGTAAGAGTTACCGTAATTCGTGAGAAAAGAGCAATTGGAATTGCTAAATAGCAGAACTGGAAAGATCAATTACAAAAAGCCTCATTTATTTTTGAGGCTTTTTTTATGCCTTTTTCTATCTAATTAAGTGAATATACCCTGTTTGGTCTGAGATTTTTGTTCCTTCAGATTTGAAGGTTAATTTCCAGACATAAACTCCTGAAGGACAAGTAGTACCGTTGTGATTTCCCTCCCATTTATCCTCTGGATCGGTTGATTCAAAAACAATTTCTCCCCACCTATTAAAAATAGTTAATTCAAAGTCTTCACTGTCTTCTAACCCAATTATATGCCACAGGTCATTTTTTCCGTCTTCACCAGGTGTAAAACTATTTGGAGCAAAAAAATTATCACTTTTTATTTCGATCGAATAATAAACCGTGTCATTACAATTATATGGTGAGATTGCTATTAGTGTAATTAAGTAGTTTCCCTCTTCGTTGTATGCATGAGTTGGATTAGTGAGTGCAGAAGAGTCACCGTCACCAAAATACCAAATATACGAAGTTGCATTTGCCGACATATTAGTAAATGAAATGAGATCTCTAGGTGCGCCAAAACTCGGAAAGAAGCTAAAATCTCCTTGAGCTAAGTCGTATGCATTAATATAGCCAGTAATGGTGGTATCATCCAAACAGCCTATATTTGAGGTAACTGAAAGTGAAACAGTGAAAGTTCCAGGTGCAATATAATCGATTGTTGGGTTTTGATTTGCGGAGGTGACACCATTCCCGAAATCCCAATTCCAGCTTGTAATGCTTCCTGTACCAACATTAGAAACGTCAATGAAATTGGAGGTCAGCGAGATGCATCCAGCAGTATCTAACGTGGTAAAAGCTGCTTCTAATTCTTGATTGGAAATTGCCATTGTGTCGTACTCAAAACAACCGTTAGAAGAAATAATTACCGAGTAAATTCCTGGCAATGAAGGTGAAATAAGTTGGGTCGATTGTCCTGTATTCCACAAATAAGTTGCGCCACTATTTCCCGCATCCAATGTTACGCTATCATCTTCGCATTTCATTGAGTCAATACCCAAATTTTTTGTAAAATCAACAGATGCTAAAGTAATGTACCGAGTGCTATTATTGGGAATATGTAGATTTGATATACCGGAAATGGTTATGGTGTTTCCGCTGATGTTGAATGAAAGACCGCTTGAGGAATTGTAAGCGGTGGAATTATTGAAATTGCCATCGTCATCAACTAGTAGTGCCAGACAACTGGTGTCAAAATCAATTCCAATCGCACAAGGGCTAATAGTAATGTCACAATTAAAATCTTGAGAAAAATTCGTTTTGGTCACTTTCCATTCTCTCTCTATCCTCGAATTCAAAAATGGTATAGCAGGCAATTCATTTCTAGTTGAAAGCGTATTACACGTCAATCCTCCATTGTTCCCTATAAGCACGAAAGAAGAATCGGATTGAAATAATCCCATGTTTGCAACATTTGTTACAGCTAAATTGGCAAGATAGATTCTAGTTACATCATAAAAACTATGAGATTGTTTTTGTAATAATCCTTGGCTATCATCTCTACCAATACCAATTACATCATTGTGATAGTTGGGCGTTACAGAAGCATCCCAAACAATTGTACCGGTTGTAGAAATATAATCTCCTTGATTTCCTCCACCTGTATTGTCTAAGGTAATTCCATACTTAATAGCTAAATAGGTATGGATTTTATTCATTTCGAGATTAGTCAAATCTCTGTTGTAAAAAATGAATTCATGCAAATATCCGTTGTAGGGTGAATTTGTGTTTCCGGGCATTAATCCAAAATGGAGACCGATTTGACCTGAAGATTGAGAAGCACCACCGCCTGTAAATATGCCTGAGTTTTCTTTGGTAGTGAGAGTTCCCGCACCACTTCTATTTCCCTTATAAGAAATGATTGTCGGGAGATGACTTTCTGTCCAATCTCTGGATGCATTTGTGCTGGTGCCAATTCCTCTTCCAGTAGCAAATCTTCCGACTACTCCCAGGTTTCTGAACTGAATAGCGTCTCCACTATTTTCGTTGTAAAGCATCATATGATTGTTGTTGCGAATAACCGTTGGAAAATAATACACCCCAAAAAAAGTTCCTTGGCTTGTGCTATTTCTATTGTCCAACAAGTTGAGGGAGGCGTTGTTTTGTAAAGCCTTTATGGCGGCATTTGAATTTGCAGTAAATTCGATAGTTGTATTATAATTTGAGGTATTACCAAGAGGTGTGTTGGTTGCTACTGGAAAAGGTGCTGTGTTATCTGTTACGGTAATGGCGCCTGCCCCTATCGGAAAAGTAGTGGTCCAATTTGTGACATTTCCTAGAGTTAAATTATCTGGCTTAAACCAAGCTGTGAGATTGGTAGTGCCTACGTTGCCTGGGTTCTGGGAAAAGAAAGTTTCTGAAAAAAGAAGAAAAATAAATAATAAGCTTATTCTCATGGCATAGGAACATTAAAGATATTCAAATATACTACATAAAGATTAGTTTGAGTTTTGGCTACAATTCTACCTATCTTTTTGTGAGTAAAATAGCGTGAAAGAAGCGTCAATATTATTTAGGAGTTTTCCAATAAAGATAAAGTGCAAAAGAAAGCAGGATGAGATTTGGAATCCAAACGGCTAAGAAAGTGTTGAGGCCTGCGTTTGTGGCATAAACTGTAGAAAATCGATTGAAGACAAAGTAAAGGGCCACAGAACCAATTCCAAGTAGAATGGTCATACCGACTTTGCTTCTTGCCGGTGAAATACTAATACATACTCCTAACAAGGCCAGAATAAATAAGGAAAGCGGATTTGAAGTTCGGGAATAAATCTCGATATCGATGTACGGTACTATGGCAGATCCTTTCAGTTTTTCTTTTTTACGATAAGCAAGTATTTCATCGTAATACATAGTTGAAATTACTTCGTTTCTTTGTCCCAAGTCCTTCAATCCGAAAGAGAGTGTTGTGTCGATAGTAATAGATTCTGAAACACTGTCTCCGGAGGGAAGGAGGTATCTTTCTGTTACATTTTTTAATTGAAATTTATTGGTAGTGCTGTCTCCATAGGCATAATTGGCATTCATGGTGTAGGCCAGTTTCCAAGAACCGTCACGGTCTTTTTTGTATTGGTCTACCCAAAGTTCCGATACAAATTTCATTTCCTTGAAATTATAGGATTTGTAAGAAACAATGGTTCCAGGTACTACTTCGAAATGAACACCCGCTAAAACTGATGCGTAATTGGTATGAATGTTTTCAAAAGCCAACCTTTTTTGGTTTGCTTTTGGGAGTAAAACGAAATTGACAAAAAATGAAAAACACACAATGACACCCACCGCAATAAAAAAAGGGCGAAGCAATCGATGGAAGCTGATACCAGAACTCAAAATGGCGGTTATTTCACTTCTTTGGTTAAGTTTGAGTGTTACCATTACTATGGTAATTAACATAAACAAAGGAAAAAACATATTTCCAATGTAAATGATAAATCCTGCATAGTATTGAGTGAGGAGTTCCGGTACACTTAAATTTGACTTGAGGAAATCATCTATTTTTTCAGAGATATCAAAAACCACGATGATACACAAAACACCCAAAATAGAGAAAACAAAAGTTTTCAGCACCTTTTTAATGATGTATTTGTCAAGGGTTTTAAGCATGTGTTACAATCTAGTAGCCATTTTTCTTACCATTTCAGTTTTCCAGCTATGAAAATCTCCTGCAATGATATGTTTTCTGGCTTCTTTCACTAACCAAATATAAAAGGATAAATTGTGTATGCTGGCAATTTGTGCTCCTAAAATCTCTTTTGAAATAATCAAATGTCTCAAATAAGCTTTGCTATAAAAGGTATCCACATACGAACTTCCATTTGGGTCAATAACAGTGAAATCATTTTGCCATTTTTTGTTTTTAATATTGATAAATCCCTCACTTGTAAAAAGCATTCCGTTTCTTGCATTCCTTGTAGGCATAACACAGTCAAACATATCAATACCGAGTGCAATGGTTTCCAAAATATTTATAGGAGTTCCAACTCCCATCAAATATCTAGGTTTGTCCTCTGGCAATATGCGCGTTACAATATCAGTATGTTTGTACATATCTTCGGCAGGCTCTCCCACAGAAAGTCCACCAATTGCATTTCCTTCTCGATTCATACCTGCGATGAATTCAGCAGATTTCTCTCTCAAATCATCATACACACTTCCTTGTACAATGGGAAATAAAGTTTGGCTGTATCCGTATTTTGAATCGGTTTCATCAAATCGAGTACAACATCTTTTTAACCACCTGTGAGTCATTTCCATTGATCGCTTTGCGTATTTGTAATCGCAAGGGTAAGGAGTGCACTCATCAAATGCCATGATTATATCAGCTCCAATTGTTCGCTGGATGTCCATCGCGTATTCTGGAGTAAAAAAGTGTTTAGAACCGTCAATATGTGACTTGAACTCCACACCTTTTTCGATAATCTTTCTTCTGCCCGACAATGAATAAACTTGATATCCACCCGAATCGGTAAGGATTGGTTTGTCCCAACCATTAAATTTATGCAGACCTCCCGCCTTTTCTAACGTATCTAGTCCTGGTCTTAGATATAAGTGGTAGGTGTTTCCTAATATAATTTGAGCTTGAATATCTTCGTCTAGCTCTCTTTGATGCACCCCCTTTACGGTTCCCGCAGTTCCAACTGGCATAAAAATAGGAGTTTCTATTTCTCCATGATCCGTTTTTATGACTCCAGCTCTTGCTCTCGAATCTTTGTCTGTCTTAAGTAATTTAAAATTCATCGGTGAATAAAGGGTTAAGTATTATCGACTAATGGGCAAAACTAACACTTTTGATTCGTTTCGATTCAATTTGAGGAGAAATAATAACATCGATTTGTTTGTAATGATTGGTACAAACCAATTCTTTTTAATGTTTTTTTCAATAATTTTAAAGAACCGAAATTATCTAAAAATTTGATTGGAAAAAATTTTTCAGCGAAAGCTAAAGGAGACTACGAACTTATTAAGCGAGCCATTGATAAAAAAGATGACTCTGCCTACACAGAACTAATGTCTCGTTACAAAGATTCAATTTACTTTATGTTGCTCAAAATGGTCAGAAATAAGGACGATGCAGAGGATTTGACTTTGGAAGCATTTGGAAAAGCATTTATGAACCTAGAACAATACTCACCCAAGTATGCATTTAGTACCTGGTTATTCCGAATTGCATCGAACAATTGCTATCGATTTTTTGAGAAAGAAAAAGATGAATACAACCTCCATCGATCAACAATTTGACAACGAAGATGCGCCTTATATTTTCTTGCCATCCAAAGGTAGAAATCCCGAAGAAGAAGCTATTCGAACCCAAAAATTTAAAATTATGCGAGAGCTTGTAGATGAGCTCAAACCTCAATATAAAACACTAATCGAACTGAGGTATTTTAAAGGTTTGTCCTATGATGAAATTTCTAAAGAATTAGACTTAACTTTGGGGACGGTAAAGGCTCAACTTTTTAGAGCCAGAAAAACCTTAGAAGAGATTATTAAACCTAAAATGGATTATATTTAATTGGATTTTAAACGAATACTTCATTATTTCCCTGAGCTTACGGAGCTTCAGATGGATCAACTAACCCAGCTCAAACCGCTTTACGAAGAGTGGAATGCTCAAATAAATGTAATCAGTCGGAAAGACATGGATAACTTTTATGAACGGCATGTGCTTCATTCTTTGGGTATTGCGAAAATAATGAAATTTAAACAGAACACCCAGTTGCTAGATGTGGGAACAGGAGGTGGATTTCCGGGAATTCCCTTGGCTATTCTGTTTCCTAAGTGTAAGTTTCATTTGGTGGATTCGATTGGAAAAAAAATAAAAGTCGTTCAGGGTGTAGCAGATTCACTGGGGCTTAAGAATGTGAAAGCTTCTCATCAGAATGCTAAAAACATTACCGAAAAATATGATTTTGTAATCAGTAGGGCAGTTACTCGTCTTCATCCTTTTATTGGGTGGATAAAAATGAATATCAGGAAGAATAGCTACAACGACTTGCCTAATGGAATCTTGTACCTCAAGGGAGGAGATTTAACCCAAGAGTTGGGCGAGATTTCCAAAAAGTATCAGTCTTATTCTTTATCTTTGTATTTCGAGGAGGAATTCTTCGAAACCAAAAAAGTAATTCACGTGGAGTTGTAAAGCCAAACCACTTTTCTATGAACGATTTTCCTGAACATAACGAAGAGCTTAAAGCTCTGATCAAGTCTATTGAACAAAAAATCAAGAACAAAGACTCCTTTTACCTGGATGTAGAAGAAATTAGTCGAGTTTCGAGCTATTATTTGGAAAAAGGAATGGTAAGCAAAGCGATGGCTATCTTGAGAATAGGTCATAGTTTACACCCAATTTCGGGAGATATAAAGTTGCACATAGCGCAGGTGTATACAGCACAAGGGGATTACAAAAATGCTTTGGACTTTGCTGAACAAACGCTAGAATTAGAACCAAACAACGAAGAAGTGATTGTGCTCAAAGCCGAGATACACAGTTATATGGGCGAGCACCAAAAATCAATTGAATATTACCTCCAGTTCTTAGAAAAAGGCGCAAGGGAAGGATTGGATTTGGTGTACAATGACATTGCTTGGGAGTATGAATCTTTGATGGATTACGAAAACGCACTGAAGTACCTTAAATTAGCTTTGGATAAAAATCCGGAGGAAGACACTTTGTTGTTTGAGATAGCTTATTTTTACGAGGAACTGAACAAACAGGAGGAGTGTATCGAGTTTTACAAGAGGTTCTTGGATGAGAATCCTTATTCCTACAATGGTTGGTACAATCTGGGTATTGTTTACAATGACATCAAGGATTTTAAAAAAGCCGTATTTGCATTTGATTACGCTACCATCATCAAAGATGATTTTGTTTCGGCTTATTTCAACAAAGGGAATGCTCATTTCAACCTTCAGCAATATGGCGAGGCTCTTGAGTGTTATTACCAAACTTTTGAGTTTGAAGATAATCAGGCAATTACGTTTTGTTACATTGGAGAGTGCTACGAAAAGTTGTTCAATTACAAAGAAGCAGAAAAAAGCTATGAAATTGCTTTGTCGTTGAATGATGATTTGCAAGAAGGATTAATTGGAATGGCTATTGTACATGATAAGCAAGGCCAAACCCCGGAATCACTTCCTTTTGTAGAAAAAGCAATCAGGTTGTTTCCTAAAAATTCATCGTGCTGGTACATTGCTGGAGAAGTGTACAATAAGCTCGAAAGATATGATGAAGCCTATTTAGCTTATGCAAAAGCCGATGAATACGATTCCGAAGATAATGTTCAGATTCAATTGGATTTTTCAAACTTCATCGCAGAGAATTTATCCTTGCAGGAAGCAATTGATTATCTCCAGAATAAAGAAAATAGTGCGTGTCAGTTTAGGTTGGTTGCCTACTTTCTCATGCTCAATCAGCACAAAAAAGCACTCAATCAATTTGAACAATGTTTGTCAATTGATTTTGAGGGTCACAAAGCGCTGTTTACTTACCATGAAGAATTGAATCACCTTCCTGAATTCATTAGTCTACTTAACAACTTTAAGTAACTAAAGTTTCTCTTTTTTTGAGATGCTTAGTAGCATAAGGAAAGTAATGATTGAATTCACTATGATTAAAGATCCACCTAGTTCGAACCCTTGATTAGAAAGAGAGGAATTGAGGAAGTAAGTGAAAACGGGAGGAAGCACACAAGCCAATGCCACTAGTTTTTTTCTCAACTGAAGTTTCGTTATTATCCCAAAAAAGAACAAACCGATAAGTGGACCGTAGGTAAATCCTGCCAGCCAAATAAGCTGCCAAATTGCGCTTTCATCCAATGTTTTGTTCAGAATTATTACCGTGATTAATAACACAACCGACATGATAATATGAATCAATTGTCTTCTTTTTTTGGAAGTTTTTCTTTCTTCCGTGTCTAAAAAATCGACACACACAGAGGTGGTAAGCGAGGTGAGGGCAGAGTCGGCTGAGGAATAGGCTGCAGCAATTAATCCCAAAAGAAACAATATCCCAATTCCGATTCCAATGTCGCTTTTCAGGGCAATTTGCGGAAACAATAAATCTGATTTTTCTGGAATAGATACTCCTTCCTGACCAGCATATAAATACAAAAGAGCTCCAAGGATAAGAAAAACTAAATTGATAAAAACCAATATAATACTGAATGAAATCATATTTGTTTGGGCGGATTTTAAGTTTTTACAGCTCAAGTTCTTTTGCATCATGTCTTGGTCAAGTCCGGTCATTCCTATTGCGATAAACATTCCTCCAAAGAACATCTTGATAAAGTGGTACTTGCCATTCCAATCGTCCCAAAAAAAGAGTTGGGAATATTCACTTTCTTTGACGGTTTTTACCAGCCCTCCAGATTCTGAAAAATCTATTTCTGTGGCAAGAAACCAAAACGTGAAGCCCAAGGAAAGCAACATAAAAAGGGTTTGGAGTGTATCGGTCCAGATTATGGTTTTGATTCCTCCCTTAAATGTGTACACCCAAATAAGTGCAATTGAGAGAAACACAGTTACCTCAAAGGGTATATTGAATTCATCAAAAACGAAGGCTTGTAGTACGTTTGCAACCAAAAGCAACCGAATAGACGCACCTGTTATTCTGGAGAGTAAAAAATAAATCGCTCCAATTTTATGGGCCTCGGTCCCAAATCGTTTTAGTAGATAAGTATAAATGGATGTGACATGCATTTTGTAATACAAGGGCATCAGCACGAAGGAGATTACCAGGTACCCAACAAAATAACCGAATACCATTTGCATGTACCCAAATTGTTTTGTCGCGTCTCCCACCCATCCGGGAATGGAAATAAAGGTGATGCCCGAAAGTGAGGCTCCAATCATGCCAAAGGCAACCAAATACCAAGGAGATTGTTTGTTTCCTAGGTAAAAAGTGTCGTTGCTAGCTCCCCGACTTGTAGCAAATGAAATGCCGATTAACACAAGGAAATAGGCAACTAAAATACCAAATATAAAGATGGGAGTCATGCTGATTGTATTTGTAAAAATGGATTAATTTTTAAATATAGAGATATTGAATTACTTTTAAGTCCAAGTCAAAAAAAATCAAACATGAATACCAGTAGAAATAAATTTGCTTTGCTTTTTTTAAGTGTCATTATTTGCGGATTTTCTTCTTGTTCGGGCAAAAAAAAGTTTGAGCCACGCAACATGCCTCTTTGGGAGATGATAAATAAAAAGGGCCAATCCTCTTTTCTTTTGGGAACCAGTGAATACTTGCCTAAGGATTCTGCTCGGATTCTATTGAATGAACAAATTATCGCTTCCTTTGATTCGGCCGAGGTTTTTGTTAGTCAGATAGATGTGCCAAATTCGGATTTTGGCAGAACCAAACTTGCTCTTGAGATTCCGCAAGAAAAAACGATGATTGAGTATCTTTCTGACCAGGAGTTTACAAAGCTTACTCAGTTAAGGAAAAATTGGAAATACACGGAGTCAAATTCGGTTCCTTTTCCTGATAGTGCAAGACTAAAACTGTTGTTTTATTTGCACGATATGATTTATTTCAACAATCAGACAAATTTTTACTTTGATAAATTTTGGATGGAGCGTGCTATGCCATTAGGAAAAAAAATCGGTGGTTTGGAAAGGTATGAAGCTTATTATGAAAGTTTTTCTGTGGTAGAAAAATCAGAAGAGGTTGAGTTTATGAATTCGATTGAATCCATTAATTTATTCACCGACTCATTGAGAAATACCAGTCAAGAATTATACATGAAAGGAGAATTCCATAAGCTCCATTCGCTCTATCTTTTGCTCTTTCCTTATCTACAAGCTCACTATCAAGAATTGGTAGAGGAAAAACACAGTGCTTGGGCCCATCAGATTGGGCAGTCTGCCGATACAGCTAAAACATTTGTCGCAGTAGATGTGTTTCATATGGTTGGTGACAATAGTTTGATAGATGAATTGTTATCAAAAGGTTATGCTGTAAAACGGATTCAATAATTCCCTCTAATTTTAAATCAAAAAAGGATGCGATTCATTTTATTTTTCAGTTTACTCCTTACTTTTACCTGTTTGTCTCAAGACACAATTTTCCAAGTAGATACTACCAGAAAGGTATTAATTATTAATCCCTTGCCTTTAGAACAATTCAACCTGTTAAAAACTCAAGGAACTGGATTAGAAGTAACTATGTTTGAGTCGGGCACAACATTTAGTTTGCCCAAACGAGCTGGAACTAATTACTTTCTGTCGTTTATTCAAGGACAAGCACCTGCCGTTTTCAATTCAAAAAACTCGGGATACATCCTGTTGTTGGTAAACGATTATTTTTATATGGATGCTGAATTATCTTTCTCGGAAGATAACGATTACATTGTTTTCAAACACGAAGGAATGAAGTACTATAACCTACTAACTCCAGCAGGAATTGCCTTTTTTCAAAGGTTTGTAAAAAACGGATAACTGGTGCTAGCTTACCAAAAACAGTGCAACCAAACTAATTACTAAGATGGCTAATGCTATTTTGAGGCCCTTGTTAAATTTGTTGACTTGGGCGATAGAAACAACCGTTTCAGATGCTTTTTTGAGTTGTTCTTCTGATGTGTAGCCTAGCTCTATCAAGAGTTGAAGTGCTTGTTCCATTTGATTCTCCTCTACTTGTACTTTGATTCCTCCAACTTGCAAAGGAACCCCAGTGACTTGGGCAGACAATGTGTCGAGTAGTATTGCCGTTATTCCCACTTCGGCCAATTGTACTTTAATTACTTCAGCCTCTGAAGATTCGTGAGTGATGTGGATAGTTTTGAATGACATGAAAAGGAATTTTGGTTCTTGTTAAAAAAAGCAAATATTATCGATGAGTCGAACTCCTTCAATGGTTCCTGCGAACGATACAAAAACACCATTTTGGTTGTTCCAATCAGAAATAAGTCCCAAATTTTCGGCATCTCTTATTTCGAGGTATTCTACCTCCAATATTCCCTGAATCATTTGTTTCGCTTTTTTTTGTATTTCTTGTATTTCGAAAAAAGGATGGAACAACTCGATGTATCGCAAGCTGAAATGAATGATAGCTGCAGCTTCTCTCGCTTTTTCTGTGAGCAACTCATTTCTTGAGCTTCTGGCTAATCCATTAGTTTCGCGAATGATTGGGCAACCAACTATTTTTGTGTCCAACTGGATTAATTGGGTGAGTTTTTCTACGATCTTGAATTGCTGGTAATCTTTCAGGCCAAAATAGGCATTGTCGGCTTCAACCATATTGAGTAGAATACTGACCACATTGGCCATTCCTTGGAAATGCCCCGGTCTAAATTCTCCTTCCAGCTCTTTTTCAATTCCTCCAAAATCAAATTCTTGAAGCGTGATATTGGCACCGTAAATCTCTTCAACTGACTCCGGCACAAACAAATAGTCGCACAATGATTCAATCAAAGCTGAATCAGCCTCGAGTGTTCTCGGGTATTTATCCAAATCGCTTTGTTCGTTGAACTGGGTTGGGTTAACAAAAATACTGCACACTACAATGTCGCACTCACTACGAGCTTTTTCAATAAGCGAGACATGTCCCGAATGTAAGGCTCCCATTGTGGGAACAAATCCAATAGTTTTATTCTCTGATTTTATTTTGTTCAGTAGGATTTTTAATTCGCTACTTTTTTGTATCAATTCCATGTCTATAAGTCCTGTAGAATGAGCTAAACTAACTGAAAATATTGATAATTCCGACAATTTTTCGTAATTTTGTGAAGTTGAACTTTAAACACTCCTTAAATCATACTGAACATATATGAGTAGTAAAAAAAGAATTTTATATATATCTCAAGAAGTCACTCCTTTCTTAAAGTCTTCTGAGATTTCTAAAAACGTGAAAACGTTAGCCCAAAAAACACAAGAAAGCGGAAAAGAGATTAGAGTTTTTATGCCAAGATATGGCCTAGTAAACGAGAGAAGAAACCAACTGCATGAGGTGATTCGTTTGTCAGGTATGAACATGATAATCAATGATGTAGATCATCCTTTAATTATCAAAGTAGCTTCTATTCCTTCGGCTAAAATGCAAGTTTATTTTATTGATAACGAGGAGTATTTTAAGAGAAAAGCCATTGTTAAAGATGAAAAAGGGAAATTGTTTGAAGACAACGTTCAGCGTTCAGTTTTCTTTATTAGAGGAACATTAGAGACAGTGAAGAAACTGGGATGGATCCCCGATGTAATTCACTGTCATGGATGGATGACTGCCTTGTTGCCTTTGTATCTAAAAACTTACTTTAAGGATGATCCACACTACGCAAACACAAAAGTAGTAAGTTCTTTATATGAAGATTCTTTTGAAGGAGAATTGAATGATAACATTGAAGATGTTTTGAAATTTGATGGAGTTGAGGAGAGTTACATGAATCATATTAAAGCGGGTTCAGATTACCTGAATTTGACAAAAACAGCTATTGATCATTCAGATGGGATTGTTTTGTTTTCAGATAATATAGACTCGGATATTATCGACTACGTCAACAAGTCTGATGCGGACTCGTTAAAGTTTGTTAATTCAGAACAGCATCACGAAGATTGTTCCAATTTTTATGACGAAATCCTGGAAAAAGAACCTAAATTAGCTGAATAAATTTAATGCAAACACAAGAATGAATTTCATTTTTTCAAACAATATTCTACGGAAAGCAATTTTGCTTTCCGTAGTTGTTTTAACCCTAACCAACTGTAAAAAAGAAGACAACTTTATTGGGACTGAACTACAGAAGGAAGACTTAGGAGTAAATCAAATCTCGGATTTTGATATTATAACCTATACCAAAGAAGCAGATTCATTGAGGGCCGATGAGCTTTCTACTGCCACATTGGGAAGTATGAATGACCCAGATGTAGGAAAAACAGAATCAAGTTTTTACACCCAACTGAGATTGCCCGTAGACAATGTGGACTTTGCCGGTACTGGTAGCCTCACAGATATTGTGTTGGATTCAGTAGTTCTGTCATTGGAGTACAAAGATTATTACGGTTCGTTAGATCCACAGAATTTTGAGGTATTAGAAGTTACCGAAGATTTCTTTTTGGATTCAGCCTATTACAATGGGAAGAGTTTTTCGACTAACCCGACAAATTTAGTTGTGCCAAGTTCAAGAGTTCAAACTCCTGACCCGAGCTCTACTGTGTTTTCGGCTACTGATTCTTTTCCAGCTCAATTGAGGTTAACGTTAGACAACTCGTTTGGGCAAAAAATTATTGACGAAAGCGGAAATTCTACCCTTAACGATAATGATAATTTTTTGCAGTTTCTTAAAGGAATTGAGGTGAAAGTGAACAACCCTGGACAAGGAATGAATCAAGGAGCCATTTTGCTTTTGAATTTGATTTCACTAAATTCTTCGGTGACCTTGTATTACAGAGATACAGCATCGAAAGATACCTTGACTTTTAGTCTGCTAATGAATACTAATTGTGCCAGGGTGAATAGAAATACCCACGATTACTCAGGAACCATGGTGCCAAGTCAGTTGGCCGATAGCACGTTAGGTTCTTCCGTGGTGTACGTACAAGGATTAGATGGACTGAAGACTGAAATAAATTTTACTGATGTGATGAGGCTAAAAGACTCGAATATCATCATAAACAAAGCGGTGCTTAAGTTGCCAGTGGACAATACTGCAGGAAATGACTTCGACCCGATAGAGCAATTGCTCATCATAAGAAACGAGAATGAGTTGAAGTATTTGTTACTTGATCAAACTATGTTTTCGGGCCAAGCTGGGCTAGATAATGTAGGTGGGCAATGGAACGAAGACGACAGTCAATACGAATTCACAATTACTCGATATTTAAATAATTTATTAAATGGGAATTTTCCGAACAATAGATTAACTTTAGAAACAATCTCGGCTATGGTTACGCCAAATAGAACGGTTTTTTATGGACATAATTCTGCGGTAAGAAAACCAGAGCTCACAATTACTTATACCAAATACTAAATACATAAAACTATGTGTGGAATTGTAGGTTATGTAGGCGAAAAACAAGCTTACGACATCTTAATAAAAGGACTTAAAAGATTAGAATATAGAGGCTACGACAGTTCAGGGATTGCTATTTCTGGAAAAAGTAACGACCTCAAGTTTTACAAAAGAAAAGGGAAGGTAGCCAAGCTCGAAGAGTTTATTGGAGAACAAAGTACCGAAGGAACAATTGGGATTGGACATACAAGATGGGCAACTCACGGACCAGCAAATGATGTAAATGCACATCCACATGCATCTGGGGATGGCAACTTGGTGTTAATTCACAATGGAATTATTGAGAATTATGCAATTCTTAAAAAAGAATTACAAATAAGAGGTCATGTATTTCACAGTGATACGGATACAGAGGTTCTTATTCACTTGATTGAAGAAGTGAAACACAAAGAGAACTTATCCTTGTTTGAGGCGGTAAGAGTTTCTTTGACTAAAGTAGTGGGAGCCTACGCAATAGTGGTGATGGATAAAAATAATTCTGACGAATTGGTCCTTGCCAAAAAAAGTAGTCCACTCGTTATAGGAATTGGTAACGATGATTTTTATGTAGGTTCGGATGCAACCCCAATTATCGAATACACGAAAAATGTAGTGTATTTAGAAGATGAGGAAATCGCCACAATTAGTATCAAAAACGGGTTGAAAATCAAAAAACTGAACAACCAGGATATCTCGCCAGCCATTCAGGAATTATCTATGCAATTGGATGTTTTGGAAAAAGGAGGTTATCCTCACTTTATGTTGAAAGAGATTTTTGAGCAACCAAAGACTATTTTGGATTGTATGCGAGGACGAATTAATGCGCAAAAAGGATTTGTGTCGTTGGGTGGAATCGTAGAGTATGAGAATAAAATATTGAATGCAGATCGTATCATTATAATTGCTTGCGGAACTTCGTGGCATGCAGGATTGGTAGGTGAATATTTAATCGAAGATTTAGCTAGAATTCCAGTAGAAGTGGAATACGCGTCAGAATTTAGATACAGAAATCCTATCATTGGAGAAAACGATGTAGTATTGGCCATTTCTCAATCAGGAGAAACCGCAGATACTTTGGCAGCAATTAAGTTGGCAAAATCAAAAGGAGCAACAATTTTGGGTGTTTGCAATGTGGTTGGCTCTACTATTTCTAGGGAATCGCATGCTGGATCCTACACGCACGCAGGTCCAGAAATAGGAGTTGCATCTACCAAGGCATTCACTGCGCAAGTAACTGTTCTTTCCTTGCTCGCTATGCAATTGGCTCAAAAGAAAGGAACGATTGAGAAATCGAAATTAAACAGGTTGTTATTCGAATTGGAGTCGATTCCAGAAAAAGTAGCTGAAGTCCTAAAATCAGATTCACTGTGTGAGGAAATTTCAAAAATTTACAAAGATGTGAATAACGCTTTGTATTTGGGAAGAGGATATAGTTTTCCGGTGGCGCTGGAGGGCGCACTTAAATTAAAAGAGATTTCTTACATTCATGCAGAAGGTTATCCTGCTGCTGAAATGAAGCACGGTCCAATTGCGTTAATTGATGAAGAAATGCCTGTGTTTGTGGTGGCAACAAAAGGCCCTTCATACGAAAAAGTTGTGAGCAACATCCAAGAGGTGAAAGCACGAAAAGGAAAGATTATTGCTATTGTAACTCAAGGCGATGAAGATGTGAAAGAAACTGCCGATCACGTGATAGAAATTCCTCATACCGAGGAACAGTTTATTCCGATTTTGGCTACTATTCCTTTCCAATTGTTGTCTTACCACATTGCGCTGATGAGAGGGTGTAACGTAGATCAACCAAGAAACTTGGCAAAATCGGTAACGGTGGAGTAGTCAAAGAATAGAGTTTGATCCTAAGTTATTCATCATATTTAATTTAATACACTAAACCCAAATCTATGGGGAAGTTGTTGAGTAGTAAATCAATACGTTAAAATAAAAGAGTTATAAAATATTTTGTATTTTTAATTTAAAGAATTAAAATCGTCTCATAAAAATGAAGAAAAATAAAATCTGTTTTTACTTACCATTATTACTTTTTTTCTTTTTAGTAAGTTGTACAAACAATGAGGGAAAATTAAGATCAGAACTTGTAATATTAAAATCAGAGATTCAAAATAAAGATTTAGTAAATGATAGTCTTAATAGAGTTATTCAAGAACTTTCATTAAAGAAAAAAGAATTAGAAGAGTTATTAAGTTCAGATCCAATTAATTTTTCACAAGAAATTGATTATACAGATAAGAATATTTTAAAATTGATTAAACAATTTGGACCTTTGAAATTTATTAAAGAAGACGGTTTGTGGTACATCTTGTCAGTTGATTTAGTAAAAGGTAAATTCCATCTTTTAAAGATACCAGTTATGAAGATTTATGGTAATAATCTTGACTTTACAGAAATAAGGGAAGAATATCTTGAAAACAGTCAATATATTTCGGAAAGGTCTAATTCTTTTAAATTAAACGATATTGTTGATGTTGAGTATGATTTTGACTTCAAGAAAGATGTTAGTATTGAAGAAGAGGATTTAGAACTTAGAGGAAGTAATGTAAAAATTAGAGGGACCATCATAAATCCAACATCTAAAAGAATTAATGGGGTGAAATTGGAAGTCAGTATATATTCTTCACCTTTTGATGGAGAACTTCTTGAAACTAAAGAAGTAATTATAAATCAAACTGTTAACCCGTCTGAATTACAAACAATAGACTATAGTTACTCAACAAAAGTTAAATCTGGATTAAGTTTTTTTGGGTATAATATAGAATATATTTCCCACTTCTAACTTAGACCGTGATCGTATTTATTGTCTAATTTCACTCTTTAGTGTCAACTTCTTCATTTTCCTGGTCTTCAAATTTATCTAAAACCCAAAATAGAATTAGATAAATTAAATATAAGATTGGAGGTCCATCTAACCATGATGTTATAAGACATAAGATTATTGGTAGATATACTTTCATTATTTTAATTGTATTTATAAATATTTAAATGAGTCTATTAATTTTTTGATTCTCTTCACATCTTCTTCAGTATTTCCCTTAATATTAGTTGTGAAGGATAATTGAATTCCCTGTTTATTTGTGTAGTGGGTAGACATAATTAGGTAGAGATTTTTTTCTTCACTCCAAGTTCCAGTTATTATCCAAAAAACATCCTTTGTTTCATAAACAGAAACAAACTCATTTGGATCCATACTTTTATCTCTTCCTATCATATTGTTAATCATTAATTCTTTTATTTTAGAATTTGACATAGATAACAACATTTTATATTTTGGAAAATCTCTCCACTTCATTACAGTTACAGTAAATTCTGTTATACTATTATTTACTATTTTTCCTGATAAGTCTTTTCTTTTGGAGGAATCAGTTTTCCTAAAAACCTTAATAACACTATTATCTCTTCCATTACGATATTCATCAAATCCCTTAGGAACTCTAAACCCAAAATTAGTTAGTGATTTTGAATGATTTGAAATATTATAATAATCACCCAGGTTTTTTGGAACAACAGAGAAATCATTTTGTCCAAATCCAAAAAATGGGTGGTTAGAGATTTTGTGTAGTTCCTAACCTCAACACTCTCAAAACTGAGTATATCAAAATTGAGATTACCTTCTAAAAAACTTGATTTTGAAATCAACGTATTTTCTAAGTGAGAACTCTCTTTTGGTGATGAATTCCCTCTTTTTCATCTTCTTAATCATAGAATCTACTGTAGTTCTGCTATTACCTATTTCAAATTTATTGTTCTTGAGGTAATGATGGATTTTGGTATATCCCCAACCTTCTTTGTGAAGTTTCCAAACTTTTTACCTAACTTCACGTCTCTCGGGATATTCACGTTAATATTGGTGTACCGAGAAGATATTTGATTGAACTAAAACTTTAAATGTCAGGTAGGGAGTGTACCCATCTGTAATATGTTTTTCACGGTCGAATAATATGGAAAGTGTTTTTAGGGATTATGGAATTGAAATTGTTGTAGGAATTATAGTTTCTGTGCTGGCAGTCCTTTTAAGTAGAGTAGTATATTTTGGATTGATAAAAAAGAATAACAAGGATTCTAAATAGTTAAGACTTTTTTTTACAGATTTGTCATAAGGAATGACTTTAAATAAAACCAAAACATGGAAATGAATACAGATATATGGTTGGCAATTGTAGTAGTTCTATTTGTGGTTTTGGGAGCTGTTTACTTTTATTTTTCAGGAAAATTAAAAGAGTTACAGAATCAGAAATCTGAACCAGCAAGAGTTTTTACCAATCCCAAGAGCGAACAGGGAAATGACAAGCAAAAGCATTTGTTTCCATTAAAGCTTCAAGCCTACGAAAGAATTGTGTTATTTATGGAGCGCATAGAGCCAAGTAGTTTGGTAATGCGGACAAAGACAGAAGAAATGTCTGCAGCACAACTTCATGGAGCTTTATTACAGAACATAAGAGAAGAATATGAGCACAATGTGGCTCAGCAGATTTACATCAGTGAAAATGCTTGGAACTTGGTAAAACAAGCAAAAGAAGAGACAATTAGGATTATAAACATGGCGGCAAATTCCATGGAGAAAAAATCTACCGCTAATGAGCTTACCAGAGATATATTTGAAAAAATGATGGTGTTGCCTCAGTCTCCTTCACAAATCGCACTGGATTACGTGAAACAAGAAATAAAAGAAATCTTATAAAAACACTTAGCCCTTTTGCAAGAACACGAATTTACCCTAACAGACGAATACATCCATTTGATTCAATTGCTCAAAACCCTCTCGTTGGTTGGAAGTGGAGGAGAGGCAAAAGAAGTAGTAAGAGAGGAATTGGTTTACTGCAACGGTGATATCGAAACTCGAATGCGATACAAAGTAAGAAAGGGTGATGAAATTGAATTTGAAGGGAATTTGATTCGCGTAGTTTAGAATGCTAACCTTTTTTTCGTTGAATATGGATGTACTCAATGATAAAGCTAAATACGAGAATTGCGGTATAAATGGAAGTTCCATACAAATTGTAAGGTTGGCCATTTAGAAAAAAAGCTCCGTACATAATCTTTGTAAAGTGATACAGCCCAAAGAGCCCAAAGAACAATATGGGGTATTCCCTCATTTTGAAAAATAGTATGCCAATAAGTGAGTGGGAGAGAAGCCCCGCATAACTAGCGAGTAAAAATAAGCCAGCCAATGGCCAGTGTTGAATTTTGAACATAACACCCAACACAAGTAGCCCTGTCCAAATATAAAAGAGCTTAAAATTAAATCCTTTCTTGGTTTTTTTTACAAAGTAGTCGTCTAGAATGTCGTTGTCCATAAGAATTAAAGGTACTGAAATTCGATGAATGAATTGTGTCTATAGATTACCTAACAAAAAAAATCCCATTAACTGATGTTAATGGGATTTTCTATATGCGGAGAGACAGGGACTCGAACCCTGGCGACCAGTTAAGGTCGACAGATTAGCAATCTGCTGCATTACCACTCTGCCACCTCTCCTTTAAGGTTTGCAAATATATAAAAGTTTCGTCTACACAAAAAATAAAAGTGATTAAAAAAATGAAGCATTTTCTTTTGCTGTTTTTCTGAGTAAGCTACTTGGACGGTAACGATCCTCCCCATAGGTTTGGTACAAGTTTTCTAAAATAGAAAGAGGTTTATTTGCTCCAATTTCATCGCACCATGCCAATAGTCCTTTTGGGTAGTTGGTCCCAAAACGCATGGCTAAGTCAATGTCTTCTGCACTAGCAACTTGCCAAAAAACAGCATCGACAGCTTCGTTGATCAACATAGCGAGTATCCGATCAAAAATAAGTTGTTTTAATGGCTTGTCATCACTTGATTTAGGACGAATTGAATCTTCGGAATAGTCATAAAATCCTTTACCAGTTTTTCGTCCTAATAACCCTGCTTCAGCAAATCTTTTTTGGGTAAAAGAGGGTTTGTATCGTGGGTCAAAATAAAAGGAGGTGAACACTGTTTCTGTCACTGTGTAGTTTACATCGTTTCCTATGTAGTCCATCAATTCAAAAGGGCCCATTCTGAAGCCGCCAATTTCTTTCATGGCTGCATCAATCGTTGCAAAATCAGCGATTCCTTCTTCATAAATACGCAAAGCTTCTCCATAAAAGGGACGTGCCACGCGGTTTACAATAAAACCTGGAGTGTCTTTCACTAAAGCAGTTACTTTTTTCCAGCTATCTATCGTTGTTTTAGCTTTTTTTGTTACTTCAGTATGGGTTGTGATACTCGGAATAATCTCCACCAATTTCATCAATGGAGCAGGATTAAAAAAGTGTATTCCAATCACTCTTTCGGGATGTTGGCAAGCCGAAGAAATAGAAGCTATTGACAAAGAAGAAGTGTTGGACGCTAGGATGCATTCATCCGAAACAATTTTTTCCAACTGACTAAATACCGATTGCTTGATTTCTAAATTTTCGATAATAGCTTCAATAATTAAGTCGGAATTTTCGAGAAGTTCTAACGAATCTACAAAGGTGATTCTTCCCAGTATATCGTCAGCTTCATTTTGTGTAAATTTTTCTTTCTCAACTAATCTGGCAAAAATTTTGGTTAAGCTTGTTCCTGCTTTTTCGATGGCAGTTTCATTGGTGTCATATACCATCACTTCTTCACCCGCTGTGGCTGCCACTTGTGCAATTCCAGACCCCATTGAGCCAGCTCCTATTATTCCTATATTCATTTTTTGAGTTGTTAATCGGATTTCGAGATTTTTGCTGTCGCCAAACCTCAGTCCTCAAGTTTATATTATCAGTTCGTTTTTTTATAACATTCGGAACCCTGAGGGTCCCGATTTATCGGGACAATTCGAAGGGTGATCAGTGTTATTTTCCTTTAAAATTTGGTTGTCTTTTTTCTAGAAAAGCAGCAATTCCCTCTTTGTTATCGTGTGTGTTTGCGGCTTCAATTTGTAATTCTTTTTCTACACCCAGCTGAGTAGTAAGGTCGTTTGTCAAGGCGGCATTTAAAGCTCGTTTTGTAAGTCCAATTCCCTTTGTAGGTCTCATTGCAAGTTGTTTTGCAAACTCTAAGCATTTTTTCATAAGCTCCTCATGTTCCACTACTTCGTAAATCATGCCAATTTCTTTGGCTTTTTCAGCAGAAAATTTATCAGCCAAAAACATGTGTGCAGCAGCTCGCTGCATTCCTATTAATCGAGGTAGAAAAAATGTTCCTCCGCTATCAGGTATTAATCCAATGCTACTGAATGATTGAATGAAACTTGCTTTGTTACTCGCAAAAGTGATGTCGCAAGCTAAAGCAATGTTGGCTCCAGCTCCAGCAGCCACTCCGTTTATCGCTCCAATGATTGGTTTTTCTATGTTTCTTAATTTTTGGACAATGGGATTGTAAGTTGTCTCAACTATTTCGCCTATGGACGGACCTCCTTCTTCTGTGGCTTCTTTTAAGTCCTGTCCAGCACAGAAACCTTTTCCCTCGGCAGTTAATATAATGGCTCTAATTGAATCATCTTTTTCAAATTCGTCCAACGCAGACTGAACCTCCTTAGCCATTGGGATATGAAAACTATTGTAAACCTCCGGACGGTTCAGTGTAATGATTCCAACTCCTTCGGTCTTTTCTTTTTTGATAAATTCCATAGTTTGATTTCTTTGGTTAAAATTAAAGAAAGTTGAAGTGAATTGAAGAGATAGTTGATTTTTTTTTGGACTTTTTTATTTGTCCATAAATCGTTTTTACTTGTTTAGAAATCCGACTCTAATTTTAATTGAATTCATTCATTAGCCCATTTTGTTTCAGATAATTTTCACAACGTTCTTGCAGTTCTGGAAAAAAAAGAAGAAAATCCTGTTCTAATTCTGATTCGAGCTCTTGTAAATCGATAAGGGCATGTTGTATGGTATTGGAGAATTTTGCTCTTCGACCAATACTCTCCAAGGCTTTGTTTATTCCCCAATAAGATCGGTAATTTGTGAGCCAATCATTCTCTCTCATAGCGGGCAGGAAATCGATTACTTTTTTAGGGAAATATGCTTTTAATTCCCAAAAGTCGTCATAAACCGAAAGTGCAAACTGTTCCAGAGAAATGGCAGCATAAAGATGCCAATTCTTGGCGAGAAAATAATCGTAATACACATCCAACAAAACGGATGCATACTTTCCCTGCCTCGGGTGAAGTAGTTTTTTACTTCTTTCTACAATGGGGTGAGTGTCTGTAAACTCATCGATAATTCGATGAAGTGAAATTCCTAGTTGTACCGATGGAGGAAAGTCTTCCAGTTCTTTTCCCTTCATGAAATCGCCCAAAAAATTACCAATTCTAATTGATTTATTGGAGCCAGATAAAAATTGGTGAGCGAGGTAGTTCATTTTCTTGATGTTAGATACATTAAAAGTACAATTATTATGATGATTTTAATTTCAGATCAAGACAAAAAAAGGAGAGCGCTGGCTCTCCTTTTTTATGGGGGGATAATTGCAATTATTGAACGACAATTCGGTGATGTTCTTGTTGGTTGTTGCTCGAAATTTGAATAGAGTAAATTCCTTTTGCAAACCCACTCAAATCGAACTGATGCGTTTGGTTTCCATTCAAATAAATTGCTTTGTTCAAAATGATTCTACCTTGAATATCCAGGACAGTTATTCTGTAGGTATTTGCATTTCCTTCATTTGAGAGGTTGATCAATCCTTGTGTGGGATTCGGAAAAACTCTAAACGTCTTTGTCCATTCATTTTCAGCAACATCTTGAAAAACACTGTCTCTCACAGAAAAGTTATCGATGTGGAACCTTGCGTAGTTATTAGTGACAGAGGACGCTCCATAAAATCCAAATTTCACAACTCCTGTTTTGTTTCTTAATAGGCGAACAAATGAATTTGTTCCTGCCGAAACAGTTGAGCCACTGGTCCATGTTTCCAGTGCATTGGATAAACTCCAAGTTGCCCCATCGTCATAAGAAACAACAAACACAACTGAATCATCTGTTCCTAAAATTCCCAAACTGTTGTTGGTTGGGTCTGTTAAAGCAAAATCAAACTCTATGAAGTGGACAATGTTTGGATCGTTTCCTAAATCAATAGAAGGTGAAATCAGCCATTCGTCTGAGGATGTACCATACAATTGGATTTGAGCACCTTGGTCAGTTCCGCTATTTCCAAAGGCTCTTTCGCTCCAATTGGATGAGGTAGCAGATGAAAAAACAGTCCCTAAATTTCCTAATCTACCTTGTTTTTCTTCCCAACATTGAGGGATGTAAGCACTAAAGTTTTCATAAAAAGGAGTTGTAAAGGAGCTAGGGCATCCTGTAAATCCGCAAAGCGGTCCGTCCCAAAGACTAGTGTCTCCGTTGCTACAAATAGACCTTACCCAAAAACAATACTCAGTTACTGGATTCAATCCGTTAATGGTCAAAAAGTTACCTGTCGTAGAAGAATTTCCTATTTCAGTTCCCATTCCAGGGACATATCCTGCGGCTCCATAAGAAATTAGGTAGTTTACTTGAGAGGTATCGGTGGTCCATCCTAAATCAAGGCTAGTCGAATTAATTCCACTATTGAGGATTGAAGCTGAGGTTGGTTTTTCGCAGCTTGGAGTAAGCTCCCAACAAAATTCATCGAAATACAATCTGTTGTTAGTTCCGCCAGGAATCCAAAACCAAACGATGAAGTCATCTGTACCCGAATAAGAGGAAAAATCAACTTTGAAATTGCTGTAAGCGGTAGTTAATAGAAGAGTGTCTAGTGGGACAAATAGTCCGGGGTTACTTGGGTTAGAAGATGTTCCAATAACAAGTTGGCTTGCTGCAGACGTAGAGGTGGATTTTGCCCAAAAATTTGCTCGGTGTGTACCTGAGGATAAATTTGAGATTTCTGGAGATCCCATCATAAATACAGAAGTGAGGTCAGTTCTGTTTGAGCCTAATATGTGACCAGTGCCAGAGTGAGCGCTACCAGTTGAAAAGTTAGTCGATATACCTGCGCCAAGCATTATGCTATTGGTGTATGTGCTCCAGCAAACAGGTAAGTTGCTTGAGTCAACAACAGCCTCAAAGCCTTCGCAAAAGTCAGATTGAGAAACACATAAGGTTTGAAATTTTATTGGACCAACCAATCTGCTTGTGTCTCCTGCTCCACAAATACTTCTGAGGTACACATGATAAAGACTGCTAGGATTCAAGCCATTTACTGTGCCTGTTCCTGAAGTAGAAATAGCGATAGATATTCCTGAACCTGAAGAAAAACCGACAGGACCATATTCTAGGATCCAAGAAACATCGCTACCACCGTTTGTCCATCCAAAGGTAGCTGAAGAAGTAGAGCTCGAGTTGTGAGAGAACAAAGTAGGTTCTGGGCAAGTTGGAACTAAATCTACTTTGAAATCATCGATATGCACTTCACTTATGATTCCTATAATTGTTGATTCAGTGTAGAAAGCAAATCTCACTGGTCCAGTATAACCGTTTGCAGTTAAATTGTATGAAAAATACTCACCAGTTGGCGAAGGCAAATCTGTAGAATCCCATTGTCTCAAAATATTTGCGTCAGACCAGGTTGTTCCGTAATCGGTAGAAATTAAAAAGACCACTTTGTCATCCAAATCAATGGATCCACCCAAAGGAGCAACAACGACATTTCTTTTAGTTACAGCCACTTTGAACTCCACAATGTAAGGATTTGCTGTACTCGTTCCTAAATCAATAACTGGCGAGACTAACCAATCATTAATATTTGTGTACCCTAATTCACATCTGGCAGCTCCATATCCCAATCCTGTGCTGTTTGCAAAGTCATCAGAAGTCCAGGCTGTATAGCCTTCATCAATTTTTGAACTGGATGAAAGTAAGGCCTTTCCTTCTAGCCAACAAGCTGGAGGTGCAGTATTGGACATGGTTGAAAAATCGTTGAAGTAAGGCGCAGAAATAGGTGAACATGGAGTGCAAAAATTGAAAGGTCCAACTTCTAAACTAGTGTCTGATGAACAGATACTTTTGAGATAAACATCATAGCAAGTAGAGGATAAAAGTCCAGCGAATCCCAGCGTATCGTTAGGACTATTTATCATCGTTCCAGTTCCGGGAGTGAATCCTGTTGTGCCGTATTCTATCATCCATGAAACATCAGAAGGACCTGGAGTCCAAGTTAATAAAACAGAATCATCTCTCACTAACATACTGGATATGAGTGATGCTGGAGGGCAAGACACCAAACTGTATTCATCTGCACCAATGTCAACTGAACTAGAACCTGCAAATGGACGTGAATCCCCGTCAATATCAGTGGTTATGCCTAAAGTATTATTTCCGGTATTGTCTGCCAACGTTCCAACTAAATGAAGGTCTTTAGAAGAGGTAAACCCTGGGTCGCCAAACAAACTGTTGGCATCGCGCCCGGTCACTGTCTGAAATGTCGAAAGGTTAGTGTAGTTTGTGGAGTGAAATTTAAATGGGGTAGAACCAGTTGAATAATAAATGTTATGGTCCAAAGAATCTATGTAGCCTGGAACATTGTAGTTATTAAATTTAAAAGCATAGTTGGCTTGACCGTTAAAAAAGATATTATTTACAATGTTCGTCCTGCCGTATGTGCTTGAGCCTATACCAGACAAATCCAAGGCATATGAATAGGTTCCTGTATGGTTCACTTTGATAGTGTTGTGATAGATGTTGTGATAGATGCAGTTTTCTATTTTCAAACCGTATTGCCCTCCAGCACTAGCTAAAGGCATAGAAATCATGTTGTTTTCGATTGATGTATAGTGCGATGGAGATCCAAATAGGTAATTGACTCTAATCCCATAAATGTAACCAGAGGTAGAATTGATAACTATGTTGTTTTTTGAAACATGAATGGCAGAATCTGCTCTTCTGACGTAAACTCCGTAGAAGTTTCCTGTTCTTGCTGAATCGTCTTCGCAGTAATTGTTCTCAATATTTGCATCAGCGCAATAATTTAAGTCAATAAAACCTGCAGCTGGTTTTAGTATGGTGTTGTTAGAAATTTCGAAATGAGCCATTTTTCCTGAAGACCCTCCATTGATGTAAACTCCATGAGAACCTCCCATAAATTGATTGTTTTTGACAATAAGATTGTTTATCGTTTTTGACGTTCCTGAACCTTTGTTGATTAGAGCGAAATTTGTACTGCTTCCTCCTGTTGAACTACCTAAGAAATTGTTGTTTTTTAATTCAATATGAGAGCTATTACCTTCAAAATCAATAAGAGTTCCAAAGCTCGAGGAGTTGGAGGCAACCACTAAGCTGTCAACGATAAAGTGGCTTGCGTTATTAAAACGAATTACATAGTTGCTACTTGATGTAGCTGTATTGAACTCAATTTTGGCAATCCCTGTATTGGTCGGGTCTGCCTTTAATGTAATTGTATTGGTGGAGGAAACTCCTACAATAGTTCCAAAACTTACTTGCTCTGTGTAAGTTCCTTGTTTTACTAAAAAAATTACAGGACCTGAAACCCCATTGATAGTCAAAGAGTCTTCAGCCGAATTGAATGAGGCGAAATTTGTCCCGCTAGTGGGTAAAGAGGAATTAATTGTATAAGTTCCCGATAATGGGGCTGATATACCTAAAGCCGTGATGGCCAAGAATAAAATGGTGTTAAAGAGTGACTTCATACAAGCGTTGTTTTTAATGGGATTAGTTGTTCTGGCCTCAAAACTACTCCTTTTTCATTCATTTTCATTCATCATTTAGTTAAAATTAATGGGAGATTATTGTTTTTTAAACCACTGTTAACGTGTTGTTTTTGTTTTGCTTACTACGTAAATAAATTATATTTAAAATATTGTGGGAATTTATTTTTTAAAGAATTAACTATTCTCTTATATTTGCACACTTAAAAAAAATGGCGAGGTAGCTCAGTTGGTTAGAGCACCGGATTCATAACCCGGAGGTCAGGAGTTCAAATCTCCTTCTCGCTACAAAATTTCAGGAGACTCTTTGTTCATTCAGAGAGTCTTTTTTTTGTTTGGAAAAAATAAAATAGGAGGAAAAGAATTCGATAGGAACAATGGATTCTAAGTCTAACTAGGTGATTATAATTCCGAAAGAATTTTAGTTAACATAATGCGATTTTTTTTAGATTTAAAGGTCAACAAACAGGTGGCTATATAACGTTTCTTTATTCTAATCATATAGATTATAAATAAAAACTTATGCATCATTTGTTTAGTTTTACAAAAAGAAAATCATGGTAAACATAATTATTTATCTCGAGAATGAACTGATGGCGAAAGCGTCTCAGTTAGTCCATGATTTGCTTCAGAATGAGCTGGCAGCAAGTGCTTCCATAGACGAAGACAATAGCTATTTTATTCAAAAAATGGGAAAGGTCGAAAAAACTACCCATACAGTCATTACTGCTCAAACCAAGTCTTTAATGTTTACTGAAATTGTTGACTTTATTGAGAAAAATGTGGGCGAGGATGTTCCGGTGTACTCTGTTCCTTTGACCCAAATGAATGAGCAATTTAACGAATACATAAAATCAAGAACGAAAAAAATATAAATCAAAACCAAACGAATGAAAAGAATAACCATATCAAAAGGAGATGGAATTGGTCCAGAAATTATGGACGCAACACTTGAAATTTTAAAAGCGGCTGGAGCGCAATTGGAGTATGATGAAATTGAAGTAGGCGAGAAAGTTTATTTATCGGGAAACACTTCTGGTATTGCTTCCGAATCTTGGGAGAAAATTAGGAATAATAAGATTTTCTTGAAAGCACCAATCACCACGCCTTCTGGAGGTGGGTACAAAAGTTTGAACGTATCAACAAGAAAAACATTAGGCTTGTATGCCAACGTAAGGCCTTGTATGAGTTTGCACCCTTTTGTGAAAACAAAACATCCCGTAATGGATATTGTGATAATTCGTGAGAATGAAGAAGACCTGTACGCAGGAATCGAACATCAACAAACGGATGAGGTTGTTCAGTGTTTGAAATTGATTAGCCGACCGGGTTGCGAAAAAATAATTCGATATGCATTTGAATACGCGAAAAATTACGGCAGAAAAAAGGTAACTTGTTTTTCGAAAGACAACATCATGAAACAAACAGATGGATTGTTTCACGAGGTATTTAATGAAATAGCAGCTGAATATCCAGAAATTGAAAACGACCATTGGATAGTAGATATTGGCGCTGCAAAAGTAGCTGATACACCGGAGGACTTTGATGTGGTTGTGATGCAAAACTTATATGGAGATATTATTTCTGATATCGCTGCACAAATTACTGGCTCTGTTGGTTTGGCTGGTTCTTGCAACATTGGTGAAGAACACGCAATGTTTGAGGCGATTCATGGTTCTGCACCAACCATTGCAGGACAGAATATCGCAAATCCTTCTGCGCTTATTCAAGGCGCTATTTTGATGTTGAGTCACATTGGACAAAATGAAGTGGCGGATAAAATCCAGAACGCTTGGTTGAAAACAATTGAGGAAGGAATACATACAGTAGATATTTTTGATGAAAATATCAGTACCAAAAAAGTGGGGACAAAAGAGTTTGGGGAAGCAGTAATCGCCAACTTAGGGCAATTACCAAAGAAAATGCCAGTGAGAAACTCTCCAACCAACATTAACTTAAACCTGCCTAAATACACCAGAAAACCAAGATTGAATAAGGAATTGGTAGGAGTAGATTTATTTGTTCACTGGGATGGAATGGACCCAAATGACATTGGCGGACAGTTAAGAAACATCGAAATTGGCGATATCAAATTAGATATGATAACCAATAGAGGAATAAAAGTATTTCCTGATGGATTCAAAGAAACTTTCTGTACGGATCACTGGAGATGTAGATTCAAAAATGTAAACGGTGATTCCATTACAAAGAATGACATTATTCAATTATTGAACAATGCCGAGGACAAAGGAATTGATGTGATCAAAACCGAAAACCTTTATTTCTTTGAAGGAAAAAGAGCTTTCTCTTTGGGGCAAGGTCAGTAAAAACAAACAAAATAACACCAAAAGCTCTCAAGAAATTGAGGGCTTTTTTTGTGCTAAGAAATTCTTCCCCAGTTTGGTTTTTTTCTGATCAATTCAGCGAGTTGTTGGCGAATGAGGTAATTCTCTTGGAGTTCTAATCCTGGGTCTGATTTAAGTAATTCTCCTGCTAGGTTTCTGGCTGCAGCGACTAATTTGTTGTCTTTGATGAGATCGCCAATTTTTAAATCTAAAATACCGCTTTGTTGAGTTCCTAAAATATCTCCTGGGCCACGCAGTTTCAGGTCTTCTTCGGCAATCTCAAAACCGTCATTAGTTCTTACCATTGTTTCTATCCGGGTTCTGGCTGTTTCTGATAGTTTGTAATCTGTCATGAGTACACAATACGATTTGTCAGATCCTCGTCCCACTCTTCCTCTTAATTGGTGGAGCTGCGATAACCCAAACTTATTCGCGCTTTCGATTACCATAACCGTGGCATTAGGAACATTTACACCTACTTCTATCACCGTTGTAGCCACCATAATTTGGGTATGACCTTTGGCAAATTGTTGCATTTCGTATTCTTTATCCGCTGCTTTCATTTTTCCATGAACGATACTCAATCGGTATTTGGGCAGAGGAAACCTACGCGCCATACTTTCGTAGCCATCCATCAGATCCTTAAAATCTAAATGTTCCGATTCATCAATCAAGGGATACACTACATAAACTTGTCTTCCCTCTGCAATTTGTTTCTCCATGAATTTAAATACGTACAGCCTGTCTTTGTCAAATTTATGAAGAGTGGTTATTTCTTTTCTGCCAGGAGGCAGTTCGTCAATCACAGAAATATCTAAATCTCCATACACGGTCATGGCTAGGGTTCTGGGAATGGGAGTTGCCGTCATGACCAAAACATGAGGCGGAATGGAGTTTTTCTTCCATAATTTGGATCTTTGTTTCACTCCAAATCTATGTTGCTCATCTATGATGGATAATCCCAAATTTTTGAACTGAACTATCTCCTCAAGTAGGGCATGAGTCCCAATAAGAATATCCAATTCTCCCGAGAGTAATTGGGCATGAATTATTTTTCTTTCAGAAGTTTTGCTCGAGCCGGTAAGCAGTGCGCAAGTTACTCCCGTTCCTTCCAGATACTTGTGAATTGTAGCAAAGTGTTGAGTAGCTAATATTTCCGTAGGAGCCATCAGCAAGGATTGAAAACCGTTGTCTTTTGCAATCAACATAGAAAGTAATCCTACCAAAGTCTTTCCGCTTCCTACATCACCTTGGAGCAATCTATTCATATGTTTTCCCGTTCCCATGTCTTGCCTTATTTCTTTCACTACTCGCTTTTGAGCATTGGTAAGCTCAAAGGGTAGCTTGGTGATGTAAAATGTATTAAAACTGGCTCCAATCGTCTCAAATACAAATCCTTTGAGTCGCTGTTCCTGCACTACTTTTTGTTTTAGAAGTCTTAGTTGTAAAAAGAAAAATTCTTCAAATTTTAACCTGTGAATAGCTTTTTTTAGATTATCGGCACTGGTTGGATAATGAATTTCACGGATTGCCTTTTCTCTCGAGATCAATTTCATCTCGTTCATTACCTTGTGAGAAAGTATTTCGGGAATTTGTCCCGCTATTTGCAGCACAAGTGACTTGGTGATTTTGGCAATTCCTTTGGAGTTTAAACCTGATGTGTTGGCTTTTTCTGTCGAACTGTAAACCGGCTGTAGCGAGGCTTGCACTGTTTGGGTCATTTGTTTTTCTTCAAATTCGGGATGAACCAAATTATAGGAATTGCTAAATTCAGTGGGTTTGCCAAACACGGTGTATTCCTTTCCCACAATTAGCTTGGGTTTTACCCATTTAATTCCTTTGAACCAAACTAACTCGATACTTCCCGATTCATCTTGTAAATGGGCAATAAGTCTTTTACCTCTTTTTTCACCTGCTTCTGAAACTCGCGTAATTTTTCCCTTAAGTTGAACATGAATTTCACTCGAATTGATGTGTTTTATTTGGTGTACTTTGCTTCTGTCGATATAGCGAAAAGGGTAGTAGCTTAGCAATTGGTCAAAAGTGTAGATTCCCAATTCTTTGTTTATTGTGGCTGCTCTTTTTGGGCCAACACCTTTGAGGTATTCGATTGAAGTTGATAAAAAAGACTGTGACATAGGAGATGATTGCTCAGTTCAAAAATAAACAAAAAAAACCTCTTGCATTGGATGCAAGAGGTTTTTAAACTCTTTGTATGGAGTTGAATTTATTCTTCCGTTTCAGCAGGAGCCGCAGAAGCATTCTTTTTAAGTTGAGCAATAATCATGTTGGCTACATCTTCTCCACCCTCAAAGTATAATAAACTACCTTGAGAAGAATCAAAAATGTAGGCAAAACCATTTGTTTTCGCCACTTCTTTAATTGCCGAATTCAACTGAGTTGTTAGTGGTTCCATCAGTTCCAAATACTTTTCTTCAATTTGTTTTTGCGCTTTAGTTTCAAATTGTTGAGCAGCTAATTGCATGTCTTGTATTTCAGTTTCTCTTGATTTCTGTATCGTTTTAGGTAAGGTACCTTTTTCAGTCATATACTTTTCGTAAGCTCCCTGTACGTTTTTTTGCAAATCTTGCAATTGCGCTACTTTTGAGTTTCTGTACCTTTCCATTTCTTTTTCAGAAGCAGAATACCCAGGAACTTCTTTCAGTACTTCTTGAGAATTTACATGCCCATATTTTTTTTGTGCATTGGTATTTCCAGTAAATCCAAGAGTAGCGATTGCTAATAGTGCGATTATTTTTTTCATTGTAATTGTATTAGTTTTTTTGTTGTTATATTTTATTTGGTATCGTATCCTAAGTTCTTAAGAATTCTTTTGCTCTTGTCTAGTTTCGAACTAGCATACAAGATATTTGTTTGGTTCGCTTTGTCAAAAATGAAATCGTATCCACCAACAGACGCTAATTCTTTGATAGCGCTGTATACTTTGTTTTGGATTGGCTCTACTAATTCTTTTCTTTTCTGAAAAAGTTCACCATCTACTCCAAATTTGCTTTGTTGAAATTTGGCCAATTCATCTTCTAAATTAAATATTTCTTCTTGTTTCTTTTTCTTCATTTCGGCAGGAAGCAAAAGCTCTTCTGCTTGGTATTGTTGAAACTTCTTTTGAATATTGTTCTGTTTTGCTTTGATTTCATTTTCCCATTTTTCGGATAAATCATCCAATGTTTTTTGTGCTTGAATGTATTCTGGGATATTTTCTAAAATATATTTCGTATCAACGTACGCATATTTTTGTGCAAAACTGGCTAGCGAAAACGTGATAGCAATAAGGAGGATGACAATTTTTTTCATGGTTTCAATTTTTCAATCGTGAGACAAATTTAATAATTTAAAACATATAAAGGAAACTCAATTCCCTTGGTTTTGGTCTGTTTGATTAGAGTTCTCCAATATTCATGCCAATGGTAAAATGAAATTGTCCTTGTGGTTTAAACACTCCCGGAGAATGAAGCGCTGCTCGGTATCCAGAGTCGCCTGGCGAAAGTGGGTCTAGTCCCCAACCGTAATCCAATCCAATAAGTCCAAACATTGGCAAGAACAACCTGACACCCACCCCTGCAGATTTTTTCACATCAAATGGGTTGTATTCGCTGTAGCTATTCCAAGAGTTCCCTGCTTCTCCAAATGCCAATGCAAAAACCGTAGCACTCGGATTGAGCGAAATAGGGTACCTTACCTCAACTTTATATTTGGTAATAAGCGCATCTCCTCCTTGTGAGGACAATGAGTTGTCTTCGTATCCTCTCAATGCAATGTACTCCCTTCCAGCTAGCCTGAATCCCGTCAGTCCGCTTCCTCCATAAAAGAATCTTTCGAAAGGAGAAACACCTTTGTTTTTACTCCAAGAATTCAAAAATCCAAACCCAATACTAGAGTGCAGTACGAGTTTTCTGTCTTTTGACAAAGGGGTGTACCACTTGCTTACAAATTTGATTTTGTTGTATTCCACCCATTTAAACTTTTCTTGATTCGTCAAGTCACTGTAATCTTCTCGTCCATCAAATAAAGAATAAGGTGCTGTAGTTTTGACAGATAAAGTCATTTCCGAACCGCTTCTTGGATAAATAGGTTGGTCTACAGAGTTTCGAGAAAGGGTAAATGTCAAACTAAGGTTGTTGGCAAATCCGTTGTTAAATCCATCTAATAAGTTGTAATTATTCAAGGTGTAATATTCATACCCTAATTCTCCGTATAGGGTGAAGAAATCATCTGGAACCTTTAGTCTTGTACCCAACCCAACCGAAGCTCCTAGCACATCAAATGTTCTGGAGTCTGGATCGCCTCTGTCTGCTTGTGTCAGTTTTTGTAAGGAATAATAGGCATTTACACTGAATGTAGTAGGTTTTTTTCCACCCAGCCATGGTTCTGTAAACGACAAACTCAAGGATTGAAAAAAGATATTGGCAGATCCTCTCAAGCTCAATCGTTGCCCATCACCTGTTGGAAGCGGAGACCACGATTCTTTTTCAAAAAAGTTTCTCATCGAAAAATTGGTGAAGGACAGGCCTAAAGAACCTACAAATCTTCCACCTCCCCATCCTCCGGATAGTTCAATTTGGTCTGAAGGTTTTTCGGCAACTGTGTATTCAATATCCACCGTTCCATCAGCGGGGTTTGGCATCGGGTTTACGCCCATTCTTTCTGGGTCAAAATATCCAAGGTTACTCAATTCTCTTTGAGATCTAATGATGTCAGCTCGGCTAAAAATCATACCAGGTTTGGTTCTTAACTCCCTTCGTATTACGTGGTCGTTGGTTTTGGTGTTTCCATTGATGGTAACCGTTCCAATTATCGCTATTTTCCCTTCGTAAATTACGATATCGATATCAATGGAATCGTTTTCTACTGTTTTTTCTATCGGAGTGATTTGAAAAAATAAGTGACCTTCATCCATGTACAAAGAGCTAATATCCAATTCGGATTGACTCATGAATAATTTAGATTCCAGTTTCATTTTGTTGTATTCATCTCCTTTGTCAATCCCTAAAATCGTATCGAGTTTTCCTGTAGAATACTTCGTGTTTCCAATCCAATTAATGTTTCTAAAGTAATACTTGTTCCCTTCGTTTATCTTCATTTTAATGTTGATGGTAGAAGGGTCATTTTGATAAACGGTATCAAATGTGATTTTGGCATCTCTCAGAGCTTTGGAATTGTACAATTCGATAATTTGTTGTTTTTCAGCTTCGTATTTTTCTTCCTGAAATTTCGAACGCTTCCATACGCGGTACCACCTTTTTTCTTTGGTATCCTTAAAAGTTCTTTTGATTTTGGCATCAGAAAGTACTTGCGTTTCTTTTTTGATGAGGCTTAATGGAAACTTTGTTTTTTCTGTCAAATTGTTTCCCTCAACCTCTATTTTGTTGATTTTAATTCGGTTTCCTTTGTTGATGTTTATCACTAAAATTTGAGAATTATTCACCGCAGAATCTGGGATACTCGTGATATTCACTTCCGTGTTAAGGAACCCTTTTTCTACGAAATAATCTTTACAAATGAATTGGGTGTTGTCCAATAAGCTCTCCGTTATTAATTTTCCGCTGTATAAATCAAGCGTTTCTTTCAAGGACTTTGCTTGAGAATTAGAGAGTCCTTTTAACTGAAAACGAGACATTCTGCTTCTTTCTTTTAGAGAAATTCGTAGGAATACGGTGGTTCCTACAATCTTATCTGCATAGATATTTATGTCCGAGTAGTTGTTCACTTCCCATAATTTTTTGATGGCCGAAGAAATGTCATTGCCGGGGATGGTGATTTCTTTTCCTCTTCTCAAACCTGAGTACGAAATTATTCTTTCTACATCTGTAATTACAGCTCCATCCACCAAGATTCCACCAATTTCATATTTTTTTGGCGTTTCGTAGCTAATCGAATTGTTTGAGAAAGAATATTGGGCAACCGCCAAATTGGGCAAGGAGCAAATTAACACTATCATTGGGAGTATAAACTTCATAAAGTTGTCTTGTAATTAAGAAAGATGATTGATTTGAGAACTTGTTTTTCCAAACCTTCTTTCTCTATTCTGGAAGGAGAGTATGGCCATTTCAAAGTCGTTTTCTTTGAAATCTGGCCAAAGTGTATCAGTAAAATAAAACTCAGAGTAAGCAATTTGCCATAGTAGAAAGTTACTGATTCTAAACTCTCCACTTGTTCTAATGATGAGTTCAGGATCAGGAATATTGGCAGTAGTCAGGTATTGGCTAAATAGTTTTTCGTCTATTTCGCTTTCTTTAATTTTTCCTGTTTTTACTTCTTTTGCTATACGTTTTGTGGCATTCAATATTTCCCATCTGGAGCTGTAACTTAGCGCCAATGTGAGAGTTATTCCTTTGTTGTTTTTCGTGTATTCGCTTGCAGAAAAAAGAGCCTGCTTAGCGAAGTCGGGCAGTAGTTCTATGTTTCCAATAAACTGGATTTTCACTTCATTTTCGTGAAGTTCCTCAATTTCTTCTGCAATCGTTTTAGCAAAGAGATTCATCAATCCGTCCACCTCATCCTTCGGTCTATTCCAGTTTTCACTCGAAAAAGTGTAGAGAGTTAGGAATTTTACGTGGTGCTTTTGCGCAGCTGTTAACACTTCGCGCACAGATCCTACTCCCGTATTGTGACCATACAACCTATCTTTTCCGTGATTGGATGCCCACCTTCCATTCCCATCCATTATGATGGCAACATGCTCGGGTGTTTTGGTTGAATTTTCTTGGTTGGTGCTCATTGCAGTATTTTATACGCGAAAATGATAAGAATTATTGAGGTATGAAAGGCTTAGAAGCTTATTTTATGCACTTTTAACACATTTTATCATTTCGTTTTTTTGAAATTTAGTTTGACAGTTCTGTTCATTTTTTTAGAAACAGTGTCGCAAGCTGGGCATTCATTTTGAAATACATCAAGGATATAAACGGGCGTTTCAGAATCTGTTGGTACCGCAAATGTGAGGGTGTTTTCTTCGTATTGAAGTTTGTATTCTCTTGGGTCTGATTTTGTATTGCTTTCTTTGAATAGAACACTACCTTTCACGATGATGTCTTGAATTTTTTCTTTCGTAAAGTTGTTGCAAGTTAACTTACAATCGGTGTAATCGCTTGTTTCGAACAACGATTCCATAATAGAGGTTTTCACCCTATTTCCCGGCAGCCATCCGCCACATCCGCGATCGCCAAATAAAAACAAAACCATCAAGGAACCGATTCCTAATCCTAAAATGTATAAACGTACTCTTTTCCAAAAAGTCATAAAATTGAATTTAGAAAACAAAAATACAAGGAAATTATCTCAAACAGGATTCTTTTTGGTTTTATTTCATTCTTGAATGATTTCGATATCCTCTTTTTCAATTATTTCTTTGCCTTTATATTTGAGTAATAATTGAGCAATTGTTACGACATCATTTTGACAATAATTCTTAATTTTATTCAAATCATTATCCTCGTAATACGTTTTAGCCACCAAAGATCCGTCTAAATCTTGCTTGGGTGAAGGAATATTGAATACATGCGCTAGCAAGTCTAAGGAAGTGAAATGTTTGTAATCGCCAAATTTCCATAGCTCCATTGTGTCGAGGTGTAATATTTCCCATGGTTTTTTACCCGCAATATCAAGTTGTGAAGGAAGCTCAAGTCCGTTTATTAAGGTTCGTCTTCCGATAAAGGGAAAATCAAATTCTTTTCCGTTGTGGGCGCACAACATATAGTTTTCTTTCAATGTTTTGTTCAGTAATGAATTAAAAGCGATCAAAATCTCTTTTTCATCTTTTCCGTAAAAAGACTTTACTCTTAATTTTAGGCTGCCCTTTTCTTGGGCGAAATACCCAGCAGAAATGCATACGATCTTGCCAAACTCGGCATATATTCCAGCTTTGGAATAAGCTTCTTCTGCAGTTATTTCCTGGTATTTTTGAACGTATTGTGTTTTTTTATCCCAAAGATCAATGGTTCTTTTGGGCAGGTCTTGGAAGTTGTACTCTAGGGGTACAGTTTCTATATCAAGAAAAATAATTTTTTTTAAATCGATGTGTTGAAGCATGTCAATGATTGGTTAAATTCTTAAGGTAATATAATGAATTCTTGGTAAACAAAAAAAGCCATCAGTAATTGGACCGATGGCTTTAAAGTTAATCTAGTTTCTGTATTTAGAATTTGAACAAATCGTCTTTAATCGTTTTGTTAACTTCAACAGTTTCTAATGTCATTTCCATTTTTTGTGGACCTTGTGCTCCTTTCAGCGAATGAGGGATTAACACTCCGTTGATAGCTTTGTAGTCTTTAAATTCTTGAGTGATATTAAAATCTCCTTGTTGGGTAGACTGAACAAAAGTTTCTTTTACTTTTAAGTGAGTCTGAGTGTCATAAAGCAAAGTAAGTTTTTTTCCTGTTGGGTACAAAGCTTCAATTACGAATACTTCCTTTCCGTCTATGTTGTTTATCCCCATCAACGTTGTGTTAACTCCGTTTTCAGCATAAGCCATTTCTGGAACTAATCTTCCCTCAATATTCGATTCGATGTTTGCGTTTTCTTCAGCGGGCATTGTTTGTCCTTGCATTTGTTGCATACCTTTTTTTCCGTCAAATACAGAAGCCTGAACTACCGCATTCCCCATTTGTGGAACTTTTATTTCAGATTTTGTTTTGTTCGGAGCTTTAAAACTATTTGTCATGATTACATCCATACCTTGAATAGTCATCGAATAATCACCCGTCATAGTTTTGATGCTCTCAATCGCTTCTTTTCCTCCAATGGCTGTGATGTAATCTGCCATCACAGATTCAGCAGTTGTCCCGGCAGGTGCAGCTTTCATTTTGCTCGGTGCAGAAGTTTTGTTTCCTTCTCTATCCAGGTAGTTTACTGTACCAAATTTTGCCAATTTTTCGCCTACTTCGGCAGCATCTCCTACCACTATAATGTTCATGTTACCTGGCTTTAAGTATTTCGTTGCCACTCTTTTGATGTCTTCCACAGTGACTGCATCAATTCTTTTCAAGTAGTTTTTGAAATAATCTTTGCTTAGTTTATACTCGTCAATGTTTGCAGCGAATCTTGCCACAGTTCTTGGGCTTTCTAATGATTGAGCAAAAGTACCAGCGATGTAATTTTGAGCATTTTTTAGTTCCTCTGCCGTTATAGCTTCTGTTCTAATTCTGTTTATTTCAAACAAGAATTGTTCTACAGCACTATCTGTCACCTCATTTCGCACTTTAGCGCTCGAAGAGAAATTACCGATTAATTTATTTGATCTAATTCCTCCGTATGCTCCGTAAGTATATTCTTTGTCTTCTCTTAAGTTTTGGAAAAGTCGTCCTGCAAATCCACTTCCAAATATTTGATTGAAAACCTGAGCAGCTTCGTAATCGGCATCTCCTAGTTTAATTTCGGCAATATTGCTAATCTGAATATTGGATTGAACAGCTCCCTCTTTGTTTATCACAAATACTTGTGGTGAACTTGGCTCAGCTGGATTTTTGTAAGAATGTGAAGGGACTTCTCCTTTTTTCCAAGTACCAAATTGCTTTTTCACTAATTCTTCCGCTTCACTTTTCGTGATATCTCCCACAATCGTTAGTAAAGCGTTGTTAGGTTTAAAGTATGTATTGTAGTATCCTTTTACGTCATCCAACTTGATGTTTTTTAATGACTCTTCGCTCATAAATTCTCCGTAAGGATGACCTTTTCCGTACACAATTACAGATTTTACGTCACTCATTATGGCATCAGCATCAGTTGCGTTCGATTTTATTGCTGTTACACTTTCCGTGATACTTTTTTCTAGTTCATCTTCAGGAAATACTGGATTTAACGTGATGTCTGCCAAGATATCCATTAATTTACTGTTGTATTTTGATAGTCCTGATGCGTATACACCACTTGAATATGCTCCAACATTTGCCCCAATAAAATCGACTTCTTTGTTCAGGTTTTCTTTCGTTCTGTTTTTTGTTCCAGCCTCTAGTAAATCTCCCACCATCGAAGTGTAACCCGCTTTGTTTCCTTCTACAATTGGATCTATGTCAAAAGACAGACTGTATGATATTGTTGGTAGTTTGTGATTTTCTATCACATACACTTTCATTCCGTTTTCTAAGGTGAACTCTTCATGTTCCCCTATTTTTAATTCTTTTGCTTCGGATGCACTTGGACGAATACTTCTGTCAAGGGCAGTTTCTTTTGTGCTACAAGCAGTAATTGCTAATATTGAAGCGATTGATATGATTATATTTTTCATGATTCTTTTTCTTTTAAAATTGATTGTTTGAGCTCTCTCTTATTTTTTTGGTAAATAATAAAGTGTCACGCTATTTGATTGAACCAAATATTTTTTTGCTACGCGTTGAATATCTTCTCTCGTAACAGCTCGGTATTTTTCCAATTCTGTATTGATTAATTCTGCATCTCCAAACATTACGTGGTAAGTAGCCAAACTTTCTGCGATTCCTTTCATTGAAGAATTGCTGCTCACAAAATTTGATTCGGAAATATTTTTAATTTTTTGAAATTCTTCCTCAGAAATTAATTCATTCTGCAATTTTTCAATTTCAGCAACAATTCCTTTTTGAATATCTGCCACCGTGTAACCTTGGTTTGGCAAACCTAAGGTAGCAAAGAATCCTGCGCTTTCGAAATTCATAGAAAAACCAGCCACTTGAAGAGCCATTTGCTTGTCTTCTTTCAAAGCAGTATTCAATCTAGAACTTTTTCCGTTTGATAAGATAGTAGAAAGCATTTCAAGCGCATAAGCATCTTTTGTACCTTGAGCTGGCACTTTGTATGCCTGAAAAACAGCATCCAACTGAATGTTGTCATACACCGTATCTACAATTGGTTGCGTTAGTAAAGCACCCGATACGTTTGGTTTGTTTATTTCAGCAATGCCTTTAGGTATTCCGCTAAAATATTTTTTGATGTATTTTTTTGCCGTTTTTTCATCAATGTCTCCTGTAATCACTAATGTTGCATTGTTTGGAACATAATACATGTCATAAAAATTTTGAAAATCTGCAATCGAGGCAGCGTTCAAGTCTGCGAACGATCCAATAGGAGTCCACTCATAGTTTGTTCCTTGGAACATTCTTTTAGAAATCTCCATGTACCAGCTAGAATAAGGTCTGTTGTCCGAAGTTCTTTTTTCTTCTTTCACTACCTCTCTTTGGTTATCAACTCCTGCCTGAGTGATTTTTGCATTCAACATTCTTTCAGATTCCATCCATAAGCCCAATTCCAATTGATTGGATGGCAATACACAATGGTAATAAGTTTGGTCACTCGAAGTATAAGCATTAATGGTTCCTCCAACAGATTGAACTATTTTTGCATATTGATCTTGTGCAATATTTTCTGATTCTTCGAACATCAAATGTTCAAAAAAGTGAGCATACCCTGTTTTTCCTGTAGTTTCGTTTTTGGAACCTACGTGATACAGAACGCTTACTGCAATTATTGGAGTAGAATTATCTTTATGTAAGACTACATGTAATCCGTTATCCAAGTCAAACTCGGTGAATTTAATGTTGTTTTTTTGGGCAAAACTGTTTCCTAGAAGGAAAGCAGACGCCAGGAGTAGAGTTATTTTTTTCATGTATTAGCTTTAGTTTGATTCAAAAATAATAAAAATACTGAGGTTTCAATAAAATATAGGGACAAGAGGGATTATTCGTACACAAATGGGATTTAAAGTGTCATCCTTAAAATTAATTTCCAATATGTAAGGAATAGTTCGTTTATCTAGTTAATTTTGAAACAGTATCCAATTTTGTTCTTTTTTGTTTTGATATCATTCGAAGCAAAGAGTTTTAACATTGGACTAACACAATAACAAAAAGGATGGTGGAAGCAAAAAAATACCTGGGTCAACATTTTTTGAAAGACGAAGAAGTTTGTCTGGCAATTGCAGACGGAATGCCTGAGGCAAAAACGGAAGAAAAAATTATAGAAATTGGACCGGGAATGGGAGCAATTACCAAATACCTAATGAAACGCTTCCCCAATCTGAGTGTCGTAGAAGTGGATGGAGATTCTATTACTTATTTGTCACAAACCTATTCGGAACTCGATATCGTAGATTATGATTTCTTGAAGCTTGATTTAAACAAACTAAACGAAGGGAATCCATTTAAAATTTTCGGAAATTTTCCTTATTTTATCTCTTCCCAAATTTTAACCAAAATTTTTGAGAATAAACAGTTAATCTCAGAAGTGGTAGGGATGTTTCAAAAAGAAGTATCTGAAAAAGTAAATGCTCAACCGGGTAATAAAAACTACGGTATTATTAGCGTCTTTATTCAAGCGTTTTATTCGGTGGAGTATTTGTTTACAGTTCCAGAGGGAGCATTTGATCCTCCACCAAAAGTAAAATCAGGAGTGATTCACTTGAAAAGGAACGCAGTGGAATCACTTGGTATACGTGATAGTACTTTCAAGCAAGTAGTCAAGCTAGGATTTAATCAGAGAAGAAAAACCCTAAGAAACTCTCTGAAATCTATTCTGCCAGAAGCCGTAAGAGAAGAAGCTATATTAACTAAGAGACCCGAACAACTTGCCGTGAAAGAGTTTATAGAAATTGGAAAAATGATTGAAAGCAATCAATAAATATGAAAGAAATGGAAGAAGAGAAAAAGTTATACTTATTAGATGCCTACGCATTAATTTTTAGAGCCTATTACGCCTTTATTAAAAATCCAAGAATTAATTCTAAAGGGTTAAACACATCGGCAGTTTTGGGATTTACCAACACCTTGCTGGATATCCTCAACAACCACAAACCTACCCACATAGCTGTTGTTTTTGATTTTCCCGCTGCTACCTTGCGTACGCAAGAATTTGCCGCATACAAAGCAAATAGGCAAGAAACTCCAGAGGATATAAAAAAGTCTGTGCCTATCATTATGGATATTATTCGAGCTTTTCACATTCCTATTTTGATGAAAGAAGGGTACGAGGCGGATGATGTAATTGGGACACTTTCGGTAAAAGCCGAAGAGGCTGGTTTTACCACTTATATGATGACTCCTGACAAAGATTTTGGACAATTGGTTACCGATAAAGTGTTTATGTACAAGCCTGCGCGAATGGGGAAACCCGCAGAAATTTTGGGTGTAAAAGAGATTTGCGATAATTTTGAAGTGGAGCATCCCAAGCAGGTAATAGATATTTTGGGTCTTTGGGGAGATGCGGTAGACAATATTCCGGGTATTCCGGGTATTGGAGAAAAAACGGCCAAAAAACTCATAAAGCAATACGGCTCTGTGGAGAATTTAATTGCCAATGCAGAGGATCTAAAGGGAAAACAAAAAGAAAATGTCATCAACTTTGCAGAGCAAGGATTATTATCCAAAAAGTTAGCAACTATTATTTTGGATGTCCCTGTTGAATTTGATGAAAAAGATTTAATCATGTCTGAGCCAGATAAGGATAGAATCATAGAATTATTTAGCGAATTGGAGTTCCGGACTTTGGCCAAAAGAGCTTTTGGTGTAGAGATTCAGAACACGACCACAGAAGGTCAATTGGATATGTTTTCTTCTTCTGCTTCACAAGGAGCAGATACCAGTGAATCGGCCGAAGCGATAGATTTTAAAACGATAGAAACGGTAAAGAATAACTACGAATTAGTAGAATCTGAAGAGAAGAGAAGGGAATTAATAGCGCTGCTTGATTCTCAAAAATCTGTTTGTTTTGATACGGAAACGACTTCACTGGATGCCCTTTTGGCCGAGCTAGTTGGAATCGCTTTTTCATTCAAGAAGGGCGAAGGGTTTTACGTTCCGTTTCCTGAAATCAGAGAAGAGGCGAAAAAAATTCTGGGAGAGTTTAGACCTGTTTTTGAGAATGATCAGATTGAAAAAATTGGTCATAACTTAAAATATGATTTGGCTGTTGTTCAGAATTATGGTTTAACTATTCGAGGTAAATTATTTGATACCATGATTGCCCATTACCTTATTCAACCAGATATGCGCCATGGGATGGATCTGTTGGCAGAGACCTATTTAGGGTACAAGCCAGTTTCTATCGAAACTTTGATAGGAAAAAAAGGGAAGAACCAAAAGAATATGCGGGAGCTTGATCCTTCAGAAGTGTTTGAGTATGCTTGTGAAGATGCAGATATTACTTTTCAGTTGAAAAAGCTGTTTGAAGAAAAATTGAAAGAAACAAATACTGAAAAGCTGTTTTGGGAAATTGAGATGCCGTTGTTGCCTGTTTTAGAAAAAATGGAAAGGGAAGGGATCAATTTAGACGTAGAAGCGCTGGGCAGTTTTTCAAAAGAGTTGGAGGCAGATTTAGTCGAGCTGGAATCGAAAATAAAGGAACTAGCTGGGTTTTCAGATTTTAATTTAGATTCTCCTAAACAATTGGGTGAAGTGCTATTTGAAAAAATGGAAATAGACGTAAAAGCAAAAAAAACCAAGACTGGGCAGTACTCAACAAGTGAGGATACCCTGAGCAAAATGGTGGGGAAACACGAAATATTTGACAAGATTCTGGAGTATCGGTCACTCAAAAAACTAAAATCAACTTATGTGGATGCGCTTCCGCTTCTTATCGCTGAGGATACCAAAAGAATCCATACCAATTACATGCAAACCGTAGCAGCAACAGGAAGATTAAGTTCCGTAAATCCCAACCTTCAGAATATTCCAATTAGAACGGAGAAAGGTCGATTTATCAGAAAAGCATTTATTCCAAGAAATGAGAAATTTACTCTTTTGGCAGCGGATTATTCTCAAATTGAGCTGCGTATAATTGCAGCCTTGAGTGGAGATGAGGGAATGATAGAAGCATTTGTGCAAAAACACGATATTCACTCTGCAACAGCCTCCAAAGTGTTTGATGTACCGATGGAAGAGGTGACTAGAGAAATGAGGAGTAAGGCTAAAATGGTGAATTTTGGTATCATCTACGGAATTTCTGCTTTTGGATTGGGGCAAAGATTGTCTATCCCTAGAAAGGAAGCCAAGGAAATAATCGATAGCTATTTTGCTAAATATCCTAAAATTAAATCCTACATGGATGAGGCTATAGTTCAAGCTAAGGCCAACGGTTATGTAGAAACAATGTTAGGGAGAAGAAGAAACTTGAAAGATATAAATTCAAGTAATGCAATAGTGCGTGGTCATGCTGAACGAAACGCAATTAATGCACCAATTCAGGGGACAGCCGCAGACGTGATAAAAATTGCCATGATAAATATTTTGAAGGAAATGAAGGTGAAGAAATTAAACTCTAGAATGTTGCTTCAAGTTCATGATGAACTCGTTTTTGATGTGGATAAAAACGAGATTGAGGTAATGGAAAAACTAGTGAAAGATAACATGGAGAATGCTGTAAAAATTGTGGTTCCGTTGGAGGTGGAAATGAGTACGGGAGACAATTGGCTGCAAGCCCATTAAAAAAATAGACTGCCGACAAAGTTGGTTGATACATCCAACTATTTGGTTAATTGAAAAAAACAAAGAAACGATGCTTACAAATAACGACATCATGAAAAAGCTAAGAGTAGCTCATAAACTGAGAGATGAGGATATTCTAAAAGTATTGGAGTTAGTTGATTTTAAAATGACTAAACCAGAACTGAACGCTATTTTTCAAAAAGAGGATCATAAGAATTACCAAGAGTGTGGAGATCAATTGCTTCGAAATTTCTTGAATGGTTTAATTATTCACTTGAGAGGGCCAATGCCCAAGAAGAACGAAAACCCAATTTCGCAAAAGAAGTTTGTAAAACCGCATCCTGGTAAGAAGTAGATGATTTAGTTCATCCAAAAACAATCCTGCCAGTCGGTCAACATGTGGAGTAAAAGCCCAATGCTGATTATTCGCGTTTTTCTCCAAAACAGTCCTAAAGTGTAAGCAGAAATCGCATAACTTGAATGAAGAGGATGAAAATTTATGCTACAGCGGTTGGTTACAAAAATATCCTCTGCCAATAAATGGTCTAAGTCGACTAGCATGGTCAGTATAAATACGAAAGAAACTATTTTCCAATTTTTCTTGTAAAACACAATCGCAATCAAAATTGGAAGAAGGAAATGCAATCCATAATGAACAAGAAAACGAATAATCTCCATTATTCAGTTTTCCAGAGTGTGTTGCAGGCCGTGCACTTTATCTGAGGGGTCTTGTTGAGCAAAATGCGATAGGTCAAAACGCCTTCTTTGCAAACGTAGCAAGTCATAGAGGGTGACATTCTCTTTCTTTTCTGATAAGCTTTTACCCTACAGTTTGTAGAACAAAACTTTTTTGCTTTTTGAGATTTGATTGAAATTTCTTTTTTACAAAATTGACAAGTAGACATGAAGGGTTTTTTAAATCGAATGCAAGATGAAAAAAAAGATTGTTTTTTGAAAACATAAGAATGAAAAAAAAGTTGAACTCAAGATTTTATTTTTAGTGCTCCTGTTCTTTGTGGTTGAGCTTGAAAGAAATTATCAGATAAAGTTTAGGATGCGAAAAAAATTTGTAAATTAGCCAATATTATAAAAAAAATAAGATGAAAAAAATAGTTATTAGCCTATCCTTAGCCTGTTTAATTGCCTTGTCTAGTTGTGGTAGTAAAGAATATACTTGTACCTGTACATTAACTGACGCAACGCCTACATCACCTCAGCCAACAACCACTACCGAAACAGTCATAACTGGAAAGAAAAAGGATGCTACAACCACATGTGAGACTGGCTCTTATCTGAATGGCTATTTAAAAAATGAGTGTAAAATAAACTAACACACATAAACCCGAGCTCAACGGAAAGCAATATTTCTTGAGTTTGTGATAAAAAAGCTGTATATTGCACCCAAATTAAACCGAATTATTATGAAAAAAATTGTACTAGGGCTGTTAATTGCAACAGCATTCGTAGCGTGTCGTAAGACTTCACCTATGGAAGAATCAGAAAACACTTTAGAAGTGACAGAATCAAATATGGCTGTTATTGGAAAAAGAACTGCTACATGGTGTGGTCCATGTGGATCTTGGGGATTTCCTCAATTTGAGTCGCTAAAAGAATCATATAAAGGAAAAGCTGTATTCATGGCTTGGAAAGATGCTTTTACCACTGTAGAAGGTTCTACTTTATTTACCGAGGTAGGTCCAACATTTAATTTAGGTGGGAGTGTTCCAACTTTCTTTTACAACTTCATTCCAAACGCCAATGACTCGATAATTACAAAACACATAGAGTCTGATTATGTAGAAGCGAATGCAAACTATGAAATGGAAGTCTCTGGTGAAAAAGTTATGTTGAAGACAACAACAAAGTTTTTCTCAGAAGTTTCGGGAGAATACTACCTAGCACCTTACATGATTGTAGATGGTATAATAGGTTACCAAAATGGACATGCAGATGGGAATAACACGATTCATCATAATTATGTTGCCAGAATTGCTAAGCCAACTACGGTGAGCTCAATAGAAAATTTTGGTTATCAGTTAACAACAAACGGTGCATCAAGAGGGTATACAATTAATCTTGAGTTCGAGGCTAAAAAAGATGTTTCTTGGAAAACAAAAGATATTTCTTTTGGTTTAGTCATATATAAGAAAGAACCATGGGGCTTACAATTTGTAAATGCTTTCACGAAATAAATCAAGCAAGGAAAACCAAGTAATCTGATATGGATATAAAAAAAGTAGTGTTGTCGATCGCACTTCTAACTTGTATGTTGGAAGTGTTTTCGCAAGTAAAATTTGGAGTGAGAGCAGGAGTTGGTTATTACAGAGTTCCTCAATCTTCGACAGGAGCAATTCTATCTAAATATAATTCCATTAAACCCGAAATAGATCAATTGGATTTACAATACGCTAAAACTGATGGAATAGGTTATAATTTTGGTTTGTTTTTAGATTATTCTTTAACGAAGGCGGTTGGTATTCAAATTGAACCCTCTGTGAGTCTAAGGAATTATAATGAAGTTTTGAAAAATTTCTCTGAGAATCAATTAGCTTCCGTAATTTCAGAAAATTATATTTATAATGAATTAATATATTTGGATCTTCCGTTATTATTTAAACTAAATCTTTCACCCAACACCGGAAAGTATGGGAGGAAAAGCTATTTTAGTATATTTGCAGGTCCTCAATTTGGACTCTTCCTAGGAAAAACGGAAAGTAATGTAGTAACAACAAGTGTAACAATCTATGACCAAACAACTGTTAATACTTCAAATTCTGAAAGGCCTGGTAAATTTAATATTGATTACAATACCCTGGATATAGCAGCTGTTGTAGGAGGGATGTATGATTTCGAAAAAGGGTTGAGATTTGGAGCTCGTTATGTGGGCAGCCTGATGCCAGTAACACAAAATATTAATTTTGATTCATATCATCATTCATTTCAATTGACTGTAGGTTATAATTTTATCCCGCAGAAAAGAAGAAAAAGAAGAAGATAATTATACAACAAGAAATAGTAAAGGCCATTGTGAATTCTTGCAATGGCCTTTTTTTTGTGGCTTGTTTATAAAGAATGTATCTAAGTGCAAAAGAGTTTATTGGTTTTTGGCTCACAATTTAATGGTATTTCTCGCAAGCTCTATAAACTATAATTGGAAATGAATTAAAATATTCCATATCCCCTACATATAACTGTTCAAAGCAAAATTAGAGACTTAATTATTGATCAAGTCGTTTCCCAACTGAAAAATATATCTCACAAAAAAAGCCTACTAACATTTTTAGTAGGCTTCTGGTATTATCAGTTGATATGATTATCCGTGAATCATTTTATAAATGACTTTGTAGGCTGTTGTGTATTTTCTTAGATAGTCTTCGTTTTCTCCGTAGAAGTAGGGCTTTCCAATTTCAATAATCGCCTTTGCTTCGTCTACTTTCTTTTTGCTGTTTAAGTAATCAGCATATTCAATGAGTGCTAATCTCAAAAACACTTGTTCCATTTCAGACATTTCGTCAAACGGTTTGATTGGTTTCATCGGGCCACCAAAAATGTCTTCAATTTTTTTGTTTTTCTTAGCCAATTCTTTATCAGTCAATTCCTCTTCTTTCGGCATTTCATCTCTCGTGGGGGCTAGTCTTTCAATTTCTGGCATAATTACCTTCAGCATCTTTTTACCTTCGGTAGTGTTTTTTACTTTTAGTTCCAATACTGCAGTAAGTAAATAGGCTCCTTTATCATTTGGATCCATTTTATGGATTTTAGTCATAAGTCCTAACGATTTCTTAGCTGACTTGTATACTTTCGCTTTTCGGTCTTCCAACATGTAGTTTTCAACTTCTTCTGCAACTAACTTTTTTAATTCTTCAAAATGTGTGATGTAATCATCGTAATATTGACCGGCTTTATCTTTTTTGCGGTATTTACCTGCATAGCTCAAAGCATCATTAAATGCTTTTTTAAATTCTTCCACTCCCTCATTAGTTTGTGAAATTCTCAAGCAAGACATGGAGGCATACACATAGATTTCTGGATTATCTTTGAATTTTGGATTCGAAGAAAACTTAATCGCATCATGAGCGCAATCTTGGTACTTTTCTTCTCCGTACATATCTCTAAGCTTTTCGACCATTTTGTCGTCTCTTTGGGCCATCGAATTTCCAAACGTTAATAGCGAGATTCCTAAAAATAATAGTGTCTTTTTCATCTTGTTAATTTTAATAGTAATTTTGCATCTGAGATTCCAATTATAGTGCCAAAAAAGGACTTACTCAATTGCGAGGTCAATAATAACAAATTTATAACAAATGAAGTGGTTATCCAATAGAATATCTTTTCATCGTCATAGTGAATATACAACTATTCTTATATCTACCAAAGTAGAGAAGTGGAAAGAAGGAGTTTTGCTAGCATGGATGGTTTTGTGGTTGTTTGTGGGGGGGGCAATCTTAGGAGTAGCTTTGTCCGAAGATTATTTGAATCGAATTGCGGGAGATACTCCAAAGAGTCAATTGCAATTGTTTTTACTTTTGTTTCTAGTGTTTTGGGGATATTATTTATACAAAATCATCAAAGTATATCTTTGGAGAAAAAAGGGAGTCGAGTATTTGAAATTAAATAAAGAGTCATTAGTCATAAAAAGAGGGTATGGAAAGTTTGGCAAAGCGCACAGCTATTTCTTGACGAACATGAGTTCAATCGAATTATTAGAGCGCTCGGTTCGGTCCTATTCTTGGGTTATGCAAAGTGCATTTTGGGATATAGGCAATGAAAGCTTAGAATTTGAATATCAAGGAAAAAAAATCATTTTTGGTGTGCAGTTAGAAGTCGAGGAGACCAAAAAACTGAGGCAATTTTTGCGAACAGAAATAAGAAAAATTGAGATCGAAAAACGACCTAAGAAAAAATGATTTGGGATTAGTTATATTTTCAAAACTTTCTCGTTTTCATTTGAGTTAAACCAGGAAGAATAGATTATTCTCTGTTAATCTGTTGTTAAGTACTTTG
>CBFHHA010000011.1:0-1872 GCA_965655625.1 Flavobacteriales bacterium | reverse complement strand
ACGATTACGGAAAAATTAAAAAAGGAGCAGATGGAAGTTGTTACTTCACCATAACGAATAATGGAACAGAACCATTAACAATAACAAATGCAAAAGGTAGTTGTGGATGTACTGTGCCAAGTTGGCCAAAGGAACCAATTATTCCTGGTGAATCTGCGAAAATGAAAGTAACCTATGCCACTAATAGAGTAGGTCCTATCAACAAATCAGTTACGATTACCTCTAATTCGGCTGACGGGAAAGTGAAAATGGTAAAGATCAAAGGAGAGGTGTTAAAGCCTGCGCCAGAAGATGGAGCTCCAGTTATAAAACAAAAGAGTCCGATGTTGAACTAATCGTTCGGCATTACAACCTATAAAAAAACCGTTCTGAGTAATCAGAACGGTTTTTTTTGTTCAATATGTACTTCGGTTTATATCGAAGTAAGAGTGAAAGTGTATGATTCCATAATTAAATTACACAATAGTTTTTTACAAGCTGTATCTACTTTTTCATTTGCTTCAGCTTCGGTACCAGCCTCTACTTTTAGTGTAATGTGTTTTCCGATACGTACGTTTGAGATTTCGTTAAGTCCCAAATTTCCCATACTTTGGGTAACGGCTTTTCCTTGTGGGTCCAAAATCGCCTCAAGTGGCATAATGTCTATTTCTGCTTTAAAATTCATGTTTAGGTAGTTTTTCTAGTCTTGTAATGATAATGTGATGACAAAAGTATATACAAAAGGATAATAAATGGAATGACAGCCAAGATATTTGTAAACAACCCAAAGAGAATTGTTAAAATAACGGTTCCAATCAATAGAATGACTCTGTAAACATTGTCCCCTTCAAGTTTTGTATTTTTTAATTTTAAGGAAAACATTCGAAAGTTTGAAATCATCAATAGCGACATGATGATAACAAGTGAGGTAAAAATGAATATTCCATGAACTGGATGGTTGTTTTTTATGATAAAAAACATTCCCACCCAAAAGAGGGCATTTGCCGGTGTAGCTATCCCCTTAAAATAGTTGGTTTGTTCTGTGTCTACATTGAATTTTGCAAGTCGCAAGGCAGAGAAAACTGGGATCAATACAAACAGATAGCGCAACAAAGTCTCATTAGGGTAAAATTCATGTATCATTGCGAAATAAAGAAATCCAGGAGCCACTCCAAAGGTTACCATATCCGCTAAGCTGTCTAGCTGAGCTCCAATTTCGCTTTGTACTTTTAATAAACGTGCAGAAAATCCATCGAAGAAATCCAAAATTGTGGCGATCAGAATGAGCCAAATCCCCAATTCAATAAAGGAATAACTTCTATTGACTAGTCCCCTGAGTCCTTGCTCAATAGGGAAAGTAAATTCGATAAAAAATAAAATTGCAAATACCCCACAGGCCAAATTAAGTAGCGTAATAAAATTCGGGATGTGTTGTTTGATTTTCATAAATGTAAAGATAAGGATTGAATAAGGATTTGCAATAAAAAAAAGAAGCAGTCATTCCGTTCTTGAAACGGAATCTGTTAATAAATACAAGTGCTGTAAATTAACAAAACCTGAATCACACTTCGATAAATTCATTACAAGAGTTCAGGGTGACTCGGTCTTTTTTTTCTTTAATGGCTGAGGTTTGTCGGTTATATCACTCTTTTCCGACACCTCGGGACAGGCTGATACATTCTAAATATGTTCTAAATACTCGGGTTTCGGATTTGAGCAAATCTGCGGGCTGAGTGATTTTTCAAAATGAAAAATTGTATCGAAGCCCAATTTAGTTATTCAAATTCCCGATATTTGTACTACAACACAATTCGTATGACAAAAAAAGCAATTCTTGTAATTTTAGATGGTTGGGGGCACGGAGAAAAAGATAGTTCCAATGCTATTCATCTC
>CBFHHA010000010.1:0-61079 GCA_965655625.1 Flavobacteriales bacterium | reverse complement strand
AATGGTAGGGGTTACGTAGGGCAATGGCGAAATCATAATCGCTCCAGTTTCGGTTTGCCACCATGTATCCACTACGGGAGATTTGGCTTTTCCTATGTTTTCGTTGTACCAATGCCAAGCTTCCTCATTTATTGGTTCACCTACCGAACCAAGTACTTTTAAAGAAGATAAATCGTACTTATTTACAAAATCTAAACTCTCCTTCCCCAATGCACGAATTGCAGTGGGAGCAGTGTAAAATTGAGTTACTTTGTGTTTTTCTACAACCTCCCAGAACCTTCCCATATCGGGATAGCTAGGAACTCCTTCAAACATTACAGTTGTTGCTCCATTAGCTAATGGTCCATATACGATGTAACTGTGTCCTGTTATCCAGCCAATATCAGCAGTACACCAATAGATGTCATCTGCTCGGTAATTAAACACGTTTTTAAACGTATAAGCGGTGTTTACCATGTAACCAGCAGTAGTGTGAACCATTCCTTTTGGTGTGCCAGTAGAGCCAGAAGTATATAAAATGAATAAGGGGTCTTCCGCATCCATAATTTCAGGTTCACATTCAGTTGAGGCAGTGTCAAGCAAAGGTTGCAACCATTTGTCTCTGCCTTCTTTCATCGAAACATCTGAATTTATTCTTTTTGCAACTAATACTGTATTGACTCCATTGCAGGATTCCAATGCCTCATCTACAATTCCTTTTAAATTAATTGTTTTGGCTCCTCGGTATGAACCATCAGAGGTAATTACCATTTTGCAGTCACTATCGTTTATTCTTGTGGAAAGTGCTGTTGAAGAAAATCCGGCAAATACCACTGAATGAATTGCTCCAATTCTTGCACAAGCCAAGAGAGAAATTACTAATTCCGGAATCATAGGCAAATAAATACATACTCTGTCTCCTTTTTGAATCCCATTCTCCTTCAATACGTTAGCAAATTGATTCACTCTTTTTGCCAATTCTTTATAGGTAATGTGTTGAGCAGACTCATTTGGATTGTTGGGCTCGAACAAAATAGCCGTTTTATCTCCTTTAGTTCTTAAATGTCTGTCAATACAATTCTCTGTGATATTGAGTTTTGCTCCCTCAAACCATTTTACTTCTGGGGTTTTAAAATCCCAACTCAGTACGTTGTCCCATCTTTTTCGCCAGCTAAAATGCTCTTCAGCTATTTCTTCCCAAAATACTTCGGGTTCTCTTACTGATTTTCGGTAAACTTTGTAATATTCTTCTAGGTGTTTTATGTGATAATTACTCATTTTAATAGGATAAAGGTTAACTAAATTTAGTAAAATTCTACCCATAAAAAAACCCGAATCTCATTTCTGAAATTCGGGTTTAGTTATTTTATAGGTAAGATGATTACATCATTCCAGGCATTCCTCCCATTGGTGGAGCTGCATGACGGTGATCATCTTCTTTTTCTGGTATATCTGTAATGACACATTCCGTAGTGAGCAACATGCTTGCAATCGAAGCGGCATTTTCTAGCGCTACCCTACTTACCTTTGCAGGATCAATAACTCCAGACTTTAGTAGATTTTCGTATTTGTCTGCTCTTGCATTGTATCCAAAGTCTTTTTTCCCTTCTTTGATTTTCTGAACCACCACAGATCCTTCTCCACCAGCGTTAGAAACAATTTGTCTCAATGGCTCCTCAATAGCTCTTCGGATAATTGCAATTCCGGTAGCCTCATCATCGTTGTCTGCCTTCACAGAATCCAATGCTGAGCTAGCTCTGATATACGCAACTCCTCCACCTGGTACTATTCCTTCCTCTACTGCAGCTCGGGTTGCATGAAGTGCATCGTCTACTCTATCTTTTTTCTCTTTCATTTCAACTTCAGTAGTTGCTCCAACATAAAGTACGGCAACACCACCAGCTAATTTTGCGAGCCTTTCTTGAAGCTTTTCTCTGTCATAATCAGAAGTTGTGCTTTCAATTTGCGCTTTAATCTGTCCTACTCTTGCAGATATATCGTCTTTCTTTCCAGATCCATTGATGAGGGTTGTATTGTCCTTGTCGATTTCGATTTTATCTGCTGAACCTAACATTTCAAGAGTTGTGTTAGCTAAAGTCAATCCAGTTTCTTCAGAAATAACTGTTCCTCCTGTAAGAATGGCGATATCATCTAGCATTGCTTTTCTTCTGTCTCCAAATCCAGGAGCCTTCACAGCTGCTACTTTCATCTGACCTCTTAATCTGTTCACAACCAATAATCCTAGTGCTTGTGATTCTATGTCCTCAGCAATAATAATCAATGGTCTTCCAGTTCCGACCACAGCCTCTAAAATTGGGACGATGTCCTGAATGTTGGATATTTTTTTATCGTAAATTAATAGGTACGGGTTATCATACTCAGTAATCATTTTTTCTGCATCAGTAACAAAGTAAGGAGATAGGTACCCTCTATCGAATTGCATTCCTTCTACTACTTCTACGTAGGTTTCTGTTCCTTTTGCTTCTTCTACAGTAATGACACCTTCTTTGGTCACTTTTTTCATTGCTTCTGCAATCAAAGCTCCTATTTCTTTGTCATTGTTTGCCGACACAGTGGCTACTTGTTCAATCTTTTTGTTGTCGGCACCAACTGCTTCTGAAAATCCAGCCATTTCTTTAATGATTGCCTCAACTCCTTTGTCAATTCCTCTTTTCAAGTCCATTGGATTCGCACCAGCTACCAAGCTTTTAAGTCCTGTATTGATGATGGATTGAGCTAACACTGTAGCTGTTGTGGTACCATCTCCTGCTAATTCTGCAGTTCTGGAAGCCACTTCTTTTACCATTTGAGCTCCCATGTTTTCCACGGGGTCGGTCAATTCTATTTCTTTCGCTACTGAAACTCCATCTTTTGTTATGTGTGGAGCCCCGAATTTCTTATCGATTACTACGTTTCTTCCTCTAGGTCCTAGAGTTACTTTCACTGCATTTGCTAGTTTGTCAATTCCTTTTTTTAGGCTTTCTCTAGCTTCTAAGTCAAATGTTATTTGCTTTGCCATTGTTATAATTTTTTTTAAATGTGATTAATAAAAGTTACCCATTCCCAAATCCTTATGCAAAGACTGGGGCAACTTGTTTTTTACCGAAACAAAATTTTCAGGGTACGATTTTTTTAGTGAGCGGTTAGGCTAAAATTCCGAAGATGTCCGCTTCTCTCATAATGAGGTAAGTTATTCCGTCTAATTTTACTTCAGTGCCCGAATATTGACCATATAACACTGTGTCGCCAGACTTTACAGTCATTGGCTCGTCCAGTTTACCTGGTCCGGCAGCAACCACTTTTCCTTTCAAAGGTTTTTCTTTTGATGCATCTGGAATAATGATTCCAGAAGCTGTTTTTTCTTCAACCGGAACTGGTTCTATTACAACTCTATCCGAGAGAGGTTTGATGTTTACTGACATAATTTTTTAATTTTTTTGGTTAATACTTCATAAAAAATACTGATTTCGATGTTGCACTTTTTATGCCAACTATTGGATTGACAATAAACTTCATTTTTTTCTGAAAAAATTTCGGTTTCAGTGTCATTCTGTCACAAAATGAGGAAGTAAATGTAGCGAAATATTCCGCCAATCGAAGACAATTTCTATTTATCTAAATAAAAATCTTTTGTTAGCTTTTTGTGTTCTTGGGAGTAAACACCCTGCGACTTATAGACGCAAAACTCTTGCTGTTTGACCACAACTTTTTCATGACCAAAACTCATCATAACTCGGTTTACGACTTTGCTTGGATTGGGTTTGATGAAAGCGATTTTTGTTAGATGTAACTCTTTATCGGTGCAAAGAGAAAGGAAAATTTCACTTTCTTTTTTTGGAAGGATAACCGAGAACACACCTTCGTCTGACAAGTTTGACTTTGCGAACTCAATTAATTCCAGAAAGGTGAGTGAGGCGGTATGCCTAGCTTTAGATTTATTATTGTCCCTGTTTTTTAAATCATTGATGAAATAAGGAGGGTTGGAGATAATCAGGTCTATCGGTTGGTTGGGAGTAAATTCTTGAAGGGGTAAATTTACTGCCTTAAGCCTTTTAAAATAAGGTGAATTTGAAAAGTTAACTTCAGATTCTTCAAAGGCATTTTTTTCAATTTCTATGGCTTCAATGTTTAGATTTATATTTTTCTGGGCTAACATCAAGGCTAAAACTCCTGTTCCAGAACCAATATCCAGTGCTGATTTAGCTTTTTTTGGAATTTCTGCCCAAGCACCAAGAAGTACTGAATCTGTGTTGACTTTCATAGCACTTTTTTCGTTTTGCACTGAAAATTGTTTGAAATGAAATGTGGACATTTAGAATTTGTTTTTTTCAAAGTCAATCTGTCCCGAATTGTCGAGATCAGAGTCTTTATTCGTTGAAGTTTTCCCAAAATGAATTAATCGTGAAATATTTTTTGCCAGATCCTGAATCATACTTCGATAAACTCAGCACGAGAGTTTAGGATGACATTTTTAATAGACGTAAGTATTGATGCTTACAAATCCACTAATCCATTAGGAATCTCAATGTACATCTTTTGATTCTTTTTATCGAGTTCAATCATTAAATTTAGCGGAACAAGTACCTCTTTTTCGTTTATGAGTATCTCGGCTACAGGATTATTCGGTAAGTCGTACACTTCCACTATTTTACCAACTTCTTTTTCTTCTTCATCAAATGCAGTGAACCCAACTATTTCATGAAAGTAAAATTCATCCTCCTCTAATGTTGGCAGAAGAATATCGGGCAAATATAAATCACACTTAAGTAGCTTTTTAGCTTGTTCTTGGGAATCAATTCCTCTGAATTTTATTCGAACAAATTGATTTAGCTGCGGCTCCAATTTATCCACAAAATAAGGAACAAGATTTCCTTTTTCTTCGATGAAGAGAGTCTTCAGGTTTTCAAATAGATTCGGTACTTCAACATCAAATCTAGCTACAATTTCCCCCTTAAATGAAAAAACCTTGGAGATCACTCCAAGGTTAAAATATTCATCAAATTTCATAATCGAAATTTATTCTTCTTCATCTGTTGCAGCAGCTTCTTCAGCTGGCGCTTCTTCTACCGGTGTGTTAGCAGCGGCAATAGCAGCAGATTGTGCTTCTTTCACAGCAACTTCTGCTTTCAATCTAGCAGCGGCTTCTTTTGCAGCTTTTGCAGAAACTCCGTCAGCTTTTGCAGAAATTTTAGAGTTTTTCTCTTCCAACCAAGCATTGAATTTTTCATTGGCTTGTTCTTCTGTCATTGCTCCTTTTGATACACCTCTCATTAAGTGTTTTTTGTACATGACACCTTTGTAAGAAAGAATGTTTTTAGCCGTGTCAGTTGGTTGTGCACCATTTGCTAACCATTTCAATGCAGCGTCAACGTCTAAATCGATAGTTGCAGGATTAGTAATTGGGTTGTACGTTCCGATTTTTTCAAGAAATTTTCCATCTCTTGGTGCTCTGCTGTCTGCAGCTACGATGTGGTAAAAAGGTCTTCCTTTTCTTCCTAGTCTTCTCAGTCTAATTTTTACTGGCATTTGTTTTAAATTTTAGAGGGTCGAAACCCCTGGTTATTAATTTGGACTGCAAATATCGTGTTTTTTTCTAAACTTCAAAGGTTTTCATATAATTTAATTCATTACTGAACTCAACCACCTTTTCATTTTTTTCTCTTCCATGTTTTTTCGTTTGGCAATATTCTTTACTTGATCTAGTTCTATTTTCCCTAATCCAAAATACTTGGCTTGTGGATGAGCATAATAAAAACCACTTACCGAAGCTGCTGGATACATGGCTAGCGAATCGGTGAGAACTACTCCAATTTCTTCCGTAGCATTTAGTTTCTTAAACAAAGTCGTTTTTTCAGTATGATCTGGACAAGCTGGGTAACCTGGTGCAGGTCGAATTCCTTGGTATTTTTCGTTTATCAATTCTTCGTTTTCTAAGCGTTCGTTTGGTGCATATCCCCACAATTCTTCACGTACTTTTTTGTGCATCAATTCAGCAAAAGCTTCTGCCAATCTATCTGCCAAGGCTTTTAATAAAATGGCGTTGTAATCGTCATGATTTTCTTGGTATTTCTTCACGTGAGGTTCAATTCCAAGCCCTGCAGTCACTACAAATCCGCCCAAGTAGTCTTGTAAGCCTGTTTCTTTGGGGGCAATGTAATCTGCCAAAGAAAAATTAGGTAATCGCTTTGCTTTTTGGGTTTGTTGCCTCAACGAAAATAACGTGTCAGCAACTTCAGTTCGGGTTTCATCGGTGTAGGTAAATACATCGTCTTTTCCATTGGAATTGGCAGGCCAAATTCCGATAACAGCTTTGGCAGTAAGCCAGTTTTCTTTTTCAATTTTTGCCAACATTTCTTGGGCATCGGCAAACAAACTTCTGGCTTGTTCTCCCACAACTTCATCGGTCAATATCCGCGGGAATCGCCCCGCTAATTGCCAAGTTTGAAAAAAAGGAGTCCAATCGATAAATGGAATTAGCTCCGAAATAGGAAAGTTGTCGAAAGTCTTGTTTCCTATAAAGTTGGGCGTATAGATATCTTCGGCTTTCCAGTCGATTTTGAATTTGTTTTCCAGTACTACATCATACGGAAGCAGTCTTTTTTGTGCTTTTTTATTGGCGTGAGTTTCTCGAACTTTTTCGTATTCGGTTTTGATGTCTGCCACAAATTCCTTGGAAGTATTCCCCAATAATTTCTCAACCACAGTCACCGAACGCGAAGCATCCAACACGTGAATGGTTTGTCCTTTGGTGTAGTTTTGTTCAATTTTCACAGCGGTGTGAACACGCGAAGTTGTAGCTCCACCAATCAAAAGTGGAATGGTGAGTCCTGCCTTTTCCATTTCGGTGGCTACATCCACCATTTCATCCAGCGAAGGGGTAATTAATCCACTCAATCCAATAACATCTACGTTTTCTTCGATGGCTTTTTTAATAATATCTTGGGTAGGAACCATCACGCCCATATCCACAATGTCGTAATTATTGCAGCCCAAAACTACTCCTACAATATTTTTTCCAATGTCGTGAACATCGCCTTTTACAGTCGCCATCAACACTTTTCCGTTGGCTTCCACAGCACCATTTTTGGCAGCTTCAATAAATGGATTCAAATAAGCCACAGCTTGTTTCATTACTCTGGCAGATTTTACTACTTGAGGTAAAAACATTTTCCCAGACCCAAATAAATCTCCCACCACGTTCATCCCATCCATCAATGGGCCTTCAATTACCTGAATAGGTTCTGGATATTGCTGACGACACTCTTCGGTATCTTCTTCAATAAATTCTGTGATTCCTTTTACCAAGGAGTGAGTAATTCTTCCTTTTACATCTTGTTCTCGCCAAGACAAATCACGCTCTTTTTTCTTCCCATCTCCTTTTACACTTTCGGCATAATCCAGGAGAACTTCTGTCGCATTTTCATTTCTATTTAAGAGAACATCCTCCACTTTTTCCAGTAATTCTTTTGGGATTTCGTCATAAATTTCCAACATAGTTGGGTTTACAATTCCCATGTCCATTCCGTGTTGGATGGCGTGGTACAAAAATGCTGAGTGCATGGCTTCGCGCACTGCATTATTTCCTCTAAACGAAAAAGAAACGTTACTTACGCCTCCACTAACTCTTGCTCCTGGCAAGTTGTCTTTTATCCATTTTGTAGCTTTAAAAAAGTCAACCGCATAGTTATTATGCTCCGAAATTCCTGTTGCCACGGGAAAAATATTCGGATCAAAAATGATGTCTTGTGGAGGAAATTTTACTTTATCCACCAAAATGTCATATGACCTTTTACAAATTTCTATTCTCCTTTCGTATGTGTCAGCTTGTCCATCTTCGTCAAAAGCCATAACAATGGTGGCGGCTCCATACATTTTGACTTTTTTGGCTTGTTCAACGAATGTTGATTCTCCTTCCTTCAAACTAATAGAGTTTACCACACCTTTTCCTTGAATACATTTAAGCCCCGCTTCAATAATTTCCCATTTACTAGAGTCAATCATCACAGGAATACGAGCGATATCTGGTTCAGAAGCAATTAAGTTCAAAAACTTAACCATCGCTTCTTTTCCGTCCAGCATACCTTCGTCCATGTTGACGTCCAGAATTTGTGCCCCACCTTCCACTTGATCACGAGCTACATCTACGGCTTCGTCAAATAATTCTTCTTTTATCAAGCGCAAAAATTTCCGAGAACCTGTAACATTAGTTCTTTCCCCAATGTTTACAAAATTGGTTTCTGGGGTTATGAGTAACGGTTCAAGTCCGCTTAGTTTTAAGGTGTAATCTTTCATTTTTTGTATTCTTCTATTTTTTCAATGTAGATAATTGTATTGATGATAACACGAGCATCCAAAGTCTTTTCTTTATATTCTATTCTATTTGTTCTGTTCTCTTTAACCCGAGCATATCCCCTTCCATTTGGGAAGGATTAGGGTTGGGATTTACATCACCACACTCCAGTTATCCGTTCCAGAAGTATTCATCCAATCTTTGTATTTCTCTTCTCCGCCTCTCGCGCTCCAATCCGAATCAATAGCTAGTTTTGCAGAAATTCCTCCTCTTGGGTTGCATATCATTTCAATTCTCATTCTGTCTGGCTCATATACTTCCATTAAGTGATCGTAAAAAATATTGATTAACCGCTCGTAAGAAACTACAATGTCGCGCAAATGAAAGGCATAATGTTTTAATGATTTCAGTTCAATGATTTTGTCTTTTGGATACATCGTAAGAAATACCGTTGCAAAATCAGGCTGTTCTTTTACTCCGAGGAAAGTGAATTCCGGAATTTTAATTTTTATCTCGTAAGCCTCTCTCGAAGGGTTCGGAATTGCTTCCAGAATTGTTTTGTCTATTTCTTTGTATAGTTTAGGTGTTGCCATTTTTTGTTGGTTTTATATATTCTTTCGCATTTATTATTATTCTGTTTTCTTTTTTAAATTGTCATTCCTGCAAAAGCAGGAATCTAAAAACGAGAATTAGCCTGATGAATAAGATTCCCGCCTTCGCGGGAATGACAATGTGAGTGTTTAATTGTATTTAGTTTGAACCTTGAGTGTCCCGCCAATTCGGGAAATGGTGTCTTAATTCTCTTTTATTTCTCTAGGTTTATAGTTTTTTGCCAAATCGGCAATGGCTTTGATGTGTGCTGGAGTCGTGCCGCAACATCCTCCTACAATATTTAGTAATCCTTCTTCAAGAAAATCTTTAATTTGTTTGCCCATCATTTCGGGTGTTTCGTCATATTCTCCAAACTCGTTGGGCAGTCCAGCATTGGGATGTGCACTCACTAGAAATGGAGATTTTTTGGACATTACTTGCAAATAGGGTTTTAATTCTTTGGCTCCCAGCGCACAGTTTAATCCAATACTCGTTACGGGTGCATGTTCCGTAGAAATTAAAAATGCTTCGGTGGTTTGCCCCGAAAGTGTTCTTCCACTTTGGTCGGTAATGGTTCCCGAAACCATGATTGGGAGTTCAATTCCTTTCTTTTCAAAAACTTGTTCAATAGCAAAAAGAGCTGCTTTGGCGTTGAGCGTATCAATAATTGTTTCTACCAACAGTATATCTACCCCGCCATCAATCAGAGCCTCTGCTTGTTGCGAAAAGGCAGTTACCAATTCATCAAAGGAAATGGCTCTGAAACCTGGATCATTAATCACTGGCGAAATAGAAGCAGTTTTGTTTGTTGGCCCTATCGAACCAGCTACAAATCTAGGTTTGTCTGGTTCTTTGGTAGTAAATTCATCGGCAACCTCTCGGGCTATTTTGGCCGAATGAAAATTAATGTCATACACTTTATCTTGAGTTCCGTAATCTTCTTGGGCAATGGAAGTTCCGCTAAAGGTGTTGGTTTCCACAATATCTGCTCCCGCTTCGTAATATTTAGCGTGAATCGCTTTGATGATATCAGGACGGGTTAAGGACAATAAATCGTTGTTTCCTTTAAGTGAAAACGTACTGTCTTCAAACCATCCTTTTCTAAAATCTTTTTCACCCAATTGGTATTGTTGAATCATGGTTCCCATGGCTCCGTCCAATACTAAGATTCGTTTTTTTAATTCTTCTTTAATGTTTGTCATGTCAAATTTTCCTTAAAATAATAAAACCCCCTTTCTGCTTGTTGCAGAAAGGGGGTTTAAATTTCCTTTTGTGCAACTTATATTTCTCTGTTTTCAGAGAAGGATTTAGCACCTTTTCCCAATAAATTGTGACGGTTGCTAAGGTTTCAAAGGGCCTTTTCCCTCCACCTTTCTTTATAAGTTTGTCTCTTTTTTTGGTGAGACTAGATAATATTTCTGAAGTATTCTAACAAATTCGGCATTTCAAAACTAGCCCCAGAAAGTATTTGGCTCGTTTCGTTTACTTCGGATGAGCTGATGTCACCGCTTTTTGAATTTATTTTTTCTGTTTTTAAATTTTTAATGGTGTATTTGTTGTCTCCCATTTTTTCAATCATTGATACAATGTCGTCTATTTCCGTTGTTTCGCTGTCATAAATAAGCGTTGCACTATTGTTTTCAAAATCAACTGCACATTCTTTTACTCCGGCAGTTCGTGCAATTTTGTCCTCAATTCTTTTCGCACACATTTCCTCACATGTCATTCCTTCAATGACAAAAGAAGAATTGGTGTTTGCTACTATTTCTTGCTGTTTATTTTCAGAACCACAAGCAAACAAAAGAAGTGTTGTGGTGAGAATTAAAAGTATATTTTTCATTTGCAGTTAGATTACGAAGTAAAAATACAATTTTTTGTTCAATTATCAAGGTAGGAGGGTCAGATTTTTAACCTTTGATTTATTTTACTTTCAAAAAGTTTTGAAAATTTAAAAAATAAAATTAATTTAGTGTAAAACAAAATAAAGTGGATTTACAGGAAGCGAAATACAAATTTATTCAAGAGTGGGGTGTTCTTGGCAGTTCTTGGGGGATAAACCGTGCCATGGCCCAAATTCATGCTCTGCTTATGTTGGCTCCCGAAAGCAAAACGACCGATGAGGTGATGGAAGAGTTGAAGATTTCGAGAGGGAACGCCAACATGAACCTGCGTGCATTGATTGATTGGGGATTGGTTTTTAAAGAATATAAACCAGGTGAAAGGAAAGAATATTTTTATGCCGAAAAGGATTTGTGGAACGTGATGAAGCAAATTGCGAAGGAGAGGAGAAAAAGAGAGATTGTGCCGATTAGAGATGTATTAGCCGAGGTTTCTACTGCGGAGCTGGGAAATTCCTCAGAAGGAAAAGAATTTAAAAAAGTGACCAAAGACATTGATTCAATCATTAGTAAGTTTGATGGGTTGATTGATATGGCGGCAAAATCGGATCAGAACTGGTTTTTAAAGGTGCTTTCCAAACTGGTAAAATAAGCGTTGTGAAGAGCTTAAAACAAATAGATAAAAATTCAAAGCTAGTGCTTTTGTACGATGGGGAATGCAAGTTTTGTAATTTTTGGATAACTCTGATTCAAAGGCAAAAGGCTCAAAATAAGTTCAGATATTATGCTCTTCAATCCGATGAGGGAAAAGAGCTTCAATCAAAGTTTTCAATCCCGCAATCGGTGGACTCGGTTTTAGTAATCAAAAATGAAACGGTGTTTTTTAAATCAAATGCTGCGCTAGAAGTGGCCAACACTTTGGGAGGAAAATGGAAATTTGCCCTAGTTTTCTGGTTAATGCCAAAACCAATAAGAGATTGGTTGTACGACTTGGTAGCAAAAAACAGACATCGAATCTTTAGGAATCGACAAAATTGTGAGCTTCATTATTAGGTAACTTCTTTTTTGATTTATATCTGAATAAAAACCTACTTTTGCCACATGGATTTTGAATTTGAAAAAAAATGGCGTGATTTACTCACAGAGGTTTCCAAAAAAATGGATGAACCCCTTGATATGCAGTCGCTTATTTTTATGATTGGGGTGCAGGAATTGAACCAAGGTTTTGTGAAACTTTCGAAAGACCAAAAATTGGATGTAATGCACATCGCAATTTGTACATTGATGGAGCCCTACGGATTTTACGAATATACAGGTCACGATGATGATGGATGGCCTCACTTTAAATTGGTGAAAGAATTGCCTCAGCTCAAAGCAGACGAACAAGAAACTTTTATGAAAAAAGCCATTCTTGAGTATTTTTTCAATAATTGAGGATTTACTTGTACGTTTCCAATTCGAATTTATGAAAGTAGATTACCTGTAATTATTACCTTTAATTTTTTCCTTTTTCTTCACTTCACTTATGTCAAGAGATATTAATTTATTTTCTTGTTCAGCTTTGGGAAAAATTATCTTGTTCATACATTATTTCTCACTTTTTGTCTATTGAGATAAACGAAAAAAGCCTTCTCGAAACTTCGAGAAGGCTTTTCAATTTCTAAATGAAGTACTGCTTATTGCACAGTTACTTTTTTAGTTACTCTTTCAGTTCCGTTCGAAAGAACAATAGCGTATATTCCTTTAGCCACTCCATTTAAGTCAACTTGTTTGTTGCTTACGAAGTTACCTTGGCTTACAACTTGTCCAGTGATTGACATGACAGTGTAAGTCAAATTTTCATTGTTTGTAGAGTTCATATTCAACATTCCGTTGGCTACAAAAACTTTAGTGTTTTCCTTTAAGGTAATCTCGTCAACTGAGGCTTGAGAAACATTCCAAGTATAACAAGAAACATTGTTACTGTAGTTTGCTCCGGTATCGATATATGAACTCTCTTGAGCATAGGCAAACCCACAAACGTTAACGCTAACTGCTGTTGTTGGATAAATGATTCCTGCATCTTGGTTAATAGAGTTGTTTAAACTATCACCTACTGCAAGATTTGCTCCTAAAATAAAAGAAAAATCATCAACAAGAATGTTTCCCGATGTTTGAGGAATAACAAAGGCTCCAAAAATAGTATCACCAGCCATCAAGGTAAGAGGTCCATTATTTTTAATTGTGTAAGTAGCTGTTACAAATATTCCTCCTTGGTTAGTAGACGGAGCTGGATTTAAAAGTCTAAATTCTAAATCATTAACACTTTGCCCAAAAGACGCAGTAAATAAAGTTACTGCGAAAGCAGTGGCAAGTAATTTTTTAATCATAGTTGATTTTTTAATGTGATTAAGCAACAAAGGTAATGAATGATTTCTTTTTGCGAGACAAATACTTGTTAAAAAACAAAAAAAGAGAAGTGATATCCACTTCTCTTTTTTCTTTAATTATCTCACTTTAAAGTTGATAGGAAGCACCATTCTTACTCTTACAGGATGGTGATTTTGTATTCCGGGTTCCCATTTGTTTAGTTGTTTCACGGCTTGCAGTGCGTTGTTGTCTAGTATTTCATGAACTCCTCTCTTTACAATTACGTTACTCAAACTACCGTCTTTTTCTACCACAAACTCTACATAAACTTTGCCGCTAATTCCAATTCTGTTTGGCTTTAGGTAGTCGTTTAGTTCTTTGTACATATTTTCGAGCCCTCCTTGGTACACGGGTTCGTTTTCAACAAAATCGAGAATGGGTTCAATCACTGGTCCAGGATCGGACTGAACAAAAACTACCGTGTCAATTATATCTGTAATCAAGTTATTGTTTACCGTATCCAAAATAATTACTTCGGTGGTGTCCTCTTCTTCGATTGGTTTCTTCTCGTATTTATCTATTATGGGTTGTTTTGTTTTGGGTTGTGCTTTTGGTTGAGGTCGAACAATTACAATGTCTTGAACAACGACTGCATCTTCTATTAATTCGCCCACTTCTCCTTTTTTTAGGGTGTAAGCCACTTCATAGCTTGCCCACTCAAATGCCATCAGCATAAAGCCGGTGGCAATTACTAAACTGAAGAGAAATATTCCGTGTTTCTTTTTTTCTAAATCTGCTCCTTTACTTTTTTTAACTTCCATCATATTGAGGTTTTAATTGATTAGTACTTTTCTGTACACTTCAATTACTATTCCGTTCAATGGTTTTTGCCTTAGAAGTTATTTTAGGGGGATTTTGTTTGTTTAACGGGTTGATTCTTGGTGAAATAGTCCCAGGTTGCTGGTTACAGGTTATGCTAGCTTCGTGGATGCTTGTAATAATTGGTTTCTGGTTACAGGTTTCTGGTTTTTGTTGGCTTCTCAAATTTTCTTATTCGATATTTTTCTAAAATAAATCTGATTATATTGAAGAATGAAAAGTTATAGAGAACTAGAAATTTATCAAAAAGCCCATAGTTTAGCGATTGATGTTCATAATGTCAGTTTATCATTGCCAAAATACGAGCTATATGAAATTGGTTCTCAAATAAGAAGAGCGAGTAAAAGTATTTCATATAACATTGTGGAAGGTTACGGCAGAAAGAAGTACAAAAATGATTTTATAAAGTTTTTGATTTATGCTCAAAGTTCATGTGACGAAGTAAACGATCAGTTGGATTATATAAATGAAATTCATAAATCAGATAATCCATTACTAAAACTAAAGGAAGATTACGAAGTATTGGGAAGACAGATTAATAAGTTCATTCAATACGTTGAAAAAAATTGGAAGTAAATCCAAAAACCACCTCGAGTATTTCGATTCTTCATCCAAATACTCGGGGTTCGGATTCGATTTATACTACACAGTAACGACCAGCAACCAGCTAAAACGAGCCAACATAACTTGTAACCAGTAACCTGCAACCAGTTTACTTCACCATCAGCTTAAACCCCTTCCCATGAATATTCACAATTTCTACATTGTCGTCTTGGTTCAGGTATTTTCGCAATTTGGTGATGTACACGTCCATGCTTCTACCGTTAAAATAGTTGTCATCTCCCCAAACTGCTTTTAACAAATCATTTCTGTCTACTTCTTTACCCAGGTTTTGAGCCAATACTTTAAAAAGCTCACACTCCTTGGTAGTTAGTTTTTGTTCGTTTCCCTGAAACGATAAAATTCGTGTATTGTAATCGAACAAGTAATTGTGAACCGAGTACAGATGATTTTCTTCTTTGGTGTTTGTTCTTTTCAAAATTGCATTTACTCGAGCAATTAATTCATCCATGCTAAATGGCTTTGTGAGGTAGTCGTCTGCCCCTAATTCAAAACCTTTTAGTTTGTCTTCTTTCATGCTTTTGGCGGTAAGAAAAAGAATAGGAGTCTCTTTGTCGATTCCTCGGATGTCTTTTGCCACGGCAAATCCATCTTTTTTTGGCATCATCACATCCAGAATTACAAAGTCAAAAGAAGCACTCGTAAATTCTTGGTAGGCAATTTCTCCATCCACCGCCAAGGTGCAAGAAAATCCTTTGGCGCGCAAAAATTTGCTCAGTAACATCCCAAGGTTAGGATCGTCTTCGGCTAGTAGTATGTTGGCATTGCTCATAGTTTAGTTTTTGTTATTGAACGATAGGAATCTGAATAATAAACGTGCTCCCTTTTTCTTTAGTACTTTTTACTTCAATCTTTCCACCGTGTAGTTCGATCATGGTTTTTACGTAGTTCAGCCCCAGCCCAAATCCTTTTACATTGTGTAAATCACCCGTAGGAACTCGGTAGAGTTTTTCGAATACTTTTTCTAAATTTTCTTTGCTAATTCCGATTCCATTGTCTGTTACTTTTATCAAGAAAGAATCGATAGTTTTGGCAGTCGAGATATGAATTTCGGGAGATTTTGTTGTGTATTTTATGGCGTTGTCAATTAAGTTTTGAAACACATTTGTAAGGTGTTGTTTGTCTCCCACAAATGGCATAGCAGTCAGTTCGTTCTCAATAATTATTTGTCCGTTCAATTGATTTACTTGCAAAGAAAAGTTGCCTTTTACTTGGTGGATAATCTCTAATATATCCTGCTCTTCTTGCTGCAATTTCATTTGACCTTTATCCAAGATGGCAGTTTTTAATACAGTATCTACCAACCCTTTCAGTCGAGAGTTTTCGTCTTTAATCATCTTCACAAAGGTTTCATTTGATTCTTTCGAATTCATGTCCGAATCGTTGAGTGCCTCGCAAGCCAACTGTATTGTGCTAATGGGAGTTTTGAGTTCATGGGTCATGTTATTAATGAAATCATTTTTTATTTCGGAAAGTTGTTTTTGTTTGCGAATGGTATTTACTGTGAAGTAAAAAGCATAAATAACGGCCAGAATCAATAAAAATGAGATACTCAGTATCAACCACATTTTTTTAAAAATGAAATTGTTTTTTTTAGGAAAAATGATGCTGATAAAAGGCTGAGTAAGCATAAAGTCATCTACGAATACGGGTATGTTTATTCCCTCGCTCAGCAGTTGATTCGTATATTGCTTTGTAATGCTGTCTGTTTCTAATAGGTAGTTTCCCGTAGCATCAAACACACCAAAAATATAAGGCGTGTTAATCCCTCTTTTTTTCATTTGCCCTTGAATCAGCGAATCCAATTGTTCTGTTGTTATTTTATCCGAAAATTGTTGAAACGGAGTATTATCTAGCATCGCATTTATCAAAGCGCTAATATCTGTTACACCCTGGTTTAGTTGCTGTTGCCGTTGAAAAAACTTAGCCTCTTGATTTTTTCTAATTACTTTGGGAATTTCTTGAGTAACCACAACCAAAGAAGTTTTTACCTCCTGGTCGAATTGCGATTTTCTTACTTCGATGGCATTGTTTATCCATACAATTTGCACCCCAATAAGTCCAAGAATAGCCAAACTAATGAGCACAACGATATTTTTGAGATTCAGTTTCATTATTTTTGTGGAGCTAAAGTTAAGTATTAATCTCACCCAAAACTGCAGCAAGGAATTATTTAACTTTCTTTAACAGCGATTCTATTCGCTAGTAATTACCTATATTTGTTGCGAATACGATAAATGAAACAAGACAAACTTATGGCAAAATCAATAGCACAACCAGCCAACGACCAATTGAATAAAATTGTAGAAAACACAAAAATTGTGGGAGACATCGATTCTCAAACAAACATGCGTGTAGACGGAAAGATACAAGGAACACTGAAGGTAAAGGGAAAGTTAGTATTAGGAGAAAAAGGGTTTGTGGAAGGAGAAATACACTGCGAGAATGCCGAGATTGAAGGAACAATAAATGGGAATATACACGTTACCGGATTGCTGTCGCTTAAGTCTTCTTCAAAAATCCAAGGAGATATTACCTCCCAAAAATTATCGATGGAAGCAGGCGCCCTGCACAATGGAAAAACATCCATGGGAGCACCGAGCGTTTCAAAACCTATTTCTTCAACCACATAAAATGGATAAAACACCTCTTTATTTTTTGTTTGTGGCAGCTGTGTTTGGCGGAATTCTCTGCGACACCACAATCAAATTTGGGTTTCCATTTTTTACAATTGCTTTTGTCTTGATGGCAACTATAGTTTATTTTGTAGTGACCAAACCAAGAATTTCTGATGAAGAAGAATAACAAGGTAAATTCAATTTTAGCCTACTCTAGTTTAGGTATTCAAATAGGAGTATCCATTTATTTTGCCGCTTACCTTGGTAAAATCCTGGATGCCAAATACGAAACAACCAAACCCTATTTCTCTCTCGCATTAGTTGCTGTCATTTTTGCTATTTCCATGTATGCTTTGGTAATTCGATTAAACCGAATGAACAATGATGAAGAAGAATAATACTGTATTTCAAGGTGTGTATTCACTTTTCGTGCTGGTTGTTTTCTTTCTCTTGCACGATTATTTAAATCATTTATACCAATGGGTTGATCAAAATTTAATTTTCAAAATATACGTTGTTCTCAGCTCACTGACCGTACTTTTTTTTATTCTGTTTGCGGTCGCCAAGAAGAATGTTCCCGATCATTTAGGGTTTTTATACTTGTTTTGGGTAATGATAAAATTCACGCTACTATTTATTTTATTTTACTCTGAGGTGAATAATGATTTGGCAACCAAAAGAGCAGAAGTACTTACCCTTCTTTTTCCTTATTTAGTGAGTGTTTTTTTATCTGCATTTCCACTTTCTAAAGAACTAAACAAGTCATAATTTGATTAATTAAATAGAAACACAATGTTTTTTTAAGAAAAAGGTATATGAATTGTTTTAAATTTTTACTTTTGCAGAATAAAATTTGCTCAAAACAGAATCATGACCAAAAAAGTGTTTAAAATATTCGTTTTAATCTTATTCAGTCTTAGCTCGTTAGTTTCGCTTGCATCAGCCGAATCTCATGGCCATACAGATACTACCGAAGTTAAGAAATCGATAAGAGAAGAAATTAAAGAGACGATAGCTCACCACCTTCAAGATTCTTATATTTTTGAGATCACTCACGGAGTTAGTTTTCCTTTGCCAGTAATCCTCTGGGACGGAGGTATCCATGTATTTTCGGGAGCTGCTTTTCACCATGGAGAACACGCAGTAGAGTCAAAAGGAAACTACTATAAGTTGTACCACGGAAAAATTTACAAAACAGATAGCGAAGGACACATTAATTATGATGCTGAACAACACGTACAAAATGCAAAGCCATTTGATTTTTCCATAACAAAGAATGTCTTCGTTATTATTTTAATGTCTGCATTTATGCTGTTTTTATTCTTGAGAATGGCCAAGAAATATTCTAATTCTTTGAATCCAGGTGGTGCTGCTAAATTTTTGGAGCCAATTATTATTTTTATTAGAGATGATATTGCTATTCCAAATATCGGAAAAAAGCATTACAAAAGATACATGAGTTATTTACTTACCATCTTTTTCTTTATCTGGTTTTTGAATTTAGCGGGTATGATGCCGTTTGGTATCGGTGTAACGAATAATATAGCAGTTACTTTTGCTCTAGCTCTTATTACTTTTTTGATTACTCAGTTTACAGCAAATAAAAATTACTGGGGACACATATTTTGGATGCCGGGTGTGCCCAAACCTATGAGAATTATTTTGGCCCCAATCGAATTGCTGGGAGTATTTATAAAACCCTTTGCTTTAATGATTCGTTTGTATGCGAATATGACAGCAGGCCACATTGTTATTATGAGTTTAATTGGTTTGATTTTTATCTTCCAAAATTATTTCGCAACCGGAGCCTTTTTCGGATTGACACTATTTTTATCAATATTGGAGTTGCTGGTTGCGGCTCTACAAGCATACATATTCACGATGTTATCTGCTTTGTACTTTGGTGCGGCAGTGGAGGAACATCACTAAACAGAATTTAAACACATTTATTAACCAAAAAAAACAAACAACATGACAATTCCAAATATCGTAGGAGCAGGATTAATCGTAATCGGTGCTGGCTTAGGAATCGGTAAAATTGGTGCATCTGCAATGGAAGGTATCGCAAGACAACCTGAAGCTGCTGGAAAAATCCAAACGGCAATGCTTATCGCTGCTGCCCTTATCGAAGGTATTGGTTTTGCTGCATTATTTGCTGCATAATCATAAAATGAATTTAGTAGTTGCAACGGTTGGTTGCAACTACTTATTTTAAATTGTTTTTTAAAAAAGAAGTATGGAAAAGTTACTATCAGATTTTTCAGTTGGATTGTTTTTTTGGCAATCTTTAGTTTTCGTTGCGCTTATTTTATTGTTAAGAAAATTTGCTTGGAAGCCAATTTTGAACGCAGTAAACACAAGAGAAGAAAGTATAGAAAGTGCATTGAACTCTGCTGAAGAAGCAAAAAAAGAAATGGCTAATTTGACTGCCTCAAACGAGAGATTGTTGAACGAAGCAAGAGAAGAGAGAGATGCTTTGATGAAAGAAGCAAGAGAAATGAAAGCTGATATTGTTGCTAAAGCAAAAGAAGAAGCTCAAGGAGAAGGAGAAAAAATGATTGCTAACGCTAAAGCAACTATCGAAATGGAAAGAAAAGCTGCAATCGTTGAGTTGAAAAACCAAGTAGCATCTTTGTCTATTGAAATTGCGGAGAAAGTGGTAAAAGGAAACTTAGCTGCTGACGACAAGCAAAAAGCATTGGTGAATGAATTAGTAGAAGAAGTGAACCTAAACTAAGGGTAGAACATTTAACTTCATAACATGAAAGATAGTAAAACAGCATCACGTTACGCAAAAGCTTTGTTAGGTTTGTCACAAGAAGGTGGTAAGATTGAAGAAGTGATGGCTGACATGAATTCTTTATCCGAAACATTGGCCGAAAGCGCTGACTTACGTTCGCTGGTAAAGAATCCAGTGATAAAAGGAGAAGAAAAACTAAAAGTATTTACGGCTCTTTTTGGCTCACAGTTTAATGAGCTAACAATGAATACAATTCAATTGTTAGTGAACAACAAAAGAGAAACGTTATTGGCAGAAACCGCAAAGCAGTTTGTGGGAATGTACAAAGAAAGTAAGAATATCGTAACGGCAGAAGTTACCTCAGCCATACAATTGGATGAAGAGCAAAAGAAAAGTATTCTCTCTTTATTAAAGCACAACGGAGAGGTTGAAATAGTGGAACACATTGACGCATCTCTCATTGGTGGCTTTATAGTGAGAGTGGGCGATAAGCAAATTGACGCCAGTATCTCTACTAAATTTAAGAACCTAAGAAAAGAGATTTCGTTAAATTAATTTTCCATGAAAAAACTTGCATTACTTTTTGCGCTCACTGTACTCGTCTTTTCGTTCAACGATCTTGGCGACAAATTAAAGGTGAAGTTCAAAAAAGGGACAATTTTGGTGGAAAAAAAGCCTTGGGGTAAGTACGAAAGAACTGGAGGTAAAAGCTTTTATAGTACTTTGTCGGGAACAGAATTTGTTTCGGTAAATGGATTGAGTTACGGAACGGGAAAGTATTATAACGATAGCAAAGGGGTAAGAAGAGAATATATGCATTTTTATGCAGAACTTCATTTCTTAACTACAGACTTGGAAAAGTTTGAAACAGATTTGGTAGGCAAGTCGCTTATTAGGACCTTCATTAAGGAAGGAGTGATCCAGAATGACCAACTAAACCTAGAAAACATAAAGAAATTTAAAAAGAAATACGAGGATAATATATCTGAAAAACGATTTTTGACAAAATAAATAAATCAAATGGCAGGAATAAAACCAGCAGAAGTATCTGCAATAATCAAGGAGCAGTTATCAGGATTCAAAACTGAAGCTCAACTAGAAGAAGTAGGAACTGTATTGCAAGTAGGTGATGGAGTTGCGCGTATCCACGGATTGTCAAATGTACAGTCAGGGGAGCTTATCGAATTTGAAGATGGATTGCAAGCAATTGTATTGAACTTAGAAGAAGATAATGTAGGTGCCGTACTATTAGGGACTTCTGATGTTGTTAGGGAAGGAGCTTCTGTGAAAAGAACAAACCGAATTGCTTCTATCAAAACGGGAGAAGGAATTGTAGGAAGAGTGGTAGACACTTTGGGTGCCCCAATTGATGGAAAAGGACCTATTGAAGGAGAGTTATACGAAATGCCAATCGAAAGAAAAGCACCAGGTGTAATTTACAGACAACCAGTAACTGAGCCTTTACAAACAGGAATTAAAGCAATTGATGCAATGATTCCGGTAGGAAGAGGACAAAGAGAGTTGATAATTGGAGATAAGCAAACGGGAAAGACCACGGTTGCGATTGATACGATTATCAATCAAAAAGAATTTTTTGATAAAGGAGAACCCGTATATTGTGTGTATGTAGCAGTAGGGCAAAAAGCATCTACGGTTGCAGGAATCGTAAAGAAATTTGAAGAAGCGGGAGCAATGGCTTATACAACTATTGTAGCGGCAAATGCTTCTGATCCAGCGCCATTACAGTATTATGCACCATTTACAGGAGCAGCAATCGCTGAATTTTTTAGAGATACGGGAAGACCAGCATTGATTGTATACGATGATTTATCAAAGCAAGCGGTAGCTTACCGTGAGGTGTCACTTCTTTTGAAAAGACCTCCAGGAAGAGAAGCTTACCCAGGAGATGTATTTTTCTTGCACTCAAGATTATTGGAGAGAGCAGCAAAAGTGATTGAAATTGATGACATTGCGAAAGAAATGAATGATTTACCAGAATCGATGAAAGGAATGGTAAAAGGTGGAGGTTCAATTACGGCTTTGCCAATCATCGAAACGCAAGCAGGTGATGTTTCGGCTTATATCCCAACCAACGTAATTTCTATTACAGATGGACAGATTTTCTTGGAGCAAGATTTATTTAACTCAGGTGTGAGACCAGCGATTAACGTAGGTATCTCAGTATCAAGAGTAGGAGGAAATGCTCAGATTAAATCAATGAAAAAAGTAGCTGGAACCTTGAAATTAGACCAAGCACAATACAGAGAATTAGAAGCATTTGCAAAATTCGGATCTGACCTTGACGCGAGTACAAAAGCAGTATTGGACAAAGGAGCAAGAAACGTGGAGTTGTTGAAACAAAACGAAGGATCTCCTTTATCAGTAGAGCACCAAATTGCTGTATTGTATGTGGGAACTAAAGGATTGATTGGTAACGTACCAGTGAACAAAGTGAAGCAGTTTGAAGAAGAGTACATTGCGTATTTAGAAGCAAAACATAGAGATACATTGGATTTGTTGCAAGCAGGAAAATACACTGATGAAGCAACTGATGTATTGACTCAGGTAGCAGCTGAATTGAGCGCTAAATACTAAGTTCTTGATACATCTCGAAAAGCGGGGACACTTGACCGACATTAGAAAATAGAGAAAAAAAGAACAGAGAATACAGAGAAAAGAACAGAGAAAAAGGAGAAAAGAATATAGAAAGCTTTCTTGGTAAATCGAGTGAGGCAACTACGAAGAAAATGCAATTGTTTTCATAGCACTATTTTCTATTCTCTATTATCTTATATCTATAACAAATGGCAAACTTAAAAGAAATACGAAATAGAATTACTTCGGTAAATTCTACCATGCAGATTACCTCTGCAATGAAAATGGTATCGGCAGCTAAGCTTAAAAGAGCCCAAGATGCAATTACTCAATTATTACCGTATGCCAACAAACTTCAGGAAATTCAGATGAACTTAAGTTCAAGTTTGGATAGTTCTGAGGGAGTTTATTCTCAAGAAAGAGAGGTGAAAAACGTACTGTTTGTTGCAGTTACTTCCAACAGAGGACTGTGTGGAGGTTTCAACAACAACGTGAACAAAAAAGTAGTTTCTTTGGCAAAGGAGTATTCCAATGCTCATGTTCATTTTTTAGCTATTGGAAAAAAAGCACAAGAGTTTTCTAAAAAGAACTTTATAGAAACCAACATGCCTGAAATACCAACTGATTTAGAAAAAATCTACAATGAGTTGAATTTTGATTCGGTGTCAGAAGTGGCGGAGTTAATTATGAATTGGTACAAAGAGGAGAAAGTTGATAAGGTGGTGATGGTGTACAATCACTTTGTGAATGCAGCGAACCAAACAGTAATTGCTGAACAGTTTTTGCCAATAGAAAAGGTAGAAATGGAAGAATCAGCGGCTAGTAACGCAGACTATATTTTTGTGCCTTCTAAGGAGCGAATTATAGCTGACATAGTGCCAAAATCATTGAAGATACAATTGTACAAAGGAGTGCTCGATTCTCATGCTGGTGAGCATGGTGCAAGGATGACAGCGATGCACAAAGCAACTGACAACGCAGGAGATATGTTATTTGATCTTAAACTTACATACAACAAGGCAAGACAAGCCGCTATTACCAACGAAATCCTTGAGATTGTTGGCGGAGCAGAAGCTTTAAAGAACTAAGACTTAAATTTAAATTGATAGTTAAAAGCACTAACGGAGGTTGGTGCTTTTTTTTGTGTAATGAATTGTGCTACTTAGGGTTATAAATGGCACTGTAAACATACATTACTGTATTTAAACAAAAGCAACAGGGGTTCTATGATTTAAAAAAATGGAACCTTAGCCCGGAATTCAGTGCAAGGAACTAGATAGTTTATGCACTTACTTCCTGCTTCTTATCCATTTAAAAAGTGATTTTATGGAATTTCCAATGAGTTCGAAATCGAGAATTTTTGATTCGGTCGCTGCTTTGTAGGTCAAAATCAAACCTAATGGCAAAAGCACAATTGAACTTAGCCACATGCCTAAATAGGGCGGAATAGCTAGTCCTCGACCCAAACGCTGACCAGTAATAGAAATGATATAATACACAATAAACAAGACAATAGCGAATGCGATAGGAATTCCCAACCCTCCTTTTTTTACAATTGCACCCAAAGGCGCACCTACTAAAAAGAGAACGATACAAGCAAATGAAAGCGTAAATTTACGATGCCATTCAGTTTCAACTTTAGCTTTGGTTTTTGCTCTATTCCAAATATCATTGGATCTATTATTCAAATAATTAATCGAGTTTTCTAGGCGATTTGCAGCATTTTGGAGAACTACTTTGCGTTCTTGGGGAAGCAACGAATCCAAATGAAAATAGGCCGGCAAAATGGTGTCCATCGAGATTGATTTTACTTCTTGATTGATGGTGTAGGTGTTTTCGTAATAAGGCAGTAAAGTTCTCATTACGGTATCGTATTCAGCTTGCATGGAATCAACTACCTTTGTTAGCTCCAATACTGGCAAAAGACTGGGCTGTTGGGCATAATCTTCCTCTGATGTCCTGTTTAAGCTCAACGAAGAAATATCAATTTTTTGGGTGGTTTCGTCAAATTGGATGCGCTGATTGGGCAACTTACTTTTTTCCTCCATCGGATTATCTAAGGGATTCATTACCTCGTTTATTTCTCCGTTGTGAAGGGTAAGAATCAAAAATGAGCCATCGTCTGATTTGTTCATTTCTCCACGCTCTGCTCGAATTACTTTTCTAAATTTAAAGGTTGGATTATGCTGATAAATTAACACATCGCCTAATTCATTCGTTTCTTTGTTTACTTTATTGGCTCGGATGCTGTAATGATCTATTTCATTAAAGAAAACCCCTTCTTTCAATACGAGAGAAAGTTTTTTGTTGGTCATATCAGAAATAAGAATTTTCTTTTTCAGATAAGCCTCTCCCCACACATAATTTGAGAAGTAAAAAGAAACTCCTGCCAACAAAATCATAATAAAAAAAAGAGGTCGCATGATACGGAGCAAAGAAACTCCGGCTGCCTTCATCGCAGTTAGTTCATTTTTTTCACCTAAATTCCCCATTGCCATAATAGAGGAAAGTAATATTGCCAGGGGAAGAGCCATCGGAACGACTTCCAAAAAGGCATAAAATACTAATTCGGAATAGAGATTAACTCCTACCCCTTTTCCCACAAAATCATCTAAGTATATAAAAACGAATTGCAGAATTAGAACAAATTCTGCAATAAAAAAGGTTACAACGAATGGTACGATGTAAGATTTTATGATGAACCAATCTAGCTTCTTCAACATAAATCATTAAACAATTAAATAATTGAATTATTGCTTACGCTCCAATAACTCTTTTGAGGTCATTTATTTGACTTTCCCACAACAAGGTATTTTCTTCTACTTCTTCTTGTGTATCAGTAAAATCTGTCACAACAAGGGCTACGTCTTTTGTGATGCCATCAATTTTTATCCGTAATTCAAAATAGGTGTTGTCGTCTTCATCTTCTACCCACTTGAATCGAACAAACTCGTTTTTGCTCATTCTCAATAGTTCTGCCTTTTCGGCTTCTCCGTCCCAAAAGAAACTGTAAACATCTCCATCGATATTTACATCCTCACAAAACCAATCAGACAGACCACTTGGTGTTGTCATCATATCGTACAAGATTCCTACAGACGTTTTAATAGGAATTTCGGTTTGAAACATTATTTTTTCTGACATTTTATTCTATAATTTTGTCCCAATATAGTAAAAAAGTTGAATCTATATTATGATTCAAAGTTTTTAATAACCTAGAATTAAGAATTCAACGTATTTTTAGGGAAATCATACCACTCCACAGTGCCTGTTGATTTGGAAATTTCTCGCCAACTGTCTGCCTCAAAGACAACTTTAGCGATTGCGAGTGTAGGAAAATAAAACTCTACCTCTGTGAGGTAATTACAAAATTCTGAAACACCCGGATTGTGTGAAACCAACATCAAATGGTTATACTTATCGTTGGTTTGGCACACCTGATGTAGCATCACCGAAACTCCAGAATGATACAATTCTGAGTGTAATTCGATGTTATCGGAATCAAGTCCAATGAATTTATTGAGACCTCGAGCAGTAGCAGACGTTCGCTTAGATGCGCTCCCCAAAACTTTATCCACCACAACCTTTCTCTTGCTCAATCTTTCGCCCATGGTTTTTATGTCCTTCCTTCCTCTTTCATTTAGTGACCGGTCATAATCAGTCACATTATTTTCATTCCAACTCGATTTGGCATGTCGCACAATATACAGTGTTTTCATCAGGATTTTATTAGGCTCAAATTTAATCAGATTATTCACTTCTATCTCACTTTCTTTAGGTAAGATTCTCTACCTTTGAGGTCGTTAAAATTATTTGAAAACCACTTCAACATTTCAATTTTCATACCGTGAACAAATCAGAACACATTCATATCAAAGGCGCAAAAGTGCACAACCTAAAGGATATTGAACTTAAGATAGCTAAAAACAAACTGACAGTTATCACGGGACTTTCTGGATCAGGAAAGTCATCTTTAGCTTTTGATACATTATATGCAGAAGGCCAAAGGCGATATATTGAAAGTCTTTCCTCTTATGCTCGACAGTTTTTGGGTAAACTCGAAAAACCACAGGTTGATTTCATCAAAGGAATTGCTCCTGCCATTGCTATTGAACAAAAGGTAAACTCTAGAAATCCTCGTTCAACAGTGGGTACCTCAACAGAGGTATACGATTATCTCAAATTATTATTTGCTCGGATAGGAAAAACTATTTCGCCCGTTTCGGGAAATGAAGTAAAAAAAGACACAAGTGAAGATGTGCTTGTTTACCTGAATAGTCTCAAGAAAGGAACAAAAGCTCTTATTCTCTCTGAACTTGCCATCAGAGAAAAGGATAAATTGGGCCTATACCTACAGAATGTGCAAACAGAAGGATTCAATAGAATTCAACTGGATGGAGAAAATCAACTTATAGAAGATGTAATTGATGCCCCCCCTGCATCATTTAGTTCAGTAAAAATTGTAATCGACCGAGTTTCAGTAGATCAGGAAAGTGAAGAAAATAATGCTAGAATTTATGATTCGGCAGAAACAGCTTTTCAGCAAAGCAATGGAACTTGCGAGATACAATTAGCAAAAGAAGGTAAGTCTCGTTTTTTCTCGAATAAATTCGAACTAGATGGAATGGAATTTTCTGAACCAAATGAATATTTATTCAGTTTTAATAATCCATTAGGAGCTTGCTCTAGCTGCGAAGGTTATGGAAAAATCATTGGAATAGACGAGGATTTGGTTATCCCAAACAAAAACCTATCGGTGTACGAAGAAGCAGTTATGTGCTGGAAAGGTGAAAAAATGAGCCAATGGGCTTTTGATTTATTTAATAATGCACATCATTTTGATTTCCCCATTCACAAACCCTACTACGACTTAACTGCAGCACAAAAAAAAGTATTATGGACAGGAAATAAATATTTTAAAGGAATCAATGAGTTCTTTTCCTTTGTTGAAAGCCAATCTTACAAAATTCAGTATCGCATTATGTTGAGTCGATACAGAGGAAAAACAGTTTGTGACACTTGTGAAGGCAAGAGATTAAAACCTGAGGCAAGTTATATCCAAATAAATGGGAAAAACATTACTGACTTGGTGGATATTTCACTTGAAAAATGTGCCGAATTTTTTACAAATCTGTCTCTAAGCGAGCATGACGAGCAGGTTTCAAAAAGAATTTTGAAAGAAATCACTTTTCGTATTCAGTTTTTACTCGATGTTGGTTTAGGGTATCTCACTCTTAATCGCCTGTCTTCTACTTTGTCTGGAGGAGAGTCCCAGCGAATAAATTTAGCAACCTCTTTGGGAAGTAGTTTGGTAGGTTCGATGTATATTTTGGACGAACCAAGTATTGGGTTACATTCTCGTGACACCGAACGATTAATCAAAGTATTACAATCTTTAAGAGATATTGGGAACACCGTAATTGTGGTAGAGCATGATGAGGACATCATGAAAATTGCGGATGAAATTATAGATATGGGACCTTTGGCAGGAACTCATGGCGGTGAAGTGATTTTTCAGGGTAACCATGCAAAACTAATTTCATCAGAGGATAGTTTAACTGCTCAATACTTAACCTTAAGAAAGGTCATTCCTATTCCTGAAAACAGAAAAAAAAGCACAAGAAAAATAGAGTTTTTGGGGTGTAGAGAAAATAATTTGCAAGGAATAAATGTTACTATTCCTTTGAATGTTTTTTCTGCTATTACTGGAGTTAGTGGAAGTGGAAAATCATCTTTGATCAAGCAAATAATTTACCCTGCCTTAAAAAAAGTAAAAGGAGGTGTAGCGAACAAAACTGGAGAATTTTCCAAAATGATTGGTGACATTGATCACATTGATGAGGTAGAATTCATTGACCAAAACCCCATAGGAAAATCATCTAGATCCAACCCAGCAACTTACGTAAAAGCCTATGATGATATCAGAGCCTTATTCGCTAGCCTAAAACAGGCTCAGGTAAACGGGTTTAAACCCAAACATTTTTCTTTTAATACAGAAGGAGGAAGATGCGAAAGCTGTAGTGGAGATGGTGAGCTTAAAGTAAATATGCAGTTTATGGCCGATATTTCTTTGGTTTGCGATGAATGCAAAGGTAAACGATTCAAACAAGAAGTTCTTGAAATTAAATTCAAAGAGAATACAATCTTTGATATTTTGGAAATGACTATTTCTGATGCCATTGAATTTTTTAAAGAATCTGGCGATAAATACGGAAAAAAAATAGTGGCTAAACTTACTCCTTTGGAAAATGTTGGTCTTGGCTATTTGAAACTCGGGCAATCCTCAAACACTTTATCAGGAGGCGAGGCACAACGAATCAAACTAGCCTCGTTTTTAGTAAAAGAAAAATCCTCGAAAAGAACTTTGTTTATATTTGATGAGCCCACAACTGGATTGCATTTTGAAGACATCCAAAAACTTCTCACAGCTTTTTATGCCTTGATTGACAAAGGGAATTCCTTACTAGTTATAGAGCACAATTTAGATGTTATTAAATGTGCAGATTGGGTAATTGATTTGGGGCCAGAAGGCGGTGAAAAAGGAGGCAAAATTATTGCCGAAGGTACTCCAGAGACCATTTCAAAAAACAAGAATTCTGTAACAGGAATCTATCTAAAGGATAAATTACATTGATTTCTCGTACTCAACACCAAACGATATCAACGTCAGTAAAGGGAGAAAAAAAACGAAAATTTTAAATTAAAAATTCGGTTATGGAGCATAGTTACCTGCATCTATAACTCGAGTTGCACAGTGATTAGTCAACTCATTTACAGCCGAATTAAAACCACTAATGCCTCCGGTTAAAAAAGTATAATTAGGCTCTTCACTTGCCGCTGAATTTGAAATCATCGATTGTTGATTTGAAATTATAGAATTCATTCTAGCCGAGGTGAAAGAGGAGGTGTAAAAATCTTTTACGTAAGCTTTGTAAATTGCTTTATAACCTGCATTTGCGATTACATAATTAATTAACGGCCACCTTACATCTACCTCATTCATATCAAAACTTAAAGAGGTTCTAGATCCACTTCCTGGATCGAAAGATAAGTTACAGTCCCAAACAATCCATCTTAATTTTCCCATTAAGGGGTCGTTGTATAAGTAATAATTATGAGGGGCATTTCCGTAACAATCCCAATTTTGAATAGTATTCATAGCCGCCAAATATTTTAAAAAACCATCCACATCAAAAATAGCTTCTAGCCCTGCTTTCCAAGCCGTTGGATTTGCTATCCGAGTGGGTGAGTGAAGAGCATCCAGCAATTCTTGAATGTCACTAAAATCGTTTGACAATTCATTGGTTTTATTGGGAAAACTAGAAGTAACCAGTGTAGCGCCTAATCTAGCGCCCTGTCCATCTGGCTTGTAGCAGTTTCCTGTTTCTGTTCCAAAGTAATTTTTCAAGAAAGTATCTTCTACAACTTCGTTCATTGTATATGAGCCAAAATATTGATAGACCCCATCTCCCCTATCTATATATATCTCATAAAAAGCAGTTCTGGTAGCAGGGACACCAAAATCCCTAAACAGGTCAGAGGCCGTTTTATCTCTCATTAAAGACTCATCTTTATAGCCGCTTCCCATTGCTAGTTTTTTAAACCCATAAAAGCGTTGATTATTTATTTCGGGATAAATATCTTCGAAATAATCAAAATTAAACTTAAAGGGAAGCTTCCCGTTCCCGGCTCCTTTTAAACTCGAATTTCCTTTGTATCTAATCCCAACATGATTCCATTTTACACCGTTGAAATAAAAATCAACAGGTGAATAAGCAGGCTCAACTGAATAGCCTCCGGCTTTCACTGTAGCCAAATCGGATTGCATGTCGGTCCATTCTTGTGCAGTAAATACAATGTGAATTTTATTGACTTTGGATTCGTTAAAAACCACCTCATAATTTGGTTCTACATTATTAGAATGTGAATTGGACTCCCAACCTTCTGGTCGAATGGAGTGTTCGTCATTGGGAACAAATATCTCTTTTTTACAAGAAAACACAAGCCCTAAAACTACGGAGAACAAAAACAGATTTTTCATTGATCAATTTTAATCGCCAATTAGGGAGCGTAAGTATTTGCTGCAGAAACTCTGCTAGAATTATGCGAAATCAAGGTGTTTACCGCAGAATTAAAACTACTAATACCTCCAGTAAGGTAGGTGTAACCACTCTCTTCGTTAGAAGCAGAAGAAGAAAGCAAAGATTGTTGTGCAGAAAAAATTCCGCTCATTCTGCTCGTAGCAAATGTGGACGAAGCGAAAGATTTTACATAACTTTTGTAAGTTGCCTCGTAGGTCGCGTCATTGATTAAAAAATTAATCAATGGCCAATCAGTCGTTGTTGTATTCATTGCAAAAGGCAGCGCAGATCTTGGCCCGTTCCCAGATTGAAATGATTCGTTATTATCCCAAACTATCCATCTCAACTTGCCCATAACTGGGTCGTTGTACAAGTAATAATTGTGCGTCATCAAGCCGTAAGTATCCCAGTTTTGAATGGTATTATTTGCCGCCAAATATTTCAAAAAACCAGCTACATCAAAAACGGACTCCAGATTACTTCTCCAAGCACTTGCGTTGCTTGTTCTTGTAGATGCATGTAGTGCATCATACATGGCTTGAATATCACTTCTGCCTGTTGTTTTGTTGGTTTTCTTTTCAAAATCTGTTAAATCAAACCCCGAAGTAGAAAACTTGGCTCCATCACCGTCAGGCTTGTAACAATTCCCTGTTTCGCTTCCAAAATAATCAGTCAAAAAAGAATCAAAAACTACTTCACACATTGTGTACAGTCCAAAGTATTGGTAACTTCCTGTTCCTTTGTCAATGTAGATTTCATAAAAAGCAGTTCTCACTGCTGGCACTCCAAAATTACGAAAAGCATCGCACGCTGATTTTTCTCTCATAAGCGACAAATCATTATAATTACTGCTCATAGAAAGTTCTTTGAATCCGTAGAATCTTTGATTCTTAATTTCAGGATATTCGTCCTCAAACTCATCAAACTGAAATCTTAACGGCAATTTTCCGCTGTTTGCTGTTAGACTTGAGTTTCCTTTGTATCTCACACCCACGTTGTACCATTGTAATCCATTGCAATAAAAGTCTGCAGCAAAATAAAGAGGAGTTTGGTCGGAAAAGGTAGTTCCACCACCACCTCCAGGACCTCCGCCTCCAGGACCGCCACCTCCAGGACCTCCACCAGTATTCCCTCCCTTCACATCTATCAAGTCGGCTTGCATCGCTGACCACTCGTCCGCGGTAAACACAATATGAATCTTGTTCACCTTATTTTGGTTGAATACCTCATCATAATTGGGAGACACATCGTTGGAATGAGTCTCGGTCGTCCAATCTTCAAGTCCTGTTCCGCTTTCTATAAAAATCTCTTTCTTACAGGCAGTTAAGACTATGGCAAGAGTTGTCATGGAAATCAATAATTTGTTCATCGTTAGTTCGTTTTAATTTTCAATGTGTATACATAAGATAAGCCCCAAATATGAGTTGACTTAGGATAAGATACATTTAGTTCTCTCTCTATTCTGTAAAACCCCTTCAGCTCTCCAAATTTCTTCAAATCGTATTTCGTACCCAAGGTAAATCTCATTCTATCAAAACCAGCTTCGGTATTTTCTTCAGACCTTCTAAAAATTTCGGCTGATAGAGTGGGATCTAATTTCCATTTTCTAATATTATAATTAGCCGAAACTTTCAATCTCCATTTATGAATGGGATAATCTCCTGCCAACTCATCTATTCCTAGCTCATTTTTATTCTGATACCTTAATCTGTACTTCAATTTAAAACGATCAATTTTGTGAGAATAGGCTACATCTAGATTGTATCTAAAATGAGTTTCGTAGCCTTGAATTTTTCCTTGATTGTCGTTCACACTTTGGTATCTTAAATTTCCGCCAAGCTCAAAATGCTCCAACCCTTTGTAAAACAGGCCAAATTCTGTAAAGTATGAATCTACTTCAGAAGAGTTAGACTTCAGCCTTAGTTGTTCCTCTAAGGAAAAACTCCATTTTTTATTCAAATCCAATTCAAACCCAACGGATGACCAAGTTTCCATATCTCTGATTTCAATCCATTCGCCTTGTTGCGAATAACCAGCTACCGAAATCCAGGACAAAACAACCGTACCTAACAATCTTTTTATACTCATATTCTATTTGTTAATTCTTGACTTCAACTTCTATTGGACGAAGGGATTTAAAAAATCCTTTCTCAAGCTTACAATATAATGATAAAAAAAATTCTACCCCCTATTATAGCGTTCCATACATAAAACATATCATTAAATCTTTTGATTTCGATTCTAGACAGTATCTTTGGTTCATGAAATATATCGTATCAATATCGCTGATTGCAGTTTTAATTTCTTGTGGCAATAAAATCGAGGAAGAAAAAAAAATAAAAGAAACTATTGAATCAAGATCAGAAAACCAAATGAACAAGAACCTGTTTTCTTCTGATTATTTTCCAGTATCATTTAGTTTTCCAAGTAACTGGGAAATCATGAATGATACAACGCTCAATATGGTTCATGTTTTGTCGCCCACAAGTGATCAAGATTTTTTTCAAGAAATGGTAAATATTGTTGTTGGAGGGACAAACGGAAAAGATTTAGATGCTTTTTTCGAGGGGAACCTAAGAATGATTCAGGGAATGTTTGAAGAGCTAGAACAAACCGAAGAACCCAATTATCAGGAGATAAATGGAGTACAATTTAAAAAAGTACGTTACAATTATTTATTTGAAGGATTGCCTTTAACAGCACAACTCTACGTAACAATAAAGGCAGACAACTCATTTATAATCAATTGCTCAGCTTTGCAAAACACTTTTGATAGCTTTGAAGAAGAGTTTATAAGTATCATTCATTCTATTGCGATCAGTTCACCCCAATTACCTTCAAATTAATGTTGTCAATCCAAAAGGATTCATTCTCTTTGTTCCAAATATAGAGTTTCAGCCTGTCTCCAACTTGACTAAGTTTAGGTAATTCAATTTGATAGTGTTCTCTTTTCCATCCTTCTTTTGTTGGAGGAATACTGCGAATGGGAAAGGTGTAATAATGACGATTATTTCCAGTAGAATCTTGAATTTCAACAACAAACAATGCTGCATTTTGTTTTGACAATTGCAAATCATTTAATTCCAAATCTACCTGAACATAGATTCCTCTTCGGGTCAGGAAATCTGGTGTTGCGACAAACAATTGTTCCCACCCAAACTCTTTTCCAGTATAATCAAATGAACTACTTTCTGTGAAATCAAAATCATGGCTTGCTTGAGCTAGTTCAGTCGTTTTTGCTGCATAAAGCATAATATCGTCATTTCCTCCCAGCGAATTTTGGAAATCTGAACTTACCTTGAGAAAGCTATATTGGTATTTTTTCCAATTCATATCCCAAGAAGAAATAATTCCATTGTGATATTGATAGGTTTGAATAAGGTTCAGTAGAATGAAGAATAGAGCTAACATACCTACTCCTATTCTTGCCCAGGTCAGCTTTATTTGGTTTAGAAAAGAAGCGACAAATAAAAATGAAAGCCCATAAAACTCAATCAACGGACGTTGAGAAAAGGATGGACCATAATACCAATTCCACCAACTACTCAAGACGTAAATTAACAGCACAAAAAAAACAAGCAACCCCATGCCTTGGTAAGTTTTTTTTCTAATAAAAATTCCCAACCCAGCAATTGAAAAAAACAAGACAGGAGTGTAGACCAAAGCTCCTTTTCTGAATCCAAATAAAAATTCTAACCATTGCGGTTGGGTGAAATTAAATCCTTCGTCCCCGTAACTCCAAACCATAAATTCACCTGATTGCAAATACCAAAATACAGGTTGAATAATCAGGATTATCATTAAAATGAGCAGGGAAACAATTCCTTTTTTTGAACCCAGAACGGAACTAACTACTTTTTTAAATTCGGAGAAAGAGCCAACCAAAAAAGGAGTGGCAAAAATAACGATGCCATTGATTGGACGCACCAAAATCACAAATCCAAGAAAAAACATAGCCCAAAACAGTTGATTATTCCTGTCATATTCAAGGTAGTTCTTGGAAAAAAATAAAAAACCCGTTATCCAAAAGAAAGAATGTACATGCGACATAGAAGGCATTAAGTATGCATAAGCAAACAAATTGGTGCCAAAAACAAGTAACAAAAGAGTGAATGAAAGGATTGTGCGGGAAAAACCAAATAAACCCAAAAATCGGATAAGAAAAAGTAAACCTCCCAATAAAAACAAAAGTCCCGCAAAAGAAATTGCCCAATGATAAGGCCAAGAAAAACCGTCCGTTTTTTCGACAGAAACTTTCGCAATCAAATGACCCAAACCAAAAAATGGAAGGGTTGAAACAGCCGTTCCAACGTAGTATTTATTCACTCCCTTTCCCTCTATCTCTTGAATAAATCTAGCATCAGGAATTTGCGAATCTAGGTTTTGATTCAGAAAAGTGTTCGGTAAATATTGGTAATACCCCACTCCGTCACCAGCAATGGAATTGGGTTGAGAATAATTGAATTGAAAAGCCAACTGATAAATCCCAAGCAGGGAAATAAAAGCCAAAATTAAATGAGGTTTATTAAGTATGTTTGTCACTTTATTCACTAAGAATAAAGGTAAAAAACTATTTGGAAATTCAGATTATCGCATCTGGTCCAACTTCATTTTGTCAGCAAAATGTGCGCAGTAATCTCTTAAATCCTCCACAATTGCGTCTTCTCCAGTGGCTTTTTGAAAATTGTCCGCCATAGTGACCAAAGTTTGGTAAAAAAACATCTTCATTTCATCGACCATCATTTCTTTAGTCCACAAATCCATACGAAGTGCCGCCTTATCTTCTTTATCCCACACCGATAAAATCATTGCTTTGCATTCCTTGTCAGAAATATGGGCATCGGTCGCAGTCCAATTCATCGCTTCTGGAACGTTGTGTTCATCTGTTTTTACCGTTATATTTATTTGTGAAGTTTTTTCCTTTGACATGGTTTACCTATTTTGAACCACAAAGGTCTGAAAATAATAATTAATAGGAGAGATTCTGTTAAAAAGTATCAATTGGAATTCAACCTGTTCAAAATCCGGTGCCCTCTATTTTTTATTCCAGCAGAGGCGGTTGGCAATATATCTTTAATAGATACCACCAATTCATTTTTGAGTTCCGGGTAAAGCTTCACCATGTTCTCTAAAACGCCCATAGAAAATGCCTTCACAGCGATTGCCGTTTCTTTCTTTTGTAATAGATGAAAACAAGAATTGATCACTGAGCCTTGAAGATTTATAGGAATTTCCTTAAACTGAAAAATCCTGACAACATTTCTTTTTATTGAATCGGAGTAACAAGAATCTGCAAGTATTTGGGCAAAATCTTCGAAATAATCATCAAAAAAACCAGTGCCATTCTCAAAACAGTGATTTATCGCCCAAGCTGCCTTTTCACTGTAGGGTTTTGAATTTTCTTTTACAATCTCCACCAATTCATGGTACTTGTCAGTATCGTTTGCCACGTGAGCGACAACCTGATAACTGTTGGCACGCGATGCTTTTTTGGCGAGTAACTCTCTCATTCTTGGTGAAATCTGGTGTTAATTGTTCTTAATAATAGAAAAAAAGAAAGACAATTTTGCTGAAGACTTTGGATATTTTCTACATTTGTATATGTCCAAGCCACAAAGAAATAGATACAAAACAACCTCGTTTTATGTGACCATAAGCATGGGGTTTATTCTTTTTTTGCTGCTTATCTTCGGTATGGCAATTTTGCGAATAGATAAAATATACGGGGAGCAAAAAGAAAAAATAGAGGTGGATGTTTTTTTCCGAGAAAATGCAAAAATGGCTAAAATGCAGCAGATTGAGAAAGAAATAAGCCTCGATCACAGGGTGAACTCCACTACCTACATACCTAAGGAAAAAGCCGTAGAATTCATGATTGAAGGAATGGGTGAAGAATTTCTTGATGAATTCTTGGGAGGAAATCCCTTGTACAACAGCATTAATCTTACCTTAAAAAAAGAGTATGCTCAATTGGATAGTGTTCAGCTATTTGAACAAAATATACTTGAAAAGTATGAAGACTTTGTAAGCGAAATTTCATACAGCAAGGCTCAATTTCAAACAATAAATGATACATTTTATAACGGTCTTTGGTATGCGTTAGGACTCAGCAGTATATTACTTATTATTGCAGTCATCCTAATTAATAACACCATTAGGCTTGCCATTTTTTCAAAGCGATTTCTAATCAGAACGATGCAGTTTGTAGGAGCAAAACATAGTTTCATCAAAAAACCATTTTTACTTAATTCTATTATTCAAGGGATTACATCAGCTTTATTAGCCATTATCCTCTATATACTTCTGAGCTTAGTATTGGAAAATTACAACTCGATTATTGGGGAATTAGTATTCAATGCTGAGAATATCAATTCCAACCTTATCATATTTGGTATCATTATCGCTATTGGAATTTTAGTTAGCTTTGGCTCTACATATTTTTCGATGAACAAGTACTTAAAATTGAGTCAAGACAAACTCTACAAACAATAACACCTTATGGAAAACGAAAATATTTATTTTACGAAAAAAAATTACTTCATGATTCTTGCAGGAATCTTAGTATTTGTATTGGGTTACATCATTATGTCGGGTGGAAATCCGGAAGATCCAAGTGATTATAGCGATGAAATTTTTAATTTCAGAAGATTAACACTTGCACCTTTTATTGTAATCGCTGGTTACGTAATTGTGCTTTTTGGCATAATAAAAAATTTCAAACCAGAAACTACTGCCGAAGACATTGACACTCCTACAAAAAAATAAACCCAATCACAGTTCATCTTTATGGGTTTAATAGAAGCAATTATCCTTGGTATAGTTCAAGGGCTAACCGAATTTTTACCGGTGAGCAGCAGTGGTCACATTGAACTTGTAAAAGCTATTTTCAATAAAGAAATACAAGAAAGTATGACCATGACGGTTGTCCTTCACTTTGCCACGGCACTTAGTACTTGTGTTATTTTTAGAAAAGATATTGTTGAAATAATAAAAGGACTCTTTCAATTTAAAAACAATCCCCAATTTCAATTTTCATTAAAAATTGTGTTGTCGATGATTCCAGCCGCATTGATTGGATTGATGTACGATGATTTCATCGAGTCATTTTTTGCAGGTAAAATAATGCTAGTAGGTTTTATGCTCTTAGTCACCGGAGCGCTTTTGTTTGTTGCCGACAAAGCCAAAACAACTAATAAAGAGGTGAGCTTGGTCAATTCCTTCATCATAGGAATTTCGCAAATGATTGCCATTCTTCCTGGAATTTCAAGATCAGGAGCCACCATCTCTACTTCTGTTTTATTAGGAATTGATAGAGAAAAGGCAGCTCGATTCTCCTTTTTGATGGTAGTTCCACTTATTTTTGGAAAGATTGCTAAAGACTTATTAGACCTTACCAGTGGTGAGTCAGTTGTAAATTCATCAGAATCTTTGACTTACGTAGTAGGATTTATTTTTGCCTTTTTTACCGGGCTTTTTGCTTGCCAATGGATGATTAAACTTGTAAAAAACTCAAAACTAACTTCGTTTTCCATCTATTGTTTTGTAATAGGAATAGCCGCAATACTTTATTCAATTCTGTAACACACCGCATGAACCATTCAGTAAACTTTCATGATGGAGAAGTCATATTGATCGACAAACCACTCAAAATAACCTCATTTGGGGCAGTAAATAGAATAAAACGAGTATTTATTCAACAAACCAAAAAAAAACGGTACAAAATTGGCCACGCTGGTACTTTGGACCCCTTGGCAACAGGCTTATTAATCATGTGTTCGGGCAAGAAAACCAAAACTATTTCTTCTTTTCAAAATTTGCCAAAAGAATACACTGCCACCATAAAATTAGGAGCCACAACTCCATCCTACGATCTAGAAACGGAAGTTGACAAAACCTTTGAGATTTCGAAAATCACTGAGAACGATATTATGACCTGCGCAGCATCGTTTATAGGAGAACAAGATCAGTTACCTCCTATTTTTTCGGCAAAAAAAATTGACGGAAAAAGAGCCTATAACCTCGCACGTGCAGGTGAAGAGGTAAAAGTAAAGCCAAATAAAATTTCCATCTACGAAATGGAAGTGTTGGAAATCAAACTGCCAGAAGTAAAAGTAAGAATTGCTTGCAGCAAAGGAACATACATCCGCTCTATTGCCTACGATTTTGGAGTAAAACTGAACAATGGAGCACACTTAACAGAACTACGTAGAACAAAAATTGGAGAGTACGATGTGAATGATGCGCACACGATTGAAGAGGTTCAGCAATGGATTTTCGATTCGGAATTTATTCCATTAGACTAATCTTTTGTCCTTCTTTTGAAGCACTCCTAATTGTTAGGAAAAAAGGTAGCAAAATCGTATTTTTGTATTCTGAAATAAAAACTACCTATGAAATTATCAAAATTTGGATTCGAATTACCGGAAGAGTTATTGGCAGAGTACCCAGCCGAAAACAGAGACGAAGCAAGGTTAATGGTGCTAAACAGAGAAAAGCAAACCATTGAACACAGGCAATTCAAAGACCTGATTGAATACTTTGATGATGAAGATGTACTCATCATGAACAATACAAAAGTATTTCCTGCCCGAATGATTGGGAACAAGGAAAAAACGGGTGCTGAAATTGAAGTATTTCTTTTGAGAGAACTGAACAAAGACAGTCTACTTTGGGATGTTTTGGTAGATCCAGCAAGAAAAATAAGAATAGGTAATAAGTTGTACTTTGGAGAAGATGAAGAGTTGGTTGCCGAAGTAATAGACAACACGACCTCGAGAGGAAGGACATTAAGATTTTTATTTGACGGGACATACGAAGAATTTCAGGATAAAGTAAGACAGCTAGGAAAAACACCACTACCTAAATATATAAAAAGAGAGGTAGAACCAGAAGACGAAGAAAGATACCAAACCATTTATGCACGGCATGAAGGATCGGTTGCTGCTCCAACAGCTGGACTTCACTTTAGTAAAAACTTGCTAAAAAGACTAGAGATAAAAGGAGTGAATTTTGCAGAAGTTACTCTTCATGTAGGATTAGGAACGTTTCAACCGGTAGAGGTGGAAGATTTGACAAAACACAAAATGGGATCAGAAAGAGCCTACGTGAGTCAAAGGAATGCAGACATCATTAACAAAGGAATAAAAAACAAGAAAAATGTGTGTGCAATTGGGACTACCTCGGTAAGAACAATTGAATCTTCAGTTTCTTCAGAAAATCTTTTGAAACCTTTTGATGGATGGACTAATAAGTTTATTTTCCCTCCATACGAATTCAGCATTCCAAATCGATTGATTACCAACTTTCATACTCCCTATTCTACGCTCTTGATGATGGTTTGTGCCTTTGGTGGTTACGATTTTGTGATGAGAGCTTATGAAGAAGCAGTGAAAGAAAAATACAAATTCTTCTCATACGGAGATGCGATGTTAATCATCTAATCTTTTTTCAAAAATATACTCGCAAAGAGAAATTAAATTTAAATCCTGCCCTTCCGGTGGGATTTTTTTATGCTCTATTGTTCGCAAAAGAATTTGAGACTCCTATTTTCATGGTATGAGGTACTTTTGTTATCTTTAGGTCTAAACAAAAAAAATGGAATCAAATCATTATGTAATAATTGTGGCTGGTGGAGTTGGCAAAAGAATGAATTCTCCTTTGCCCAAGCAGTTCATGAAAATCAATGATAAACCAATTATTTTTCATACCATAGAAAAGTTTTTGGAGGCAGATAGCTCCATTCAATTTATCATTTCACTCCATCCTGACTATATTGAGTATTGGAAAGAACTAATTCAACTGTACAATTTCAACTTCAATCACAAGACGGTAAAGGGAGGAAATGAACGATTTTTTTCAGTTAAAAACGCGTTAGATTTAGTGCCACGAAATGCAATTGTAGGCATTCACGATTCGGTAAGACCTTTGGTGTCATTGGGAACCATTACTCGATGTTTCCAAGAAACTCAAACACACTTTTCTGCGATTCCAGTTGAAGACTCTGTGAACAGCCTGAGGTACATAACCGAACATAGAAACGAAATGTTAGACAGGAGTCTTGTGAAGCAAGTTCAAACCCCACAGTATTTTAATGCTCAGCTAATAAAAGAATCTTATTGCAAAGATTTCTCTCATAAATTTACAGATGACGCCTCTGTCTATGAAGCCAGTGGCCATGACATTCATCCCGTAAAAGGAAACCCAGAAAACATAAAAATCACTTCTCCTATTGACCTTATTGTAGCGAAGGAATTGTTGCGGTAAGGTTGAATTTCTCAAGTTGGGCTTCGAGACATTTCGAACAAGTTCGAAACCCTCAGCCCGCAAATTTTTATTACCGAACTGAGTTTTTATTTTAAAAACCTCGTCACCCAGATTTCAATGAACCTGAACCCTGAGGGTTTTATCCCGACACTTCGGGATAAAATGTCTCGAAGGGTGACTTATTTTGATTAACTTTAAAATTATGAAAACAACCCTACGAAAAGCCACAAAGCGAGATTTACAAGCTGTGCTGGATTTAGTAAATGAACTGGCACTTTACGAAAAAGCACCCCAAGAAGTAACCGTTACTTTAGCGGATTATGAAACTGATTTTGAGAACAAAGTATTTGATATTATTCTTGCAGAGCAAGAAAACGTCATCGTGGGTATTGCCTTTTATTATATGGCTTATTCTACTTGGAAAGGAAAAATGTTGTACTTAGAAGATTTTGTAGTGAAAGAAGAGTTAAGAGGAAAGGGAATAGGAAAACTCTTATTTAAAGTTTTTTTGGAAGAAGCTCAACATCTTGGCGCTAGCCTAGCAAAATGGCAAGTACTCGACTGGAACGAACCGGCTATTAATTTTTATGAAAAATACAATTCTACCATCGAGAAAGAATGGTACAATGGAAAAATTTTGGAGAAAGATTATGAGAAGATTATTAGGTTGATGGAATAACTATTACCCAAATTCTTTGGCTTGTCATTCCGTCCCGACCATTCGGGATCGGAAACTTATTCATTGAAATATTGCCTATCGAAACACAAAACATTCTGCGTTAAGATTCCCGATCGGGGTCGGGAATGACAGATGAAAATCCCATCCTGACCTTCCCAAGGGAAGGGAATTCACTCTTCTTCTCCTTTTCCTTTCAATTCGTCTTCCATTTCTTTCTTCAAAAAAGCATCCCAACCCTGAGCCGTTAATGGTTGCGAAGAACCATCCCGAGTAATTAAGTTGACTCCTGAGTTCTTATCAGTCATGTGACCAATAATACTCAAATGCGGATTTCCTTTTACTTTTTCAAAATCACTTTGCTTGATCGTAAATAACAATTCGTAATCTTCTCCTCCATTTAATGCAACAATGGTAGGTGACATATCAAAATCTTGAGCAGTCAGGACAGTTTGAGGGTCAATCGGTAATTTATCTTCATAAATGCTACATCCCACTTCACTTTGAGTAGCAATATGAAAAATCTCAGAGGCCAATCCATCAGAAATATCAATCATACTGGTTGGCTGAACATCCATTTTTTTTAGTAATTCCAAAATATCTAACCTCGCCTCTGGCTTCAAGATTCTTTCCAATACGTAATCATTTCCTTCCAAATCGGGTTGGATTTTGTCATTGGCTTTAAATACCTGCTTTTCTCTTTCCAATAATTGTAGTCCCACGTAGGCACTTCCCAAATCTCCCGAAACAATTAACAAATCATTCTCTTTTGCTCCATTTCTGTACACCAATTCTTTTTCATCTGCTACTCCCATTGCAGTGATATTGATAATCAGTCCAGAAAGCGAAGAGGTGGTATCTCCACCTATCACTTCTACTCCGTATAGATTAGCGGCCAATAAAATACCTTCGTACAATTCGTCAATCGCCTCGACAGGATAACGACTAGAAAAACTCAAGGCTACGGTAATTGCCTTGGGTTGCGCATTCATAGCTACAATATCCGAAACATTAACAACCACTGCCTTGTACCCCAAGTGCTTAAGGGGAGTGTAAGAAACATCAAAGTGAACACCCTCCGTTAAAGTATCCGTGGTGATGACTGTTTTTTTGTTTCCAAAATCTACCACAGCCGCATCATCTCCTATTCCTTTTAGCACATCTTTATCTGTTAACTTAATTTTTTCAGTCAGTCTATTGATAAATCCAAATTCGCCCAATTCGCTTATGTTCGTGTGATTGTTTTCCATGTGGCAAAATTACGGATTATTATCAGTATATTTCAATTCTAAAAAATAAATTCTATTGGACGTTACACAATGGTGATTCCATAATCTCTCCTATTTTTATTGAAAACCGCAACCTTAATGAAAAGATTAATTATTCCCCTAACTCTTTTGTGCACCATTATCCAATGCCAAGAAGAAAAACCTATACTTGAACAAGCAATAGAAGCCCGATGCGAATGCTTAAAGAGCTACGATAAAAAAAAGAATAACATAATAGAAGTAATGGAATGTTCTGATGAGGTAAATGCTAGGCCGGAATTTGAAGGTCTAAATCAAGCGCAAGTTATGGCTGGAATGGAGAAAACCTGCCCTGAAGCCGCTCTCCCCTTAGATGAAATGATTCAATAAAACTGACATCTATCAGGTAAGGCATTTCACAAATTTTTCTTAATTTTAGAAACAAATTAAAAAAGTAGCTTCATCACTTTTTAATCTGAATATTTTTAAATGGAAAAAAGCTGGGAAAATATCTTTTCGTTAAAGCTCTCTGTGATTATCAAAAATCCAGAGTAACAAGGGCAGTTTGCGCCCAATTTTCATTTATAACTCCTAATAATTTATTACATTTAAAGTATGCCAAGATACCACACACTGGGAAATATCCCACCAAAACGACACACCGTTTTCAAAAAGCCTGACGGTAGTTTTTATTACGAAGAACTTTTCGGAACCATTGGTTTTGACGGAATGTCATCGCTTTTGTACCATACCCAACGACCCACTCAGGTAAAAGAGGTGGTAAAATCATATTCGGTTGCTCCGAAAATTGCAGTGGAAAAAAATATGAAATCATTGGCACTCAAAGGGTTTAAAGTCCCCCCAATCAATGATTTTCTGGAAAGTAGAAAGTGTGTGTTGATGAACTCTGACTGTCAAATTATTTTGGCTTCGCCTAAAAAATCACTCACCGATTATTTTTATAAAAACACGGACAGTGACGAGGTTATTTTTATCCATGAAGGTTCTGGGAAGCTAAGAACTATGATGGGCAATATTGATTTTGAATACGGTGACTACTTGTTAATTCCCAGAGGAATGATTTACCAAATAAACTTTGACTCGGAAGATAACAGATTGTTTATTGTAGAATCAAAAAGCCCAATTTATACCCCAAAACGATACAGAAATTGGTTTGGACAACACTTGGAACATTCGCCATTTTGCGAACGTGATTTACATGGCCCTTCCGAACTTGAAACTTTTAACGAACAAGGAGACTTTTTGGTAAAAGTGAAAAAGCAAGAAATGATTCACGAATACAATTATGCCGCTCACCCATTTAGTGTTGTAGGCTGGGATGGTTACAATTTTCCTTACAAATTTTCTATTCACGATTTTGAACCAATAACGGGAAGAGTGCATTTACCACCTCCTATTCATCAAACATTCGAAACAGATACGTTTGTAATCTGTTCATTTGTACCCAGACTATATGATTACCACCCAAAATCAGTTCCTGCACCTTACAATCATAGCAATATAGATTCTGACGAAGTGTTGTACTATGTAGATGGCGATTTTATGAGCAGAAACAACATTGAAAAAGGACAAATTACACTTCACCCGGCTGGAATTCCTCACGGACCTCACCCTGGTGCTATGGAGCGCAGCATAGGAAAAACCGAAACAGAAGAACTCGCAGTGATGGTAGATACTTTTAAACCTTTAATGGTAACTGAAGAGGCTGTGAAATTGGAAGACGGGGACTATTATAAAAGTTGGTTGGAACATTAAAATTATTAGCTAATGAGGTAATAAGCCAATTAGCCATTGACATTAACAATTGAAATACTTAATAATTGGCTAATTCTCAAATTAGCTAATTTGCTAATTAAAACATTATGAAAGAAGACATTAAAAACGTTGAATACGGTCTAGAAAAAATATTTGAAGGAGCGCAAGATTTCTTGCCTCTTTTGGGAACAGATTACGTAGAATTTATTGTGGGAAATGCCAAGCAGGCAGCCCACTTTTACAAAACTGCTTTTGGATTTCAATCCCATGCCTACAAAGGACTTGAAACAGGTTGTAAAGACTATGCTTCTTATGTAGTAAAACAAGACAAAATTCGCATTGTATTAACTACCCCTCTAAATTCAAGTAGCTGGATGAATGATCACCTAGCCAAACATGGAGATGGTGTAAAATTCGTAGCTCTTTGGGTAGACGATGCTCAAAAATCATGGGAAGAAACTACCAAAAGGGGAGCTAAATCCTTTATGGAGCCTACAGTTGAAAAGGACGAACATGGAGAAGTGGTAAGAGCTGGGATTTATACCTATGGAGAAACAGTACACATGTTTGTAGAAAGAAAAAACTACAACGGACAGTTTCTGCCAGGTTACGAAAAGTGGGAATCAGATTACAATCCTGAACCAACCGGGCTTAAGTTCATTGACCACATGGTTGGAAATGTTGGGTGGAATGAAATGAATACTTGGGTAAAATGGTACGAAGATGTGATGGGGTTTGTCAACTTCTTATCTTTTGACGACAAACAAATTCACACCGAATATTCTGCCTTGATGAGCAAGGTAATGAGTAACGGAAACGGAAGAATCAAATTTCCAATAAACGAGCCAGCTGAAGGCAAAAAAAGGTCGCAAATAGAAGAATATTTGGACTATTATGAAGGGCCAGGAGTACAGCATATCGCGGTAGCTACAGATGACATTATTTCTACTGTGAGCAAACTGCGAGCAAGAGGAATCGAGTTTCTCTCTACTCCACCAGAAGAGTATTACCGTGCCGTACCAGGGAGGTTAGAGGAGCATTCTCACGAATTGAGAGAAGACATAGAAACTCTTAAAGGATTGGGAATCATGATTGATGCCGATGAGGAAGGCTATTTATTACAAATATTTACCAAGCCGATTGAGGATAGACCCACTTTGTTTTTTGAAATAATCCAAAGAATGGGTGCAAGAGGATTTGGAGCTGGAAATTTCAAAGCCTTGTTTGAATCCATTGAAAGAGAGCAAGCAAAGAGAGGGACATTGTAAAATCCCATCCCTTGCCCTTCCCTCGGGGAAGGGCACAATTATTTACCTTTACTAAGGAATATTAAACGAGAATATTCCCTTCCTTCGGGGAAGGATAGGATGGGAAAAAAAGTATTATGAAAAGAGAAGAATTATTAAAGGCAATAGACGAAAAATATGAAGCTATGGGGCAAAACCCGGATGTTCATCTATCAGGACTACTTCATGCCGAACCCATGACTTATTGGGATTTTGCTAATGTAGATGCATTGTTGAGCCTTCAAATACAGCGAACTCAGCTCAAAGATGAAATGGTCTTTATCATGTACCATCAAGTAAATGAGTTGTTGTTCAAAATGATTTTGTGGGAGATAAAACAAATCGCAGAAGAAGAGAATATACAGCCCGAAAAATTTACGATGCATCTGGGGCGAATAAGTCGATATTTCGATGTGTTGGCCAATTCATTCACGGTAATGGGCGATGGTATGGAGCTTGAACAATATATGAAGTTTAGGGATACCCTAACTCCTGCAAGCGGATTTCAAAGTGCGCAATACCGCCAAATTGAAATTGCTTCAACCGAGTTAATCAATTTAATTGACCTAAGATTCAGAGCTTCTATAGATCGAGAAACACCGTATGAACATGCTTTTGAGCACATGTATTGGCAGGCTGCCGGTAAAGATTTTAAAACTGGGAAAAAGAACGCCTTGTTAGTCAATTTTGAAAAAAAATATAAACGAGAGCTTATTGATTTCATGAAGGACTACAACACGGTAAATCTATGGACTAAGTTCAAGCAACTACCCGAAGAATTCAGGAAAGATGTGACACTGGTAAATGCCATGAGGCACTATGATTACACCGTAAATATAAAATGGGTGATGAACCATTACCACGCTGCTGCCAAATACTTGGGTGAAGCTGCTGCAACAGGCGGTAGTGATTGGCACAAATACATGCATCCCAAATACCAAAAAAGAATTTTCTTTCCAGACTTATGGAGTAAGGAAGAACAAGAGAATTGGGGGATTACAAACCTTGAGGAGATTAAAATTTTGAATGAACTATAATCAAAATCGAGGAGGGAATACATTAAAACTCCTAAAATAAAAGTAGGTAATAAGTTAGCCAATAGATTCTGAGTCAAGTTCAGAATGACTGCTTTACTTATTCTCTATTTTCTCTATTCCATACTCTATTTTCTTCATGAACCTAAAAACTCCAATTGTGTTGATCCAATTCAGATAAACAGGCAACAAGTAAATCAATACTTCCTTTAATGTCTTTTTTGTTTGCCATTTCTATCGACTGATGAATGTGACGAGTAGGAATGGAAACTGCTCCTGCAATGGAACCTCCAGGAGTCATTCTTTGGATTCCAGCGGTATCAGTTCCACCAGCCGGCAATATTTCTGGTTGCCAAGTAATCGAATGTTTATCAGCTGTTTTCTTCATAAAGCTGACCATTCGGTGGTCACAAATAGTTTGCGAATCCATTATTTTTATAGCCGTTCCTTTTCCTAGTTCAGTTACTTTTTCGTGGGCCGAAGCTCCTGGCACATCAAATGCAATGGTGGTATCAATTCCAAAACCAAAATCTGGCTTGATGTTTAGCGCTGAAACATTGGCTCCTCTGAGACCAACTTCTTCTTGTACAGTAAATACGGCATATACATCGTACGGAACCTCTTGCAATTGTTTCAATACTTCAATCAAAATAAAAACTGAAACTCGATTATCTATCGACTTGCAATTAACACAATCCCCCATCTCGATCAAACCTCGTTCTCTTGTTATTGGATTTCCCACCTCGATGTACTTCTCTACCTCTTCTTTGCTCATTCCCATGTCGATGAAATAATCGGTAGTCTTGGGCATTTTTGTTCTTTCTTCGGCTGTCATTACATGAATCGGCTTAGAACCCATTACTCCCATTAAATCTTTTTTTCCGTGTACAATTACTCTTTGTGCTGTCAAAGTTTTTGGGTCAAACCCACCTAATGTATGAAACCGTACGAATCCATTCTCATCAATGTGAGTCACAATAAAGCCTATCTCATCCATATGAGCACCCAACATGACTTTCTTGGAGCTGTCTTTTCCTTTTTTAATGGCCGTTACATTTCCCAAATTATCAACAGAGAACTCGTCTACCAAAGATTCAATTTCTTTCAATACAACTTTTCTAATTCTATCTTCAAATCCCGGAGCTCCCGGTGTTTCGCAAATTTCTGAAAGTAATTTAATGTCAATCATAATACAGTTAATTTTTTGGTTTTCGGTACAATAAATATTGCCCCACAATGATTAGAAGTGTAGTAAAAATAGTACTCAAAATGGTTTTTAATAGGATAAGTGGCAAAGCCAAAATAGAAAATTCTTCTAACAAAAATAGCCAAAAGAAAAAAGCCCCAAGAAGCATGACACAATATAATGCATACTTTTGAATATCCTCGGTATAAACGGTTAGTTCTTGAACGTTTTCAAGCGGATTTGTGGTTTGTATTCTTCTGAGCAACAAGGGGCGAACCAATGCCAAGAATAAGCAAGATGAAGCATGAATACCTTCTGTATTTAAAAACATATCAATACATAACCCTAAACCCAGAGCGACAAGCATGGTAATATACTTGGGTAATTTGGTGGAAAAAGTCAATAAGAAAGAAACATAGACAGAAAGCGAAATATAGGAGTTCAAAAAGCCTAAATCAATTTGATTTATCACAAATACTTGAATAAGAACTAGTCCAATAAAGCGGAGACTATTTGCTAGTATACTGTTCATTGTTGTCCGAAAGATTGAATCACAGAATCTAATTCTGTTTTGTATAAATTTGTTACTACGAATACGTGATGAATGGCGTAAAAGTCTACGGCAGTTTTAATTTTTACCACCTGATTTTTACTGCCTGGTTCTGGGGTTTTTTTGGTTACAACGCCAACTATTTCTCCTTGTGGAAAAATTCCCGAACCGCCCTGGGTGATAATCGTATCCCCTTTATTGATGGAAAAGTATGATGGAATTCCTTTCACGGTCATTTCATTTATCTTATCGGTTGGAAGCCATTGCAAAGTTCCAACACAACTATCATTCAATGGCTTTACCGGAATCTTGAATTCTACATTCATTAAACTCATAACGGAAGAGTAATGATCGGATACATTACGCACAAATCCAACGATGCCATTCGCATTGACAACTCCCATTTCGGGCTGAGTTTGCTTGGTAGTTCCTACGTCTAAAGTCAGAATATTCTTTTCTCTACTGGTTGAATTTTGAATTACGACAGCTGGCTGAAATAAATATTGTTGAGAATAATATTGTTTATCTATTTGAATTAAGTCCTTGGATACTATACTGTAATTAAAAAAAGCTTCTTGTTTTAGTTGAGCGTTCTGTTCCGAAAGTGCTTCATTTTCTTTCCTTAAATTGAAGTATTGAAATACAGCGTTTTTTTGTTGAAATAACCAACCGGAAACACTCGCACTAGAATTTAAAATTTGTGCTTGTTGGAAACTTGAATTCCGTTGAACTAGAAAAAAAACAAACATTTGGAGCACAATGAAAAACAGCAGGAATCTAATTTTATTAAAAAATAAAAGTAAGTTTTTCATATCGTACTGGCCTGTTTAAAATTACTAGGTGCTTATATTCCTTTCATTAAGAATTGAAATCTGTCGATGTTATCCAAGGCAATACCAGTACCTCTCACCACCGACCTCAATGGCTCGTCAGCAATATGAATTGGCAACTGTGTTCTTAAAGAAAATCGCTTATCTAAACCTCTTAAAAGAGACCCTCCGCCAGCTAAATAAATTCCAGTTTTATAGATATCTGCTGAGAGTTCTGGAGGGGTCATCTCGAGAGCCGACAATATCGCTTCTTCAATTTTAGTAATCGATTTATCCAAAGATTGAGCTATCTCCTTGTATGAAATGGTAATTTCTTTGGGTATTCCCGTCATCAAATCTCTTCCTCTAACCGCATAATCTTCTGGTGGATCATCTAAATCCATGGTTGCTGCTCCGACCTCAATTTTAATCATTTCGGCAGTTCTTTCTCCAATCAAAATATTGTGTTGTCTTCTCATGTAATCTTCGATGTCTGCAGTAAAATCATCTCCTGCAACTCGAATAGATTTATCGCACACAATACCCCCTAAAGCAATGACAGCAATTTCTGATGTACCACCCCCGATGTCAATAATCATGTTTCCCATTGGTTCTTGAACATCAATACCGATTCCAATAGCAGCCGCCATTGGTTCGTGAATAAGGTATACCTCTCTCGCTCCAGCATGTTGAGCAGAATCACTTACCGCTCTTTTCTCAACTTCAGTAATTCCCGATGGAATACAAATCATCATTCTTATTTTTGACAAAGAAGAAAATACATTTTTCTTTTCCTGAGTCATCTTTATCATCCCCTTTATCATCTCCTCAGTGGCCTTGTAATCTGCGATTACTCCATCTTTCAAAGGACGAATTGTTCGGATGTTTTCATGCGTTTTTCCATGCATTTGTTGCGCACGTTTTCCAATCGCAATAATTTTATCGGTTTTTATATCCATGGCCACAATGGAAGGTTCGTCAACTACTATTTTTCCATTTTGGATAATAATTGTGTTTGCTGTACCTAAATCAATGGCAATCTCTTGTTGAAAAAAACTAAATAGTCCCATTATATTCTTAGTGTTTAAAGTGTCTGGTACCTGTAAATACCATTGATATTTTGTTGGCGTTACAGTACTCAATTGACAAGTCATCTTTTATTGAGCCTCCTGGCTGAACAACTGCATTTATTCCTTCATTTCCAGCAATTTCTACGCAATCAGGGAAAGGGAAAAAGGCGTCTGAAGCCATGACAGCATGTTGTAAATCAAAACCAAACGACTTTGCCTTATGAATGGCTTGGTTTAGAGCATCCACTCTTGAGGTCTGACCTGTACCGCTGGCCAATAATTGACCATTCTTTGCTAGAACAATCGTATTTGATTTTGTGTGTTTGCAAATCTTTCCCGCAAACTCTAAGTCTGTCATTTGAGACTCCGAAGGAGAAGTATTCGTCACTGTTTTAAACTCATTTTTAGAGTCTGAAATAAAATCTTTGTCCTGAACCAATACTCCGTTTAATATCGTTCTGAATTGATTACTGGGTAAGGAAAATTGTTTTTGAACCAATAGGATTCGATTCTTCTTTCCTGTTAAGGTTTCAAGAGCTTCAGCCGAGTAAGAAGGCGCAATCACCACCTCACAAAACAAAGTATGAATTTTCTCTGCTGTTTCTTTATCAATTTCTGTGTTTGAAATCAACACTCCGCCAAATGCCGATACTGGATCTCCAGCTAATGCATCTATGTAGGCTTGTGAAATCGTATCTCTTGAAGCCAAGCCACAAGCGTTGTTATGCTTAAGAATAGCAAAAGTAGGTTTAGAATCTTTGAACTCTAATATTAAGTTAACCGCTGCATCTACATCTAGTAAATTATTGTAAGACAATTCTTTCCCGTGTAGTTTATCAAAAAAACCAGTTAAATCTCCATAAAAACTTCCTTTTTGATGGGGATTTTCTCCATACCTCAAAACCGATTTTTCCTGTAAACTTTGTTTGAATGATGACTGGTTGTTGTCATCGAAATAATTAAAAATATGAGAATCGTAATTGGATGAAACATCAAAAGAATCTTTTGCAAACTCTCTTCTTTCTTCCAAAGAAAGAGCTCCGTCATTTTCTGAAATTAAGTCCAATAATTTTTCATACTGACTGACAGATGAGACGATCGTAACGTCTTTGTAATTTTTTGCAGCTGCTCGAATTAACGAAATACCTCCAATGTCAATTTTTTCAATGATATCCTCTTCACTTGCTCCTGATTTCACAGTTTCCTCAAATGGATACAAATCCACTATTACCAAATCCAATTCTGGAATTTCGTATTCTGCGATCTCTTTTTGGTCACTTTCGTTTGCTCTTCTGGTCAAAATTCCTCCAAATACCTTCGGATGTAATGTTTTAACTCTTCCCCCTAAAATGGAAGGGTAAGAAGTAAGCTCTTCCACAGGAACGACATTTATTCCTAATTCTTCAATAAAATTCTGAGTTCCTCCAGTAGAGTAGATAGTTACTCCTTGTTCAGTTAACTTTTTAACAATCGGCTCCAACCCATCTTTATAAAAAACTGAGATTAGGGCTGATTTTATCTTTTTTCGAGACATTCTTTTACATTTTTCACAAAGATAGTCAACTCAGCCGAGTTTTTTGCAATAAAACCGCATTAATCAAAGGTTTTTTTTACCTATTCAAAGCATTGATTTATAGTCGCTTAAATCTCAACAATATGCTAAACCAAAACTTTATTAATCTTTTTAGTCAAGATATTTGTTTACAAAATAAAAATATCTCTATATTTGCAAACCAATTTGAAAGAGGGCAATTAGCTCAGTTGGTTCAGAGCACCTCGTTTACACCGAGGGGGTCGGGGGTTCGAATCCCTCATTGCCCACAACAAAGCTTCAGTAATACTGAGGCTTTTTTTTGCTCTACATTTCATTCCTTTTAAGTTGTCCTCATAGTGTTTCTATAGCTAGATATAACATTAATCCATTGGGAAATGAGCGTTGTATTTCCGATTGACATTATTCTCAGCAAATGAACAGTTTGATGTGCACCTACTTTCTCAAAAGTGTGCTTAGACGCTATTTCCAGAGCTAACCCAAAACTATACTTACAATAAATTAGGGAACAACTAAAGTAAAGTTGTTTTCAAAATGCAAAATTTAGTTCATAAAAAAAGCTCCAATCAAATAATTGGAGCTTTAAGTTAACAAACAGACCGTTTGCTTATTTCGTAATAGTCATCTTTTTTGTAATTCTTTTTCCGTTTACAACGATAGAATAAAAATACATTCCAGCGTTCAATTCATTTGAATTCACTTCAATGGTATGCGTTCCCGCATTTCTATTTCCTTCGAAAGTAGAAATTACCTTTTTTCCTGTAATGTCCATTACTTCAAAAGTAATTTCTGCGTTGTTCTCCAAAGAATATCTTACTGTTGTGAATCCATTTGCTGGGTTCGGGTAATTTTGGAACAATTTTGCTTCGCTTTTGTTTTCTTTTACAGAAATAGAGTTAGTCTGCGAAAGAGTTAAATCAATATCAATTGACTCATAAATTCCCGCTCCGTAAGCCAAATAAGGAATATATCTTCCTGCCCATCCTGCTGACAAACCGTGTCTTACTGAGGAAGTTACAGTGTTTGAAGCAGTATAATCTCCTGGTACGTAGTTACTAAATGTTCCATCTCCGTTCAATTCAGCAGTTACTTGTGTCCATCCACCTACACCATATCCCATTGTATCCACGTAAGGCGTAAAAGTATTTCCTGGTTTGAAGTCAATCGTTACTGCAAACAATCTATCAACAGTAATTCCTGCTGCTGTTTTTGCATATTGTAATCCGTTTGCTAAAGTATCTTGTGGTCTTAACACAACTTTGTATTCAGCAACAACACCTGGTGCAATCCAAGTATTTGTATCTGTGTTCAACATTGCAAACCTTGTAGTATCATTACTTGATGGATAATCTGTAGAAGTTCCAGTAAAGAAGAAAACCCTATCTAGGTTCACACTAGTTGCAGATCTTACAACTCTAAATATCAAGGTATCTACAGAGTTCGATCTATCTTGAGCCCACACACCGTAAGTAGCGATTGAATCAATTGTTGTAGACATAGATGCGTCAAAAATTGTTGGGTAACCCAATGTATTTTGATTCATCACCGGTGAAGTTAAATCATAAACTTGTCCATATGAATGGTTAAAAACACTTCCTAAAGTTCCTCCATAATCAGCAAAAGGAGTTGAGTCTGGAAACGTGTAATAATAGTCGTAATCCGGAGTTGAAGAATAATAATTTGAACTTAAATCAATAAAGTTAAATTTCACTTTATCAATTGTATATCTGTTTGAAAAGTTGTGAGGGGCTTTTAAGTCTCTAACTGTGTGATGAGCTGGAGCCTCTTTAAAAACCGATTGGTTTACTGGTGCCTGAGCCATCATTGTTGCAGAAAGAATCATTCCTGCAAGAGCTAAGTAAATTTTTTTCATAAGTATATTTTTAGTATTAAATTTAATTTCAAATATAACACATTAATTTAACATTTACATAAATCTTTCATAATTTTTCCATAATTTAGTAAAACTATAAACGTAAAATAATACACTCATGAAAAAAACTTTACTTTCGCTACTATCTTTAGGATTGGCATGGTCTGTCGGAGCACAAACAACGTCAAAAATAATAGAAAAAGCTTCAAATGATTTTGCTGTAAAAAAGGAAAAAGCAGCGGATGGTTCCGAATTAATACATGGACCTATTGCCCCTTCTTCAGCAGCAAGATCTCTAGCTGAAACAACAATTGGAACAACGGTTTACGATCTTCAAACAAATGGCACAAGCCAAAGAAGAATCGTAAATCATTCGGACGGAACTATTTCCGCGGTTTGGACAATGGACAACGGTGTTAGCCCATATACAAACAGAGGGGCAGGTTACAACTATTTCAACGGAACAGCTTGGGGTGCATTTCCTACTTCTAAAGTGGAGACTACGAGAAATGGATGGCCTGCCTTAGCATCAAGCGCAAATTTAAACAATGAAGTAATCATATCTCATTCTGGTACTGGCGGCCTTACAATGAATCAGCGTTCCACCAAAGGAACTGGAATCTGGAAAGAAACGATCATTCCTACGACCATTCCAACTGGATACGATGTATTATGGCCAAGAGCAGTTATTGGAGGAGCCAACGACAGTACGGTTCACGTTATAGCTATTGTTCGAAGCTCAGCTACTCCTGCTATTCCATACAGAGGTTTAACGAACGCGTTAGTTTACTACAGATCGCAAAATTTAGGAGTTACATGGGATATTCAAGATTCAATTCTGCCAGATTTGGATTCAAGCGTATTTACTTACGTATCTGCAGATGCTTATTCAATTGACGCGAACGGAAACACGGTTGCCATGGCTGTGTATAATTCTTGGGGAGATGTGTTGGTTTACAAATCAACCAACAATGGCGATTCATGGACAAGTACAATTGTCTCTGATTTTCCCATTAATAAATATGCAATAGATGACGGTTCGGACATTACAGGGGATGGTGTGAGCGATACCATTATAAGTTGTGATGGTTCTGGTTCGATGATGATCGACAATAATAATATTGTACATGTCTTTTACGGGCAAACCAGAGTTTTGGATGCAGATACAACCGATGACGGAACTTCCTATTTCCCTGGCACAAATGGTTTGGCATATTGGAATGAGGGTTTTGGTGCAGATTCGATTCAGGTTATTACTGGCGCTCTGGATTTAGATGGTTCAGGAGCTTTAGAAGTTGTTCCTTCTGGAGGTTCTTTTCCTTCTTACCAGGTAGGTATGTCAAGTATGCCAAGTTGTGGAGTGTCTTCAAATAACACGTTATATTTGGTTTATGCTGCAATGGCCGAAACACATTCGGATGGCGTTCAAACTTACAGACATTTATATGTGATGAATTCAACTGATGGGGGTGCGACTTGGTCAAATCCTGAAGATTATACACCAGATTTTAGTTTTGCAATTTACGAAGCTGTTTATCCTTCAATGGCTAAGCATGTAGATAGCAACATCCACATTATATACCAAAGAGATTTTAGTCCAGGACATTCAATCTCTGGAGATTTAGATCCAGCCGTGATCAATGATATTGTATACCTATCAATTGACACTAACTTGGCAGAACCAATGGTTTCAGTAAAAGAAATTGAAACTTCATTGAATGTTTCTGTTTTCCCTAATCCTACAAATGATTTAGTAAGTGTAAGAATATTAGCTGATAATGCAACAAGCGAAAGAATGAGAATTTCTGTAATTGATGCAACAGGAAGAATAGTGTATTCCGCACAAGAATCATTCAACGGAACAGCAGCTCTATATCAAATGAATGTGGCAAATCTTGATGCAGGTGTTTATTTCATAAGACTAGAGTCTCAATCAGGAGTCATCACAAAATCATTAGTGAAAAAATAATCGTTCAATCCTATTATTTGAAGAGAGCCTTATTCTTAAAAAGAGAATAAGGCTCTTTTTTTTATCTTTGCTCTCGAGACATTCACTTTTATGAAAATCAAACTAAGCGCTGTAATTATCACTTTTAATGAAGAAAAAAACATCGAAAGGTGTATTCTTTCCTTACAAAATGTAGCTGATGAAATTGTTGTGGTTGACTCTTTTTCGACCGACAAGACAAAAGAAATTTGTTTGAAACACAAAGTGAAGTTTTTGGAGCACGCCTTTGAAGGACATATTCAGCAAAAAAACTGGGCAATCACGCAAGCAGAGCACAAGCATGTTTTATCGCTCGATGCAGATGAAGCTATATCAAGCGAACTTGAAGAATCTATCCAGAAAGTGAAAGATAACTGGATAGGAGAAGGATATTCTGTTAACAGAATGACGAATTACTGTGGCAAATGGATTAAACATGGACATTGGTATCCTGATGTTAAATTAAGACTTTGGGACTCTACCAAAGGAAAATGGGGAGGCAAAAATCCTCATGACACGTACTTACTGAAATCGGGAAAAAAAGGCGAACATCTCCAAGGTGATTTACTACACTATAGCTATTACACGGTAGAAGAACATTGGGTACAAGCCGAAAAATTTTCTGAAATCGCGGCAAAAGCTTACCATGAAGCAGGAAAAAAATCGAATTGGCTAAAAATTATTTTCAGCCCAATCTCACGGTTTATTTCCGGATATTTGTGGAACAGAGGGTTTCTTGATGGTAAATACGGCTGGATAATAGCTCGAATTACTTTTTGGGAAACAAAACAAAAGTACAAACGGTTAAAAAACTATACCTCGTAAGTAAAATTGAAGCTTTTTATCTCCTCCAACGTATCGAACAATTCTTGAACCTCCATTGTTGTTACTAGCTTCATTCTCAATGGCTTGAAATCTCTTATCCCTTTGAAATAATTTGCATAGTGTCTTCTCATCTCTACAATTCCTTCGTGCTCTCCTTTCCATTCCAAGGACATCTCAAGATGCTTTTTCACCACATCCACTCGCTCGTTGATAGTAGGTAGCGGTAGTTCCTTACCTGTTTTAATAAAATGTTTTACTTGATTAAAAAACCAAGGGTTACCGATACTTGATCGCCCTATCATAACGCCATCAACTCCAAATCGATTTTTGTACTCTACTGCTTTTTGGGGTGAATTAATATCTCCGTTTCCAAAAACGGGAATGGTCATTCTGGGATTGTTCTTTACTTCCGCAATTAACGACCAATCTGCTTCGCCTTTATACATTTGTTTCCGTGTTCTTCCGTGAATCGAAATTGCCTTAATTCCAACATCTTGCAATCTTTCGGCTACCTCTACAATGTACTTGGAGTTGTCATCCCAGCCAAGTCTTGTTTTTACTGTCACGGGCAAATGAGTAGAGTTTACTATTTCCTTTGTCATCTCCACCATTTTGGGAACGTCTTGCAAAATTCCAGCGCCAGCTCCTTTGCCAGCTACCTTTTTTACTGGGCATCCGTAGTTAATATCAATGATGTCTGGATTAGCCCCTTGAGTTACTTCTGTGGCCTTTCTCATCGACTCGATATTCGAACCAAATATTTGAATCCCGACAGGCCGCTCATATTCAAAAATATCTAACTTCTTTACGCTCTTCGCTGCATCTCGAATTAATCCCTCTGAGGAAATGAACTCTGTGTACATCAAATCAGCACCGTGTTGTTTACACAAAGCACGAAATGGCGGGTCACTTACGTCCTCCATAGGCGCAAGTAACAAAGGGAAATCTCCTAACTCTATGTCGGCTATTTTTACCAAAAAAAATTACAATTAGTTTAACTAAAGCACAAATATAATACCTTTGAGTAATTGGGATTAGAAAAACCAAAGTAAAGTATCAAACTAAGAAAAAGAATATCTTTGTCTGATAGTTAAAACACTCACCTTTGTCCATCCAATTCAACTTAAATGTATCATAAATCAAAAGGTATATTACTTCGTAAAATTAAGCTAACGGGAGGAGGGTTTATGCTGAAAATATTTACCTCCGAGTACGGAATCCGCTCATACTTTGGAAGGACGAGCAAACAAATGAAGAATAAATATCTGCCTCTCTCAATCGTGAATTTAACGGGTTTTCAGCAGCCAAAAAAAACGGTATATTCTTTAAAGGAATATGAATTAGCAACACCGTTAAGAGACATTTACCAAAATATTTATAAGTCGAACGTTCTAATTTTTATCAATGAAATATTAAACCAAGTCATTCAAGAAGAGGAACCAAATCCCGAAAAATTCACCTTCTTGGAATCCAAAATTATTGAATTGGAGGACGAGAAGTTTGATTCCAACTTTCATCTTGTTTTTTTGATACAACTAACCTCTTATCTTGGTTTTGAGCCAGATACAAACGGAGAAGGAACCTACTACGATTATTCAGAAGGTGAATGTACTTTTTCTTCTCCTGCTCATGCTCATTTTTTTGATCAAGAAGAAACCTTGTTGTTTCTCACAATTTGCAAAGCAGCATTCGATAAAAATGAAAAATTTCACCTTTCAAACACTTCAAGAAAAAGAGGGTTGCAGTTAATTATAACCTATTATCGCTACCATACCGAAATGCGTGAATTAAAATCTTTGCCTGTTTTAGAAATGATTTTCAATTAAACCCATTCCGTTTTTTTATCTTTGATAAATCGAAAACAACCAATATGAAACAACCCATATACCTTCTATTCATCTTTCTAATTGTGCTGTTTTCTTGTAAAGAAAACATTTCTGATGAGCCAACAACCCATGAAAGTTCACAAGAAAGCACCAATTCTGGACCAAAAAACATTATTCTGCTAATTGGAGACGGAATGGGAATTTCGCAAATCACTGCTGGAATGTACAGAAATGGCAACCAGCTTGAACTAGAACGGTGCAAATCAATTGGCTTGATCAAAACAAACTCCAAAAAGGAATTGATCACAGATTCATCTGCTGGAGCAACAGCTTTTGCTACCGGAAAAAAAACCAGAAATGGAATGGTTTCTCAATCGATGGAAGATTCTGCCAACTACAAGACATTCATTGAGTATGCAGAAGAAAATAAAAAATCTACCGGCCTAGTGGTTTCGAGTACGGTAACTCACGCCACACCGGCCTGCTTTTATGCGCATTATCCGAGAAGATACAACGCAAACGAACCTATCTCCGCACAATTCGTAAATAGCGGAGTTGAGGTGTTGATTGGTGGCGGTAAAAAGTATTTTGAAAACAGAAAAGACGGTAGAAATTTGCTGGAAGAATTATCCAAGAAAGGTTACACCGTTCTAGATACTTTAACTTCAGGGTTCGACACAAAAGAAGTGTTCAAGATGGTGTATTTGTATGCGCCAACTCAACCAGGGAAACTGGTTTTTACTGAAGGGGACGAAGCTCCTAGCAGAGGACCAATACTTCCTTTGGGTACACAAAAGGCAATAGACGTATTAGAAAAAGACACCAACGGATTCTTTCTGATGGTAGAGGGTTCGCAAATAGACTGGGGAGGTCATAACAACGATTCAGAATACATCATAAACGAAATGCTGGATTTCAATAAATCTGTGAAAATCGCTCTTGATTTTGCCGAAAAGAACGAGGAAACACTTGTGATTATAACGGCAGATCATGAAACAGGAGGTTACGCGATTATTGACGGAAAATTGGACGGCTCCGAAATGACCGGAGGATTCTCAACTAAACATCACAGCGCTTCCATGATTCCCGTTTTTGCTTATGGAAAAGGAGCAGAAGTATTTTCAGGAATTTATGACAATACCGCTATTTTTTATAAAATAATGGATGCTTTTGGATTTCAAACGACAGATTAATTTGAGCCCAAATTGAAGAAAAAGCTCTAAAACCATTGAAAACTGCTCATTTTAATCACTCTACGTCATAATAATTAGAGATTTAAATCGCATATTATTATGTTTTTTTTCGATTACAATCACTAATTATTATATATTTGGAGTGGATGATACCCCGAAAGATAGAAGATATAATCAGGATTCGGCTTTTTAAAGGAAAAGCTATATTGTTATTTGGCGCTCGCCAAGTGGGAAAAACTACGTTGGTGAAAAACCTAACTAAGATTAACCATAAAAAAGTTTTGTACCTAAATGGAGACGAACCCGATATACGAGAATTGCTTGGCTCAATTTCTTCTTCTCAGCTAAAGAATTACATAGGCAACAACGAGTTGGTAGTCATTGACGAGGCTCAGCGAATCCAAAACATTGGAATAACGCTGAAATTAATCACCGATAATTATCCCGAAATTCTAGTAATTGCCACTGGCTCTTCTTCTCTTGATATTGCTAATTCTGCCAAAGAACCGCTCACAGGCCGGAAATTTGAATACACGCTTTATCCATTTTCTTTTCAGGAATTGGTGAATAATCATGGATTGCTGGAAGAAAAAAGACAATTAGAGCAGCGATTAATTTATGGATCTTACCCAGAAATAGTTCAAAATCCCAATGAAAGCGAAGAATTACTCAACTTGATTTCTGACAGTTATTTATACAAAGATTTACTATTGATTGAAACAATCAAAAGACCTAAGTTACTCGCTAAATTATTGAAGGCATTGGCTTTGCAGATTGGAAACGAAGTTTCTTATAACGAATTGTCGCAACTTGTGGGGGCAGACAAGGGAACGGTAGAAAAATACATCGATTTATTAGAACACACTTTTGTCGTTTTTACGCTTCCATCATTTAGTCGAAATGTGAGGAATGAGCTGAAAAAGAGTAAGAAAATATACTTTTACGACACAGGAATAAGAAATTCGATTATTGGAAATTTTAATCCGGTTCACTCCCGAACGGATATTGGTGCATTGTGGGAAAACTACCTCATTGCCGACCGTATTAAAAAAGCGGAATATGGAAAAATTAGAACTAATTTTTACTTTTGGAGAACTACCCAACAGCAAGAAATTGATTTAATTGAAGAAACTGATGGAAAACTTGCCGCTTTTGAGTTTAAATGGAATGAAAAACCGAAAGCAAAATTCCCCAAAACTTTTTCGGGGAATTATCCAGGCGCTGAATTTGGAGTAATAACTCAACAGAATTACGAAACTTTTTTAACCTAAACCATGGCAGAAGATTTAACCTTAACCAAAACCTCTAAAGAGGAAAAGTATCAGGAATTAATTCCTCAACTAAC
>CBFHHA010000009.1:0-68339 GCA_965655625.1 Flavobacteriales bacterium | reverse complement strand
TTATTTATTTCTTTTGGGCAAAAAAATTTTACCTTTGAGAGTACAAAATTAATAAACCTCTCGTTTATAATTGCAAAAAAAAGAATTTAACCACAATTATGTCACAAACATCAAATAAAAAGCCTGTAAGAGTAGGGATATCGATTGGAGATATTAATGGAATTGGTCCAGAAATCATTCTCAAGACTTTTTCTGACAACCGAATCCTGGATTTTGTAACTCCTGTAATTTATGGTTCGGCAAGTTTACTTTCAGCTCATCGAAAGTCACTGGATTTAGCTGCAATGACTCACACAAATCTTGAGGATGGGATGGAGCTAAAATCAAAAACGTTGTACATAAAAAAGTGCTGGGACAAAGACCCTATTTTGAACATAGGAAAAGAAACTCCGGAGGGTGGTGAATTTGCAATTAAGTCATTGAAAGCGGCTACAGATGACTTGGCAGGCTCTAAAATAGATGTATTAGTTACTGCACCAATTAACAAACACAATGTCCAAAGTACGGATTTTAATTTTCCAGGTCACACGGAGTTTTTAGCAAAATTATCGAATGTTGACAATGCCTTAATGTTAATGGTAGCAGATAAATTGAGAGTAGCGGTGGTTTCGGGACACATACCATTGAAAGATGTTGCTAAAAACTTATCAAAAGAAAAGATAGTGGAATCGCTGTCTCAACTAAACGAAAGTTTGGTCAAAGATTTTGGAATTACCCGACCAAAAATTGCTGTGTTAGGTTTGAATCCGCATGCGGGCGACAATGGAGTAATTGGAGACGAGGAAAAAGAAATAATTATCCCAGCAATTGGAGAAGCCAAAGGAAAAGGATTAATGGCCTTTGGTCCCTATTCGGCTGATGGCTTTTTTGGAAGTTCTGTTTACACGCATTACGATGGAATTCTTGCCATGTATCATGATCAGGGGCTTGTGCCTTTCAAAAGTTTATCTTTTGGAAACGGAGTGAACTACACAGCTGGGTTACCCATTGTGAGAACCTCCCCTGATCACGGAACGGGATTTGATATTGCGGGGAAAAACGAAGCTTCCGAATCTTCGTTCAGAAATGCATTATACCTTGCACTCGATATTTACAGAAAAAGAGAAGAGTACAAAGAGCTAAACTCGAATCCTCTTCAGAAACAAAAATAGGTGATACTAAGTTGGCTTTGTTGGCGTTTCATTGTAGCTAAGTCAGTAAAATATATCACGGTTAAATTATTATTTAATGAAAAAATTATTTGTATCAATTTTCGTCCTTTCACTAGTAAGTTCCTGCGTTGGAAACGAAGCAGAATTAACTTCGCAATTGGAATTTTTAAAACAAGAAAATGCGGAATTAAAAATGGAAACGGAACAACTAGACGAGAAGGAGGCACTGTTAACTGAATATTCTCAGTTTATCATGGATATTCAAAACAACCTAAACTCCATACGAGACAAAGAAAATACGGTACTTATTCCTCAGTCTGGCGAAGGAATTCAACAATCGGCAGAACATATAAAATCTGATTTACAACAATTAGGAGCATTACTTGCCGAAAACAAAAGAAAAATAGCCTCGATGAATTCGAAACTAAAAAATTCGAACGGACAATTGAACGGATTGGAAGAAGTGATAAGAAACCTGACAAAACAAGCGGAGGAGAGAGAAGTGAAAATTTTGGGAATGAAAGGTGAGTTGAGCGATATGGGGGTAGCTTTTGACGAGCTGATGGCAGCTTATGAAAATAATCTGGCCGTAATCGCAAACAAGAACGAAACCATTGAAGAACAAGATATAGAATTACATACAGCGTATTTTGCTTACGGTTCTAAATCTGAATTGAAAGAAAACAATGTTATTACTTCGAAGGGTGGAGTGATTGGTTTGGGAAAAACCAAAAAATTAAGAGATGATTTTAATAAAAAATATTTCACTGAAATTAATATCAGAGAAGTTAAAGAGATTACTCTTGGTGTGAGTAAAGCGGATATAATAACGACTCATCCCCTTGGTTCCTATGAGTTAATAAAAAACGAATCCATTGAAAAGATCAAAATTGTGAATCCTGATAAATTTTGGAGTGTAAGTAAATATTTAGTAATCGTAACAAAATAAGCAGTTTTAAACAGTCATATATCTGCTGTTAAATCAATAAAAAGGGCTTTTTACATGAACAAATAAGTAGGAGACTGCATGTCTTGATTATTTTTCTTACTTTAAAGGGTTGAAGAAAATCTACTTATGCATCCTTTAGTTGATAACTTATCTCAGTCGTTCCGAAAGATTCTTTTAGGCCTTTTAATTTTTGGTGCAATTTTCAATTTAAAATCTGCTCATTTGGTAGGTGGTGAGATGAATTACAGATGTTTAGGTAATAATTCTTACGAAATAAAGTTGAAAATTTATCGAGATTGTAATGGAACCGGTGCCCCGTTTGATCCCATCGCAAAGATTGGAATTTTTAATGGCGGAAGTACTTCTCTGGTATTCCAGCTGAATGTGCCGCTACCTGGATTTACTCTTGTCCCTATAAACACGGTTTCGAGTTGTTTGTTAGTACCCCCTAATTTGTGTATTCAAGAAGCAATTTATGTAGATACCGTTACTCTGCTTCCTTCTTTGACAGGGTACGATATTGTCTACCAAAGATGTTGCAGAAATCCTACGATTGTCAATATTATTAATCCAGGAGGAACTGGAAATACCTATCATTCTTTTATTCCACCTAACGATACTAGTTGTAACAGTAGTCCGTCATTTAAGAATTTTCCGCCTGTTTTGTTGTGTGTTAATGATCCTATTTCGTTTGATCATTCAGCCACAGATTTAGATGGAGACTCTTTAGTTTATGAATTTTTTACTCCATATTCTGGCGGAACCTCCACAAACCCCGCTCCTAATCCTTTACCTCCTCCTTTTATTCCCGTGAATTGGGGAACCACTTTTTCTAATTCAAATCAAGTAACCTCATCCCCACAATTAAGTATAAATAGTGCTACTGGATTATTAACTGGAAGGCCCACTGGATTGGGTCAATTTGTGGTTGGTATAGCGGTTAAAGAATATAGAAATGGAGTATTATTGAGTGTTACAAGAAGAGATTTTCAGTTTAATATTTTGAATTGCATCAAAGCGGTATCGTCTATTTTTAATCCAGGGGTGGTTTGCAATAGTTATACAGTCAACTTTACTAATGTGAGTGTAAATGGCACAACTTATCTTTGGGATTTTGGCGATTTAACGACTTTGTCTGATACCTCGGTTTTATTTTCTCCCACCTATACTTACCCTGATACTGGAGTATACAGAGTTCGATTAATTGTAGATCCCTACTCCGCGATTTGTTCCGATACCTCCTACATTGATCTCAGGGTATATCCAATTTTGAGACCATTTTTTGATACCCCCCTAAATCAATGCTTCAAAAATAATTCTTTTGATTTCAGTGCAAAAGGAAATTTCACCCCAACTACCCAAATAAATTGGAGTTTTGGTAATAATGCTTTACCAACTAGCTCAATGGATACTGTTCAGCAAGGAGTGACCTACTCAGCAAGTGGACTTAAAACAGTGTCAATTCGTTATAGAGAATTTGGCTGTGACACAACTTATTCAGATACAATCAGGGTGTACAAAGAAATCACTTCAATCATAGATACAATAAAAACTGAGTGTTCAAGTAACGAAGCCGAATTTCTTAGTGGTAGTATCAATGCGACCACCTATCATTGGGATTTTGGAGTGATTCCCATCCAAAATGACACATCCAATTTCACATCACCATTCTACACGTATTTAAATCCAGGAGTGTACCGTGTAACACTCATAACAAAGGGAGAAGGGAATTGTGCAGATTCTACTTTCCAACCACTAACAATCAACCCAGTCTTATCGCCTTTTTTCTATGTGCCTGATAACCAATGTTTTAAAAACAACTCATTCGATTTCACAGCGGCAGGGAATCACTTTTCTACTACTCGCATAGATTGGGATTTTGGTTCAAACTCTTCAAAACAAACTTCTACATCAATTTCAGAAACGGGGATTTCTTATTTTCAATCAGGACTCAAGAATGTCGTTTTGAGATACCGAGATTTTGGTTGTGACACTACTTTTGATGCAACCTTCCGAGTCTATAAAGAGATTAATCCAATTTTTACAACCAATGTAGATACGGTGTGCTTTGGAGATGAAATCCCCGTACAGTTCTCAAGTTCTACAGATCCGTCTTTCAATTTTCAATGGGATTTTGGCGATGGAAATACTTCAACTCAAAAATCTCCGAATCATGTGTATAATTCGCCTGGCGTTTATACGATTCGGTTAATTGCTTCTGATAATAATTGTGCAGACACCCTAACAATTCCCTCTTTTATAACTGTATTACCAAGTCCTATTGCCAGTTTTTCACCTTTAAAAATAGTTGTGCCAGGATATGATTCTGAAGTATTTTTTACCGATAATTCGAAAAATTACACATCTTCAACTTTTTATTCGGGTGATGGTCGAATTATTTCTCCTTTTTCAGTGATAAACCATAATTATTCAGAAGATGGATATTTCTATCCTTCTTTAACCGTGATGAATCATTTAGGTTGCAAAGATTCTGTCGTTGGGATAGTATTTGTAAAGTCAGACCTCTTTGTTCCTAATGTATTTACACCAAATGGAGATGGACGAAATGAAATTTTCCTTCCTGTTTTAACAACACCTGAAGAATATGAATTATTGATTTTTAATAGATGGGGTGAGATTATATTTGAATCAAATGATTATAAATATGGGTGGGATGGAACAAATAAAAAGGGAGAATTATGTAAAAACGATACGTATGTATATCGGATAGTAATAAATTATACTTTGGATGGTCCTAAAGAGATATTCGGCCATGTTAATTTACTGAGATGATACAATTGCTGATAAGAACGTTTTTTAAAAGAAATGAATTGATATTTGTTGGTAATAAAAATATTCTTACACTGATAGTTTGACTAGATAAAAATCAAAATTTATGACCTACCACACAGGTTGTTTTTTCTGTGTGTACATTGCCTTCTAAGTCGAAATATTCGAAAAGTATAATGTAGCGTCCTATTCTTGCCTTACTATTTTTCTCTGTAATTCCGTCCCAAGTAAAACGTCCAGATTTGGCCAATAGGTGATTTTGAATTATAACTCTGGTTTTTCTACCTTGCGCATCATAAATAGTGATGTTTCCCACAAAACCAATTTTAGGCATGTTGTAGTTCAGGGTAAGAATATCCTCAAACCCATCGTTGTCGGGTGAAAAAATTTCGGGAGAAATAGACAAAATATTTTCGGTGATAGTACTGGGAGTATATTGCGAGTTTTTCTTACCTGGAGTGGCAAATCCGGCTTCCTCTGCCGCAGAGTGCCAGTTTGATAGACTTTGAGTTGGGTCATCAAAATTGACTCGCTCTAACGAAACTCCTTCCTTGTCTCTCAGCAAGGCGAAATGAAATTTTTCGGAATAGGTGAATTTATCAGATTCATCGTTCGAGGGCAACAAAAGATACACTGTTCCTTCGTCATTCGGATAACTTGGTAAATTCTCTATTTCTATAAAATTTCTTGAAGAATATGTGGAATATCTGTTCAACACGAACGAATAATCTTTTGTAATCACCACGTATTCTCTTGGTTTCAAAATATAATGCGAGGGGATATATTTTATATTTCCAACAATTCCGTTGTCCTCATTTCCTAGTTGCCAATTTTTTAAATCTATATACAAGTTTGAATTATTGTAAAGCTCGACAAAATCTTCTTCTCCAGAATAAGGATTGAACAACACTTCATTAATTAATACAGATCCAGACCTATTGGCATGAGCTAAGACAAATTCGGTTTCAATTTCCGCTAAATTCCCCTCACAATCTTGGAGGGAGTCAATAGACAAACTATATACTTTTCCGGTGTCCAAAGAGGGAGAAATAACTAATTCTAGTTCCGTATTGAATACGTTATGGGCAGAAAGAGTAATGACTGAAATGCCTCCAGAAAGAACTACGTTTCTTAAAAAAATAGTTGTGTCAATTGATTTGTCAAATTGCAGTAGTAACCTGTTATTTGAGGTTGCAATACAAGAAATAATGATGGGAGTTTGTGTATCTTTTGTGGTGTCCCAAACTGAATTTATAACTCCGGGTGTTCCTCCCGAAACGTTGTTGGATGCTTTCCAATTAGATTCATCGAAACAGTTTGCAAGCGGATTAAGCTGTTATAGAGAAAATCCACCATCCTGTTTTAACTCATTTTGATACATGTGGTCACTGTACTCTACTACATCTATCACGGAACCACTCTGGTTGAGTAAAGTAAGTGTTTCGCCAGAATTGTTCAGTCCAGGAAAAGAGGAAATTCCTAGAGTATTGGGGTAACTCGAAAAATCAGGTAGGGAAGAATTAGAAATTAAAATAAGATAAGAATTGGGTGCCAAAATGAAATTGGGGAATGTTGCTGCGAAAGAGCCATCGGTAAGTTGCCAATTCTGCAGGTTGTAATACTCATTAGTTGGGTTGAAAATTTCTACAAATTCGCCATCAGGCAGCCCCACACTGGGAGAAGGGTCTGCAAAAATTTCATTGATCACCACATTTCTATAATTGGCAAGTGCGGGAATAAAATAAATAAAATTTTGGTTAGTAGAATTGATTGAGTTTCCTGCAATATCCGTTACATTATTCACAGTGATTACGTTAGTTGCGTTAAGCGAAAAAGGGGAGGAGAAACCGAGTGTTATTTTATTGAAATTACTTGGGTTTTGGATAGCAGTAATAGGATTACCAAGTCCGTTATTTACAGAGTAGTTTGCTACTAATTGTCCCGTGGTTGGTTCAATAGGTTCAGAGAAAACCAATTCAATTTGAGTATTAGATACTATTTTTATGCTGTCTAGAATTGGTTTTGTTGTGTCGATTGCTGTTGTTCCAGTAACCATAAAGTCATCAAAATAGAAGTGTGTAGATCTGGTAGAAGTGTAATTGCATCCCACTCCAAAAAACAAACTCTGTGGATGAGTTATGTCTGTCGCAGTTCCTTCGGACAAAAACAGCGAGGAAGTATCTGTAAAAACCTCCCAAAATCCTGTGGAGGTTCTAGTAACTCTCACGTTCACATCTACTGTAGATCCCCCAATTACACCATCTCTTCCATCAATAATTTTTGAAGAGCTAGTACCTGTTTGACTGAACAAAGACACTTCATCGTCTGAGCCGCCAAGCAGAATGTAGTAACCGTTCACTGCCCCAGAAAGGTTAGGGGTGTTGGAGGTCAAATACACCTTCGCAAAATTGGAGGAAGATGTACCGAAAGTCATTCGAACCCTAAATTCCCAGGTTGCATTATTTATGGCTTGTGAATTTGTGCTTAAATATTTGTAAGCAGAAATAGCAGGAGCGTTAAGTTGAAGCTCACCTGAAGTCACGGTAAAATCTGAGGTATTTCCAATCCAAGAGGGTGCTGACGAGAAATTTCCATCCGAAAAGTTATCCAAAAACTGAGGATAAGCGGAAAGATACAAACAGAAAAAACAGAAAAAAGTGAAAGAATACCCCATAATAGAATTAGTTTCTTCATTAAATATAATATTTTTGTTCCACCGATTCGAAAGAATGGGCTGAAATAATAATCAAATCTGTTTCATATGAAAATTGCAGTTGTAGGCGCTACCGGAATGGTGGGAACACAAATTTTGAAAGTATTGGCTGAGAATTCATTCCCAATTACGGAATTAATGTTGGTTGCTTCAGAGAGATCCTTGGGAAAAGAACTAGAGTTTGGAGGTAGCAAGCGTGCTATCATTTCGATGGAAGAGGCGATCGAGAGAGCTCCGCAAATTGCTATATTTTCTGCAGGTGGTGAGCGCTCGCTAGAGTTTGCTCCTCGTTTTGCCGCAAAAGGTACGACTGTAATTGATAACTCTTCGGCTTTTAGAATGGATGAAGACAAAAAATTGATTGTACCTGAGATAAACGCATCGCAATTGACCAGAGAGGATAAGATTATTGCCAACCCTAATTGTTCTACAATTCAGATGGTGTTAGCTCTTTCTGAAATACACAAACAACTTGGAATTAAGCGACTTATTATTTCTACTTATCAATCGATTACTGGTACGGGAGTGAAAGCAGTAAAGCAGATGGAAAATGAGCGATTGGAACTGAAGGGAGAAATGGCTTATCCTTATCCAATAGACAAGAATTGTTTGCCTCATGGTGGTGATTTCCAGGAGGATGGATATACCACTGAGGAGGTAAAATTAGTGAATGAGACGCACAAAATTTTTAATGATACTGCGATTGGAATAACGGCTACGGTGGTGCGAGTTCCTGTGGTTGGAGGACATTCAGAATCGCTTAATGTAGAAACTTCAAAGCCTTTTGAGATTTCTAATATACGTAAAATGATTGCCAATACTCCAGGAGTTGTGCTGCAAGACAACCCCGAAATGAATGTGTATCCGATGCCAAAATACACCGAAGGAAAGAATGAAGTGTTTGTGGGAAGAATTAGAAGAGATTTCTCAGTGGAAAATGGGCTGAATATGTGGGTAGTTGCCGATAACTTAAGAAAAGGAGCCGCAACCAATGCTGTGCAAATTGCTGAGTACTTGTTAGTGAATAAATTAGTTTAACAAAGACAAAGGAGGCAATTAATTACTCTTTTAATTTCATACTGATCTTCTTTTTTCGCCTTCTTTTTAGTACCTCATTTAATACAATTAGCAAACCAATCATTACTCCACAGATATAGAATGTTGGAGTCATTTGTTCGTTCTCGCCAAAAATGAGATAGCTAAACAAAATGGCGTACACGATTTCTAAATTAACCGCCAAATTAACAGAAAATGGACTCAGGTTTTTCATTACTTCTACGCTCGCAATAAATGGAAAGGCTGTGCAAGCAATTCCCAACAAAAGTAGGTAGGATAAATCAGTGCCAGACGGGGAAAGTAAATTGTTGGGTACTTCAAAAAAGGTAAATAAACCCATAGAAACTAGGAGTAAAGCAAAAATAAGTTCTATAAATGAAATTGTAAAAGCATTGGATTGTTGAATGAGTTTTCCATTGAAGGTAGAAAAAAGTGCGGCAGTAAGCGCTGCCAGCGACCCTAAAACGATTCCGCCAATTGGGTTTTGATTATTTTCAAATTCATTCAGCCCAATCACACTGATGATGAGCATAATCAATATACCAATGATTACTTCATTTGGGTTTACCTTGCGTTTGTATACCAGCGGCTCAATCAAGGAGGTAAAGAAGGTTCCGGTAGAAAAAGAAATCATGGTGATGGAAATATTGGAGACTTTAATTCCTCCAAAAAAACACAACCAATGAATTCCCACAATGGCTCCAACTCCCGCAATACGCCAAAATAATTTTGTCGAAAGAATTATTCTTTTGCGCGCAACCAGCATAAAAGCAAACAAACTTGCTACCACGATGAGCAATCTCCACCAAACCAAAGAGACAGAATCAAAAGAAATAAGTTTTCCAAAAATGGCAGTGAATCCCCAGCAAAAAACACAAAGGTGGAGCAGAGCAAAAGCTTGATTTCTTGTCATTTTATCAGATTGAATGCGTAAAAATAGGATTTAAATTGGTTTGAGTTAGGAATATTTGATGTTTGCTTGCAAAAAAATAAAATTCTTCAATTGGAGCGAATATCTGACATCTAATTTCTTTGTTCTATGTTCTAATCTCTTTCTTCTTTTAATTACATTTGAACTATGAACTTTATCTATCCACAATTTTTATGGGCGCTCTTGGCTATTGCCGTGCCAATAATCATACACTTGTTCAATTTCAGAAAGTTCAAGAAAGTGCATTTTTCCGATATTAGTTTGCTCAAACAAGTGGAACTAGAGACTTCCAAAAAGTCGAATATCAAGCATCTTTTAATTTTGCTTGCTCGAATCTTGGCTATTGTGGCTCTGGTATTCGCTTTCGCACAACCTTATTGGGACAAGCCGGGGAAAAATAATGCTGTGGGAGAAAAGAGGGTGTCGGTGTACGTAGATAATTCCCTCAGTATGAACAATAGCTGGAATGAATTTACTTTGTTGGATAATGCCAAAAAACAAGCAAGACTTGTAGCTCAAAGTTATTCTCAAAGCGACAAATTTCAGTTAATTACCAATGAGTTCAAACCTATTCATCAACGGTTTTTAACGAAAGAAGAATTTTTGAATGAATTGGATGAAATTGTAATTAGTTCGAAGTCAAGAAAATTGAGTCAAGTAGAACAAAAGCAAGTTGATTTTTTGAAAAAAGACGTTTCTCAAAATAAATTCGCTGTTTATATCTCTGATTTTCAAAAATCAACAGCCAACCTTGCGAATTTGCACTTGGATTCTTCGATTCAATTGGCGTTCTTGCCCGTTGTGTCAAACACCAGCGGAAATGTATCGATCGATTCTATTTGGTTCGATTCTCCTGTAAGAATGGTGAATAAGAAAGAGCAACTGTTTGTGAAACTTGTGAATACAACCAACGATGATTTACAAGTAAAGCTCGAGCTCTCTCTCAATGGGCAAGTAAAAGGACTCTTGAATTCAGATGTACTGATGAATTCGGAGAAAATAGTCTCGTTGGATTATCAGGTTCAAAATCCGGGAAAAGTGGAAGGGAAGTTAAGGATTTCGGAATACCCAGATCCTGCAGCAGTGTTTGATGACTCGTATTATTTTTCATATTTACTAAAAGAGGAATCAAAAGTTTTGGTCATCAATGAATCTTCCGAAAACCTAAAAGCGGAAAAAGGAAGCGTGAATCAGTTGTTCTCCAACGATGCTTTTTTTAAAGTGACGAACACACTTTCCTCTTCTATAAACTACGCCCTCTTTTCCAGCAGTGATTTAATTATACTCAATGAAGTAAATCGTTATTCCTCGGGTTTTATTTCTCAGTTATTGGCATATGCCGAAGCAGGCGGTACAATTCTGTATATTCCTAATTCCAACCCAGATTTGGCAAGTAACAACGAGCTGCTTATAGCCACATCTTCTGCCCGCATTACAAGAAAAGATACAGCCAATACGCAAGTTTCGTACTTGGATTTTGAGAATCCATTTTTTCAAGATGTTTTTGAAAAAACTCCCAAAAACATGGATTTGCCCATTCTTTCGCAGCAGTTCGTTTTCGATTTCAGAAGTCCATCGGCAAGACGAAGTTTGATAAATACCGAAAACGGCAATCATTTTTTAGTAGAAAATTTCATTGGAAAAGGAAAGTTTTATTCCTTGTCAGTTCCGTTAAGTTCTAACTTTTCAAATTTCACAAGTCACTCACTTTTTGTTACCACATTGCTGAGAATAGCCGAATCTAGCGGAATAAACCAGGTGGTATCTATCACCACCGAAACCGATAAGTTAAGGATTAGAGAAGAAGGGATTAACACTAACAACCTGAGAGTAAAGAACCAGCAAGGAAGCATTGATTTTATTCCCGAAACTGAATCTTTTGGAGGTGAAATGGCGGTTTTGCTGAACGGTAAACTAATTGAATCAGGCAACTATGAACTGGTGAGCGAAGAGAAAATAGTAGCCGCTTTTGGAGTGAATTACCAGCAAGAAGAAAGTGATTTTGAGGCCTACACCACTCAAGAGTTGAAAAAGCAGATTTCTCGAAATTGGGTAACGGTGATTGATGTTTCAAAATCCGCGAAATCTAGTGGTTCAGCTGAGCTATTAGATTCTTCCAATAAACTATGGAAATGGTTTGTGCTGTTGGCTTTACTTTTTTTAGCTATTGAAATTTTATTGATTAAATTTCTTAAGTAATCGGGTAATTTCGCTCTCATCAAAATATTAACCTACACGAATGTTTGCGGTTAAATTTTCTAATAATTTTGAAAAAACACATAAGAAGATGAAGAAAAAGAAAGTAAAAACAATAATACCGGCACAGAAAGTAAATATGGGGGGACATTTGTTGGACCAACCACTTCCGGTAGATGGATTGGATTATGTAGATCCATTTTTGCTTATTCATCATTGGAAAAATGAATTGCCCGGAGGACAAAGAGTTCAAGAAGCTGGCGTAGGTCCTCATCCTCATCGGGGTTTTTCGCCTGTTACTTTTGTCTTCAAAGGAGAAGTAAATCATCAAGACTCATTGGGTAACAATGCGCTCGTAAGCGAAGGCGGAACCCAGTGGATGTTTGCCGGACAGGGAATAACGCACAGCGAGCGATTTCCAAAACATTTAGTAGAGAATGGAGGAGAGCTTGAGTTTATTCAGTTTTGGGTGAATGCACCAAGCGAATTTAAAATGAAGCCAGCTTTTTACAAACCTATTTCGAAAGAAGAAACCCCGCTAATCGAAGAGGAGAAATCAAAAATATGGGTGATAACCGGTGAACTAAATGGAATAAAAGGAGCGGCTCCAACCTATTCGCCACAAACCTTGTTGCGAGGAGAGGTAAAGCAAAATGGCACTGTAGAAATCTCAATTCCTAGCTCTTACAATACCATTTTGTATTTATTGGATGGCGAGGGAATAGCCAATGGCGAAGAAGTAATAGGAAAAGACATGATTGTGTTTGAACGTGAAGAGGGAATTATTCATTTTGAGGCAAGTGATGCAACTAGGTTTATGTTGCTTTCGGGTGAACCAATTGGAGAGAAGGTTGCTTCTTACGGCCCGTTTGTGATGAATAATCAAACCGAAATTATGGAAGCCTTGAGAGATTCTCAATCTGGTAAAATGGGAATCTTGATAGAAGAGTTTCCTTCTTAATTTTTAGGGTGTTTTTACGTTTCGTTTAACTGAAAGTGTGGAGGAGTTTAAAGTGCCACTTCACCCGAATTAATTTCGAATAAGGAATATCCCCTGATTTAACCTGATAAATTAGTATTTTTATCAATTCAAATTAAGAATCAACAACCAGTTATGTCACACACAGAGAATCCACTTTTAATTCCTTTTGATTTAGCACCATTCTCAAAAGTCAAAAATGAACATTTTTTACCTGCTTTCACTCAGTTAATAGATAATGCACGAAAAGAAATAGAGGAAATAGCAAACAACCAAGAAGAACCTACTTTTGAGAATACGATTGAGGCAATGGAATTTTCTGGACAACAATTGGATAGGGTTTCTAGTTTGTTTTTTAACCTAAATTCCGCTGAAACGAATGACGAAATTCAGGAAATAGCCCAACAAGTTTCGCCACTCCTTACAGAGTTTGGAAATGATGTGACCTTGAACCCAGATTTATTTCAACGAGTGAAATCGGTGTATGATTCAAGAGAATCGCTTGAATTGACTCCTGAGCAACACACACTTTTGGACAATGCATATAAAGGCTTCTCTAGAAATGGGGCCAATTTAAATGAGAAGGACAAATCTAACTTGCGTAATATTGATACAAAATTATCGAAACTCAAATTGACTTACGGTGAAAATATTTTGGCAGAAACGAACGGCTACGAACTCCACATACAAGCCGAAGCAGATTTGGCAGGACTACCAGAAGGAGTGAAGGAAGCTGCGGCTCAAACTGCCAAAGCCAGTGGAGCCGAAGGTTGGGTTTTTACACTTCATTTTCCAAGTTACGGCCCATTCATGAAATATGCCGAAAACAGAGAGTTGAGAAAAAAAATGGCGATAGCCTACGGAGCTAGAGCTTTTGAAAACAATGATTTTAATAATGAGGAGATTACCCTTCAAATTGCTAAACTGAGGCATAAAAGGGCCAATTTATTGGGGTACGAAACGCACGCCCATTTTGTATTGGAAGAGCGCATGGCAATGAGTCCTGAGAAGGTAAATGAATTCTTGAATGAGATGCTTTCCAAAGCAAAACCATTTGCCCAAAAAGAATTTGATGTACTGGCAAACTTTGCCAAAGAGCTGGACGGAATTACAGATTTTCAAAAATGGGATTCTTCCTATTATGCCGAAAAGCTTAAAAAGAAATTATTCAATTTGGATGATGAGCAACTCAAGCCTTATTTTAAATTGGAGAACGTAACCGAAGGAGCTTTTTTGGTGGCAAATAAATTATTCGGCCTCACTTTTAAAAAAGTAACACATATTGATAAATACCATCCAGATGTTGAAACGTATGAAGTGTATGATTCTAGTAATCAGTTAATTTCTGTTTTTTACGGAGATTATTTTCCGAGATCCGGCAAAAGAAATGGTGCTTGGATGACAAGTTTCAAATCTCAGCAAATTGTAAATGGGATAAATGACAGACCTCACATTTCTAATGTGTGTAATTTCACCAAACCAACCGACACCAAACCTTCTCTTTTGACATTTGATGAGGTAACAACCTTATTCCATGAATTTGGACACGGATTACACGGAATGTTAGCCAATACAACTTATCCAAGTTTGTCTGGTACCAGCGTTTTTTGGGATTTTGTGGAATTACCAAGTCAGGTATTGGAGAATTGGTGTTACGAAAAAGAATGTTTGGATTTGTTTGCAAAACACTACGAAACAGGCGAAACTATTCCAATGGAATTTGTAGAGAAAATAAAAGAATCTGCCAATTTTATGGAAGGATTGGCCACTTTACGTCAGTTGAGTTTTGGGTTGCTAGATATGAGCTGGCACGGAAACAATCCAGAGGAAATAACCGATGTAAAATCTCACGAAAGAAAAACTTTTGACCAAACAGCTTTCACTCCCGATGTTGCTGAAAATTGTATGTCGGTAGCGTTTTCTCATATTTTTAATGGCGGTTATAGTTCGGGATACTACAGTTACAAATGGGCTGAGGTGTTGGATGCAGATGCTTTTGCGTTTTTTAAAGAAAAGGGGATTTTTGATAGAGAAACAGGAATGAGTTTTGCGACTAATATTTTAAGTAAAGGAGGAACCGAACACCCAATGACTTTGTACAAACGATTTAGAGGACAAGAACCAAATCCAGATGCATTGCTGGAAAGGGCGGGGTTAACTTCTCATTCCTAACCCTTCCCTCATGAGAGGGAACTCTAAACTCTCGAGGTAAGATTAACCCGATAATACTCCTTCCCTTTGGGAAGGTTGGGATGGGATAACCCGAGAATCCAAACTTTTCCCAAGAAACCGAGGAAAGCTTGACTAGAAGAATCGAGAATTTACAAAGAGAATAAAAACAAAATTGAAAAAAGAGATATATGAAAAACCTACTTTACCTGCTAGCCACATTAGCAATACTAACCAATTGCAAAACCAATAAGCAAGTTATTCAAGAAGAACCAGCAGAGGTGATGGCGTTGCCAGAATTAACGATTCAATCGGATGACGAAGAAGTTACAGTAACGCGCTATCAAGCGAGTAACACAAGAGTAAATGATTTGATTCATACCAAATTAGAGGTGAAATTTGATTGGGAAAAACAACATTTGTTGGGAACTGCTGAATTAACTTTTACTCCCTATTTTTATAATACATCTACACTTGTGTTGGATGCAAAAGGAATGGATATTCATTCGGTGAAACAGGCAAAAAGTAATTTTATAAAAGCTGATAATCAATCATTAATGCCAGATATTGAGTATAGTATGAAATACGATTATGATGGGATGAAACTCGTAATTGATTTAGGTAGAACGTACACCAGAAAAGAAAAATATTCTGTTATCATTCACTACACAGCAAAACCAAATGAACTAAAGGCAACTGGAAGTGCGGCAATTACCGATGAAAAAGGATTGTATTTCATTAATCCTTTGGGCGAAGACCCAAACAAAATGCCGCAAATATGGACACAAGGCGAAACAGAATCTAGCTCATGCTGGTTCCCAACAATTGATTCGCCCAATGAGAAAACAACTCAAGAATTGGCGATTACAGTGAATGATAAGTTTAAAACTTTATCAAATGGAACAATGATTTCATCTAAAAAAAATGAGGACGGAACCCGAACAGATTATTGGAAACAAGACCAGCGTCATGCACCCTATTTATTCATGATGGCAGTAGGAGAGTTTGAAATAACCAAAGACTCATGGACTCGACCAAATGGAACAAAAATGGAAGTGAATTACTACACAGAACCAGAATTTACTCCTTATGCCAAAGCTATTTTTGGAAAAACACCTAAAATGATTCAATTCTTTTCAGAAAAATTGGGAGTTACGTATCCTTGGGATAAATACAACCAAATTGTGGTGAGAGACTATGTTTCCGGTGCCATGGAAAATACTACGGCTGTCATTCACGGGGATTTTTTATATCAAACGGACAGAGAATTGTTGGATTCCGACAATGAATCAATTATTGCTCATGAATTATTCCATCATTGGTTTGGTGATTTAGTTACCGCAGAATCTTGGTCGAACCTTACTATCAATGAGTCTTTTGCCAATTATAGCCAATATCTGTGGGACGAATATGAACACGGAAGAGAAGAAGCTGATAGGAACGCTTTTGGAGAAGCTCGAGGCTATTTTCTTTCTAGTACCCAAGGAGGTTATCACGATTTAGTGAATTTCGAGTACGAGAATGAAATGGAAATGTTTGATGGCCACTCTTACAACAAAGGAGGACGAATTCTTCATATGTTGCGGTATTATTTGGGTGACGATGCTTTTTTCACTTCTTTGAATCATTTTTTAACCAAAATGAAATTTAAAGCTGCTGAGGCGCATGATCTGAGACTGTCCTTCGAGGAGGTTACGGGCAAAGATTTGAATTGGTTTTTCAATCAATGGTATTTCGACAAAGGTCACCCCACTTTACATTATTCTCAGTCTTATGATTCTGACAAAAAAGAGGTGACAGTCACGGTAGAGCAAGGACAAAACTTCAATCAATTTCCTGTTTTTCAATTGCCAATTGAAATTGATGTTTATACAAATCAAGGAATAAAACGTGAGTCTATTTTTGTAACTCAGAAAAAACAGACCTTTGTTTTTTCATCTGAATCTCCCTTGCTTGTCAATTTCGATGCGGAGAAAGTGATTTTGTCACAGAAAACGGAGGATAAACCAAATAGTCAGTGGGTGTATCAATTGATTCATGCACCCAAGTACTTGGATAAAAAAGAAGCTTTAGCTGAACTTAAAAATTCCAAAGACCCCGAGGCAGTTGCGGCAATTTATAGATTGTTAGAATTAAATTTTGACGAATTTAATAATATGGGAATGAGTGCTTTGGGTGAAATGCATAACCTGATGCCAGCTAAATTGAAATCTCGTTTATTGAAATTAACCACTCACAATTCCTCTTCATCTGTGAGAGCAAATGCATACAAAAGCTTGACCAAGTTTTATGCAGAAGACAAAGGCCACGAAGTGCTTTTAGAGAAAGGATTGAAAGACCAATCCTACCAAGTAATTGGAGCATGCCTGGATGGGCTAGCAGAAAACAACCCGAACAAAGCTTTGACTTTTACCAAAGAATTAGAGCGGGAGAAAAGCAGCACTGTGAAGGAAATAATTGTGAGTCTGTATGCCGAATATGGAGATAAATCGAACCATGAATTTTTTGTCAAATCAATAGAATCAACCAATGGATTTGCTCAATATGGCCTGTTGAGTCAATACTCAAACTATTTGAGCAGACTGGACGAAACCGAAATACCTGTTTCTATTCCGGTTTATGAAAAAGTGATTCAAAACTCTTCGGCCTGGTGGATGAAAATGGTGGGCTACCAAGGTTTGATTACAGGAAAAAATAGGATATTGAATAGGATAGAAGAGTTGAAAACAGAATTATCACTTGTTTCTGAACCGACTAAAAAGTCTAAAATAGAAAGAGAGATGAGCGAATTTAGCTTGGAGTTAAATAAAATGGAATTCATTATTTCAACACTAAAAAAACAAGAGAAAGATACGAAAGTGATTGATTATCTAAACAATATGAATTAAAAATTCTGTCGTTTTTCCTATCTTCGAGGCGACAAAAAATTACTAAATATGAAAAAAATATCAATTATTATTCTCTCCTCATTCATTAGCTTGGTTTCTTATTCACAATGTGCCGACTCGCTGTTTATAACAGGTCACACGATTGATGCAGGAGTTGACGGATTTACTTACCAATGGTACAAGGATTGCTCAGCTATGGTTGGAGGCATGACTTTGATTCCTGGAGCGACAAACAGAACCTACACACCTACAGATTACACAACCGATTATTCTGTCATGCTTACCGACCCAACAGTTGCTTGTACCTCTATATCGCCTTGCGTTTCGATTGATACAAACTGCCGAGCCTACTTTTACCCAACTCAAACCACACCAGGTCAAGTTGTGCTAGTAGATTCTTCGTATGGAATGGGCACGGCTATTGGCTATACTTGGAATTTTGGAGACGGAAATATATCGTATACTCAGTTTCCTACCCATAGTTATGCAGCAGCGGGAAGCTATCAAGTTTCTTTGTACATTCATGATACGCTTTCTGGATGTTCAAATTTTTATCACGATACCATCACCGTAGATTCTTCAGGGATTTTAAGGAGTGGATTTACAGTAACTGTGATTTCTCACAATTCAGTTGGGATAGATGAATTGAATGTTGAAACAGAATTGAATGTGTACCCAAATCCAGCAAGTAATAGAGTAAACCTCAGTTTTTCTGAAACACAAGAAAATGGTACTGTTGAATTATTGGATTTAAATGGTAAATTAATTATTTCAAAATCATTGAGTGGGCTAATTTATTTGGAAATAGACTCACATAATCTGGAATCTGGAATTTATCTGATTAGGGTGAATAATGAAAAAGGACATACAACTAAGAAATTAATCATTGAATAAAGTTTTATTCAGCTATTTATTAATCCTTCTTGTCTTCAAGGAGGATTTTTTTTTGTATTAATTCGGTTGTATCATGTTTTATTCGAAATCCTCGTATACATTGCGGGCAGGATTGTCCACGCAATTTATTCCAACCATGTTCACATGTATTTTCCAACCTAATTTTTAATTGATCTAACACTTCATTAGAAAGCCGGAGGGGGATTTCTGATTTTATTTTTATCAGATGATAGGTAGGGTAGTAACCCCAGGATGAATTTCCGATGTAAGTATAGAATTTCATACCCCGTAAAATCAGAATTGAATCTCCATATTGAGTTTGTCGTAACTTAATTGTGTCTTGCTCACCAGTATAAAATGGGCCTTCATAAAAATTTTCTTTTCCAATTTTTACTAATTTGTATTGAATGGAACTGTCAAAATTACCCGTTGATTTGTTTATACCCAACTGAGTATTAATCCAAGTCGAGTCGTATTCCCAGTGTAATTTCTCTCTCAAACTATCTTCAATAGAAACCAAAATAGGTGTTTTGCTTTCTTGAGAAAAAAGCGAAATTGAACTTCCTAAAACTGGAAATAGAAGGACAAAATAGAGTAGGACTATGATTTTCATCTTTCCTAAGATATTCAAATATTGGCTAATGAAATCTTTTTTATTAAAATTTAACAATATTCAAGCCTTCAATTTTCTATTCAAATACAACTTCATTACCTTAGTAATCTTTCAGTCTAAAGATTAAAATCTAATGACTGGAGACTATTTACAAACGACTAACTATTAAAACGAATGTCAGACGATAAAAAAATAATATTCTCGATGGATCGAGTGAATAAAACCACTCCATCGGGACAACACATCTTGAAAGATATTTACTTGTCTTTCTTTTATGGAGCTAAAATAGGAATTTTAGGACTCAATGGTTCGGGTAAATCTACCGTAATGAAAATCATTGCAGGATTGGACAAAGATTACCAAGGAGAGGTTGTATTTCAAGACGGATATACGGTGGGTTATTTGCCACAAGAACCAAAATTGGATCCTACTAAAACTGTAAAAGAAATAGTGCAGGAAGGAGTGCAAAGCACCATGGATATTTTGGCCGAATACGAAGAAATAAACAATAAGTTCATGGATGAAGAAATCATGAACGATCCGGATAAAATGCAAGCTTTGATTGATCGCCAGGGCGAAGTACAAGGTCAAATTGATCAATTGGATGCATGGGATATTGACAGCAAATTAGAAATGGCAATGGGAGCATTAAGAACTCCAGAAGGCGATACCTCAGTAGAAAATTTATCAGGAGGAGAGCTGAGAAGAGTTGCGCTGTGTAGATTGTTGCTTCAAAACCCAGATGTATTGCTGTTGGATGAGCCTACCAACCACCTTGATACAGAATCTGTTCAATGGTTGGAGCAGCACCTAAATCAATATGCTGGAACGGTAATAGCCGTAACCCACGATAGATTTTTCTTGGATAACATTGCAGGTTGGATACTTGAACTTGATAGAGGAAAAGGAATTCCATGGAAAGGAAATTACAGCTCTTGGATGGATCAGAAGTTAAAAAGATTACAACAAGAAGAGAAGAACGAAAGCAAAAGACAAAAACACCTGCAGCGCGAGTTGGAATGGGTGAACCAAAATCCAAAAGGAAGAAGAGCGAAAAACAAGGCACGTATTGCAAATTACGAGCAAATGTTGAATCAGAAATCCGCTGAAAAAGAACAAACTCTTGAGATCCCTATTCCAAATGGACCAAGATTGGGGAAAGAAGTTATTGAAGCAACCAATGTGGCAAAAGCATTTGGCGACAAAGTATTGTACGAAGATTTGAATTTTAAATTACCGCCCGCAGGAATTGTAGGAATTATTGGGCCAAACGGTGCTGGAAAAACCACCATGTTCCGTATGATAATGGGAGAAGATACTCCAGATTCTGGGGAATTTAAAGTGGGTGAGACGGTGAAAATTGGTTATGTTGACCAAAAACACAAAGACATGGACCCAGAAAAAACGGTGTATGAAGTAGTTTCTGGAGGTGCTGACAACATTGAGATTGGGGGAGAAAAAATAAATGCGAGAAGTTATATCTCACGGTTTAATTTCGGTGGAAACTCACAAAGCAAAAAAATTAAAGTACTCTCTGGAGGAGAAAGAAACAGACTTCACTTGGCAATGACATTGAAGACTGAGGCCAACGTATTGTTACTGGATGAGCCAACAAATGACTTGGATGTAAATACGCTAAGAGCCTTGGAAGAAGGAATCCAAAACTTTGCTGGATGTGCTGTCATCATTTCTCACGACAGATGGTTTTTAGAAAGAATTTGTACTCATATTTTGGCATTCGAAAATGATTCAGAAGTATATTTCTTTGAAGGAACTTACCAAGAATACGAAGAAAACAAAATTAAGAGACTTGGAAACACTGTTCCTACTAGGGTGAAATACAAGAAATTGCTGAGAGATTAGAAAAGACAAGAGAAGAAAGTCCTTATTCGCAAGATGTAGGACTTTTTTTGGTAAACGTCTTTTATCAGCAGGTAATTGAGTTAAATTCTCCCTATCTTTAAGCAATCTCAATTAAACATAACAACCAATTAATAATATACAATGGCACAACAAGACTTTGAAATACCAAAATTATCCAAAGGTGGAATCTTTGGAGTAGGAGGAATCATTATAACAATAATATTGCTTATCGTTATTTGGAAATCCTCTATCAATATCGAATACGGAAAGGCAGGAGTTCTTTTTAAAACTTTTGGCGGAGGAGTTGTAACAGATCAATCTCCATTGGGAGAGGGATTTCATTTTGTAGCTCCTTGGAATAAGGTGTACAAATACAACACAAAGCAACAAGAAATATTTGAGAAAGGAATGGAGGTTTTATCTTCTAATGGATTGGTAATTACCTTGGATGTTTCAGTTCTGTATCAACCTAAATTCGAAGAATTAGGAATCTTGCACAAAACCAAAGGGGAGGAGTATAGAAATACTGTCATTATTCCTGAGATTAGGGCAGTGGCCAGAAGTGTAATAGGACGTTACACACCTGAGCAACTGTACTCAAGTAAAAGAGATGCTATTCAGAATGAAATTTTTGAGGAAACTCAACGAAAAGTTGAAAAGCAACACGTACAATTAAATGCAGTTTTGGTAAGAGATGTAACACTTCCTCAAAAAATTAAGGATGCAATTGAGCGTAAACTTTCACAAGAGCAAGAATCTTTGGAGTATGAGTTTAGACTTGAAAAAGCTCAAAAAGAAGCTCAAAGACAAAAAATTGACGCAACCGGAAAAGCTGAAGCCAACAGAATTTTGAACGCCTCTCTTACAGATAACATACTGAAAGAAAAAGGAATTCAAGCAACGCTCGAGCTATCAAAATCAAACAATGCCAAGGTTGTCGTTGTTGGAAACGGAAAAGACGGAATGCCCTTGATTTTGGGGAATAATTAATGTTCTTATATAATTTCTTTGAAAGAGGAAACTTCTAGTCAATCACTTATAAAATTAAAAAAGTACTGCCTTGGCAGTACTTTTTTTTTACCCTTCGTTGTGATAAGGTTGTCCTTTCAGGATTGTCATCCCTCTGTAGATTTGCTCAAACAAAAAGATTCGAATCATTTGGTGCGAGAAAGTCATGTTAGATAAGCTAAATTTGTTAGGAAATTTCTTGTACATCTCATCCGAAAAGCCATAGGCTCCGCCAATAATAAAAACCAAATCTTTGATTCCTTGATTCATTTTTTTTTGTAAAAATTCAGAAAACTGAACTGATGTTTTTTGTTTTCCCTTTTCATCCATCAGCCATACTTCATCAGTCGGATTAAGGTGTCTTAGAATCAGTTCTCCTTCTTTATCGCAAATTTGGGCAGGTGATAAGTTTTTTGTTTTTTTTAACTCAGGAATCTTAATGTAATTGACTTTGATGTAATGTTTTAATCGATTCAAATATTCGTTTTCTGCTTCCGCGAAATAGGATTTGTCCGTTTTGCCCACTACAATTAATTTGATATTCATTTTTCCACTATTTTTTGATTGTCATTTCTGCGAAAGCAGGAAACTTATCCATCAGATTTGAATTTAATAAATTGTATCGAAATTAAGATTTAGGAGTAACAAAAGCATATTTTACTTCTTCGGTGATTCGGGCAGGTCTATGAGTAGACAAATCGAGAACAACAAAAGTTACTTCTGCGCTTGCAACTAGTTCGCCCGTACTTTTCTTGGTCATCACTTGATCAATAGTCATACTAGAATTTCCCATTCTTTTTATGGTTTGAGTAAAAGTCAACGTATCTCCATTGTGTGCTGGTCTTTTGTATGAAATATTAATATTGACAACAGCAAACCCCCAATTATTTTTTGTCAGGTAATCTTGAAAGTTGGTCGCATCTATATAACTCCATCTCGCTTCTTCCATCAATTCTAGGTATCGAGCATTGTTCATGTGTCCAAACACGTCAATATGAAAGCCTCTTATTTTTATATCAGTTGAAAAATCCATTTGTTATTTTTAATTCTAATAATGTTCAAAGTTAATTTTTTTTCAATGAATCTCACCTCTTGAGAGGGGATAAAGGGTTGTGTTTTTTACCTTTTTAATGAAGGAATAGACAAAATATCTGTTCGAGTAAATTTTTGAAATATACTATTCCTAATGATTCACTACATGCTGTCTTTCCTCCAAAGCAGGATAAGTTAAAGAGAGTATTGTACGATTTTGATAATTGAAAATCCATTGAATAGGATTTTCTATCTTTGCAAAGAATAAACAATGATTTCATGTCACAGATATATGATTACGCAGTAGTAGGTGGAGGAATAGTTGGGCTTTCCACAGCTTATAAACTCACCCTTAAATTTCCTCAATCAAAAATTTTAGTGGTAGAGAAAGAAAATGAGCTATCTCAGCACCAAACCGGGAATAATTCTGGGGTAATTCACTCCGGATTGTACTATACACCAGGATCTCTCAAAGCGGAAAATTGCAGAGAAGGAAGGCATGAGCTTGTAGCTTTCGCAAAGAAATACAATGTTCCACATGATGTATGCGGGAAAGTAATTGTTGCCACAGACGAAAAGGAATTGCCTTTCATGAATAAAATATACCAAAATGGTATTGCGAATAGAACTGAAGGGATTAGTAAAATAACAGCCGATGAAGTTAAACAAATAGAGCCTTTTGTTGAGTCAATTGGCGGCATTCATGTGGCTTGTACAGGTATTATTGATTACCGTGCAACCGTTTATAAATTGGCTGATTTGATCAAACAACACACTGTTCCTGCAGAAATAAAATTGGGAGAAGAAGTGAAAGAGGTAGTAAAAGGAGATCTTTCGGAACTAGTGACAAACAAAGGAAGGTACAAGGCAAAAAGATTGATATTTTGTGGAGGTCTTCAGGCAGATAGGCTGGCGAAAAAAGATGGGGTAGATTTGAAAGAAAAAGTAGTTCCGTTTAGAGGAGATTATTATGAACTTACTGAGCAAGCTAAGCACAAAGTAAAGCACCTCATTTATCCAGTTCCCAATCCAGATTTTCCTTTTTTGGGGGTTCATTTTACCAGAATGACTGATGGAGAAATAGAATGCGGACCCAATGCCGTATTTTCTTTTAAAAGAGAGGGATATAACAGAACATCTTTTAGTTTAAAAGATACAGCAGATGCACTGAGCTATTCGGGAACTTGGAAACTTCTTACCGAAAACACCAAATATGCCTGGATGGAATATAGAAGAGCGTTTTCTAAAAAATTATTTTTGGAAACCTTGCAAAGAATGATTCCGAGCCTCGAAATGGATGATTTGAAAAAAGGACGAAGTGGGGTAAGAGCCCAACTGTTAGGAGTAAATGGAGAAACTCGGGATGATTTTAGAATAGAATATAGTGGCAACAGTATTCATGTTCTCAATGCTCCATCTCCTGCAGCCACTGCTGGTTTGGCTATCGGGCAGAAGATTGTGGATATGATTAAAGATTAAGTTGTATCAAAACTCAACAGATAAAACATAAATCCCTCCCAAAAAAAATACCCTTGACAAGTCAAGGGCATTTTTTGTAAAATGTGAAACGATTTCTTAGAACATTTCGTTTACCGAAAAGTGAAAGTTAGCTTCAATTTGAGCATTTTCATCGCTGTCACTTCCATGACAAGCATTTTTTGCTTTTGATTCAGCGTAAGCTTTTCTGATAGTCCCTTCAGCAGCTTCAGCAGGATCAGTTGATCCTATCAAAGTTCTAAAATCTGCTACCGCATTGTCTTTTTCCAATACTGCCGCAACGATTGGTCCTTCGCTCATGTAATCCACCAATTCCCCGTAAAAAGGTCTTTCTTTGTGAACAGCGTAGAATTCTCCTGCCTCTTCTTTCGAAAGTTGCTTCAATTTCATTGCTTTAATTTTAAATCCTGCCTCAATTATCATGTCGATAATTTTTCCAGTTGTCCCGTTTGCAACTGCTTCGGGCTTAATCATTGTAAATGTGATGTTATTTGCCATTTTCTGTTAAATTTTGGGCAAAATTAATCATTCTTTTAAGATTTAAAAGTATATCACTTATTTTATCTACAATTCTTTTGCTTTTTCATGGATTACTGCACTTTATTTTCCTCTCTAATTCTTTTTTTTTTGAGTTTTCAAGATTGAAGTATTCATTTCTCTGTTTTTGGAATGAAATATGTAAAGGTTTTTCATGTTAATTTTAGAGTCAATATATTCTATCATGAAAAAACTACTTGTATTTATATTATTTGGTTTGTTGGTTAGTTTTCAGTCAGAGGCACAAGACAGAAAAGTTGATGTGCTTGAGGTACTTTACAACCAAAAGAATTATCGTTCTATTTTGCGAAAAACAACCAAAATGATTGATAAAAGAGGGTACGAAGACAATGAGTTGGTGCATTTATTCAAAGCTGTTGCTTTGGCAAAATTGTCTCAGGATGTACGTTATACCAATTCTCATTCGGGTGTTTTAGTCGAATCGGTGGTTGCTTATCAAAATTATTATGAATTGGATAAGCAGCTGAGGTTTCAGCAAGAGTCTTCATGCTTGTTGGAGGACCTCAGAATAATTTACACAAAAAATAAGGTGACCAAAATGAATAATGAGGCGTATGCTTATTTACAAAATCAAGAAACAAAAGCTCCAGTTATTCAAAGAAAGAGAGTAGTCGTAGTAAAGAACCAACCGGGAAAAAAAGTAGAATACAACGCTGATTTTAAAGCTTCTGCAGTAGATACGGTCTGCGAGGAGTTGTATGTGGAAGAGGTGGATAAAATGATTAATTATGCCAAGAAGTTCATCGGAGTTCCTTATGTATTTGGAGGAACAGGGGATGGAGGATTCGATTGTTCTGGATACACTCAATATGTTTTGAGAAAATACGGTACCGAATTACCCAGAAACGCTCGATCACAAAAAGAGTTTATCGAACAAATAAAAATTAAAGAAGCTCAAAAAGGAGATTTAGTCTTTTTTTCAAGAAATAAAAGCAAGAATAACATCACACATGTAGGAATTGTTATTTCTGAAAAAGGTGAAGATATCAGGATGATTCATGCGAGTTCTAGCCAAGGAATAATGATTACTAATGTGAGCACAAATACATACTGGTTACCTAAATTAGTAGCAGCAGGAAGGCCCCAAAAACCAAAGTCATGAAAAACGATTACCGATTAATTTTAGCTTCTAAGTCACCCCGAAGAAAGGAGCTTTTGGAAGGTCTTGGTTTGGAGTTTGAAACAAGAACAAAAGAAATAGAAGAACTTTTTCCTCCGGCTTTGTTTAAGGAAGAGATTCCTCTTTATTTGTCCAACATAAAAGCACAAGCTTTTTCGGAGGGTTTGCAACCAAATGAGTTGGTTATTACATCCGACACGGTAGTGTGGAATGAAAATAAACAATTAGGGAAACCAAACAATAGGGCAGAGGCAATTGAAATGTTACAAAGTTTATCGGGTAAGCAGCACGAGGTAATTACTGCTGTAACACTTATGAGCAAAGACAAAACACAAAGTTTTTATGAAACAACAAAAGTGTTTGTTAAAGAATTAAGCCAAGATGAAATAGAATATTACATAGATAATTACAAACCCTACGACAAAGCAGGTTCATACGGAATTCAAGAATGGATTGGGTTTGTTGGTATTTCAAAAATTGAAGGCGATTATTTTAATGTAGTCGGTTTGCCTTTGTTTAGATTAAATGAAGAGTTGAACGAGTTTTAGTAAGAAACGTCAATAAATTGGTTGTTTTTTCGTTCTTTTCCAAACCGATTATAAAACACTATCCTTTTCATGAATTCAAAAGAAGAAATAATTAAAAATTGGCTTCCTCGTTACACAGGAATTCAACTAGCTGACTTCGGTGAGTACATTTTACTTACAAATTTTAAAAACTATGTACAATTATTTTCCGAGCTCACGGGTGCCGAAATAAAAGGAGTTACCAATGCTATGCCCAATGCCACAGCAAATGGAATAACCATCATTAATTTTGGAATGGGCAGTGCAAATGCTGCCACAATTATGGATTTGTTGGGTGCAATTTCGCCAAAGGCCCTATTATTTCTTGGCAAGTGTGGTGGACTAAAAAAGAAGAATAAATTGGGCGATATAATTTTGCCAATTGCCGCGATTAGGGGAGAAGGAGCGTCAGATGATTATTTTCCACCTGAAGTACCTGCCTTGCCTTCTTTTAACTTACAACGTGCTGCTTCGCATGTTACCCGTGAGGCAGGTTTAGATTATTGGACCGGAACCGTTTACACAACCAACCGAAGAGTTTGGGAACACGACCTCGATTTCAAAGAATATTTGATTCAAATACGGGCAATGGCCATTGATATGGAAACGGCTACAGTTTTTAGTGTAGGTTTTGCCAATCAAATTCCTTGTGGAGCGCTACTTCTTGTTTCGGATCAACCGATGACTCCCGATGGAGTAAAAACAGATAAAAGTGATTCTGAAGTCACAACCAATTATGTGCAAAAACACATGGAAATTGGTATTGAAACCTTGAAAGAGCTTCAGCAAAAAGGAAATTCTGTTCGTCATCTCCGCTTTGATTAACTTGAGTTAAGAACTTTTTTTGCTTTTTTAATCATTTTGTAAGCCCAATCGTAATGGCTCGAGGTGGCTGAAACTAAATAAGAACCCAAAGATGTAGTGTCTGTCCAAGAAAAGAGCTGCTTGGCAAATAACTCTTCATTGGAGTGAGAATCTATTATTTTTCTCAAGTTTCTCAAGTTTGACCCCCCCCTTTTTGACTAAACATTTAGACTCTTCCAACGAGGTTTTCTGGTAACTTTCAAAAATCCACTTATTGAGTTCGGGTGTTGTTTTCCAAGTGTAACCCTCAGCAGGCATCTTGGGTTTGTTTCCGCTCATTCCCACCTGATACCAATCAAGCATCCTAAGATGCCAATGATGAAGGTGAAACAATACATCGCGAATGGAACGGTTTATGGTTCCCTCGCGAAATTCTTTTTCTTGTTCCGAAACAGAAAACTGTTCAATGAAAGCGAAAAGACGAATCAAATTGATTAAGCTAATTTCTATTAATTCTTGTTTTGTTCATGGTCTGGACAAAGTAGATAAAATTTTATTTTTTCAAAGTAAGAGATGAACTCACTTTGAAACATTCAAATCATCAATTTTTTTTATGATTTTTTACTCTTATTTTATTTAAGTTTGTAGCCATTAAAAACAAAGCTGTATGCCACAAATTTCTAAAAAAGCGATTCAGATGCCTGAATCACCCATTCGTAAATTAGTTCCATTTGCCGAAGGAGCTAAAAAAAGAGGAGTGAATGTATTTCATCTCAATATTGGTCAGCCTGATATTAGAACTCCAGAGGTTGTTATTGAAAAGATTAAGAATATTGACAGGACGGTTATAGAGTACAGTCATTCTGCTGGATATGAGTCATATAGAGATAAATTAGCGGCATATTACACAAAAAATGATATTCCCGTAAACCCAGAGCATATTATGATTACCACTGGTGGATCAGAAGCGCTTTTGTTTGGGATGCAAGTTTGTCTTAATCCGGGTGATGAGGTGATTATTCCTGAGCCATTTTATGCAAATTATAATGGATTTGCTACGGCCAGCGGAGTGAATGTAAAACCAATTACGGCACGAATTGAGGATGGGTTTGCTCTTCCTCCTGCACAAGATTTTGAGAAATTAATCACTGATAAAACTAAAGCAATTGTGATTTGTAATCCTGCAAATCCAACTGGCTATGTATACTCCAGAGAAGAGTTAGAAGTTTTGAGAGATATTGTAAAAAAGCACGATTTATTCTTATTTGCCGATGAAGTGTATAGAGAGTTTTGCTACGGATCTCCTCCTTTTTCTGTTCTAAACTTAGAAGGAATCGAAGAAAACGTCATCATGATAGATTCGGTATCCAAACGATACAGCATGTGTGGAGCGAGAATTGGTGCCATTGTTTCCAAAAATACTTCCTTAATTGCCAATGCATTAAAGTTTGGGCAAGCAAGATTAAGTCCTCCCACCTTAGGGCAAATAGCTGGAGAAGCGGCTTTAGATACACCTCAATCTTATTTTGATGAAGTTCAGGTTGAGTACCAAAAAAGAAGAGATATTGTGGTTGAGAGATTGAACCAAATAGAAGGGGTAATTTGTCCAAAACCCAAAGGTGCGTTTTATGCAATTGCGCAGTTACCTGTGGATAATGCAGAGAAATTTTGCCAATGGTTACTCGAAGAGTTTTCTCACGAAGGAAGTACAGTCATGTTCGCGCCAGCAGCAGGATTTTACTCAACACCGGGTATGGGAGAAAAAGAGATTAGAATTGCCTACGTTTTGAACGAAATAGACTTGAATAAAGCAATGGACTGTTTAGAATATGCATTGAAAGAATACAATAATTAGTCAGACACTATAAAAAAAGAAAGAAGTCGGAATTGAAATAGTTTCGGCTTTTTTTTTGTCCTATTCCTGGCTTTTGTAAGCAAAAGAGAATTAAGTCGTTTATGAAACAAAACAACCAATATGATAGAGAAATTAGTCACCTTTTTTAAAAGACCAGCTGACCAAACCAGATTAGAAAATCCAGATGGAATTTGCCCAAACTGTTGGGGAAAGCAAGAGTACGATAATGTGATAAGAGAATTATACCAAGATCATCAGATTGATGTAAATAATGGTCAGGCCAATCATAACTTTATAAAAATGGTAGTGGTAAATAAGATCGAGGGAATTCGACTCAAAAAGGGAAACAATGGATTGGTTTGTAATTCTTGCAAGTTAGTTCAATCCTAAATTGATGTTGAGTTACATTTTCCATTGATTCAGTCTGCCAATTGTATGGTAAGCTGTCATATCAAATTGAACGGGAACAACAGAAACAAACCCGTTTTTTAAAGCAGCCATATCTGTATCGTCAGCCTCTTCTTGATCTTTAAATTTGCCGGTTAGCCAATAATATTTTTTACCCAAAGGGTCTTTTCGTTCATCAAATCGATCTTCCCAAAAAGCCATGGCCTGCCTGCATACTTTTATCCCTTTTAATTCCCTCAAAGGAAGCTTAGGAATATTAACGTTAAGACAAACATTATTTGGAAAATCCGAATTCAAAGCTTTGTGAATGATTTTTCGTGCGAAATGCTGAGTAGGTCCAAAATCAGCTTCGTGAGAAAAGTCGTCCAAAGAAAAACCAATAGAAGGAATATTTTCCATAGATCCCTCAACGGCAGCAGACATGGTCCCAGAATAAATAACATTGGTAGCCGCATTGGATCCGTGGTTAATTCCAGAAACAATTAAGTCGGGCTTTTTCTTTAAAAGTTGAAATATGCCGACTTTAACACAGTCTACTGGTGTTCCAGAGCAAGTGTAAGCTTCCGTTTTGCCAAATACTTGGCTTCTGTCAATCCGTATGGGGTTATTTACTGTAATGGCGTGTCCCATTCCAGATTGGGGACTGTCTGGTGCTATCACGATTACTTTTCCTAATTCTGAGGCTACTTCTACCAAAGCTTTTAATCCTGGAGCAGTAATGCCGTCATCATTGGTTACTAAAATAAAGGGTTTGCTCATTTTGTATACTATTTTGATACGAATTTCGTTGTTGGTTTTTAGCGAATAGATGCTATCTTTACTTTCATAAAATTGATAAAAAAAATAAATACCACAATGAAGATTTCAATAAAGTTACCCTTAATTCTTTTTCTCATCGTTTCAAGTTTCTCTTTCGGACAAATTAATGTTGTTTCTGAAGTGAAGGAGGCGACTGTATTTTCAAATCAAGCCCAATTAACTAGAGAGCAAACTGTAAGGTTAGAGAAAGGAACAAACAAGTTGAAATTTATCGGGATGGAGAACAGCATTGTAAGTCCAACTATTCAGGTTTCAGGTACGGGAGGTATTACTGTTTTGTCAACTTCCGTGAACAGTGAGAACCTTGAAAAATCAATGCAACCAGCACAAATAATTTCAATCCTTGATGAAATTGAGGAGCTGAAGAAAAAGGAAGATTTAACAAAAAAGCAGGCTCAAAACCTAGAGCATGAAAAAAATGCCATTCTTTATAATAAAAGCGCAAATGGCACGAACAGTGGATTCAACTTAGATAATATGTTAGATTTGGTTGAGTTTTACCGCAATAATCTGAATAAATTGGATTCTCTTATCTACGTAAAAAATAAATTGGTGTCACATTTCAGAGAAGAGCGAGGAGAGTTGAGAAATGAGTTAGGTAAATTGGGTTACAAAACTAGGGGGAATGTCATGAATATTGAAGTCATTTCTGAGAAATCTCAGACGGTTTCAATCAAGTTAGAATATGTCGTTCAAAACATAGGTTGGACCCCGTTTTATGAAATAAAAACTCAAGGGATAGGTGATAAAGTTACTGCCATTTGTAAAGCTAAAATCTATCAAAATTCTTCGATTGACTGGAAAAATGTAGCCCTTACATTGTCCACAACGAGTCCTTCAAACGTTGGGGTGCTGCCAACCGTTCATCCATGGGTGCTTAGGTTTCAAAACCAAAGAAGGGACAAGTTCAAAGGTTTTGCTGTGAGCCAATCTAATACAGCTTATTCTCCCGCAGCAGAAATGGATGTAAGCGCTAACGGGAGTTATGATTCCAAATCGATGGCTAGTTATACGAGTGCTACTGAAAGCATGGTGAGTAGAGAATTTGCTATTTATGTGCCTTATTCAATTAGTGGAAGGAATGGAAAAGCTGCTGTCGATATTGAGGAGTTTGTGATGGATGCAAATTACTTGTATTACTCTGCTCCAAAATACAATTGTAATGTATTTTTGATTGCGAATATTCAGGAATGGGAGAAATATAATTTCTTACCTGGCTCTGCCAATTTGTTTCTAGAAGGGACTTTTGTGGGAACTACTTTTATAAATCCAAACGCTACAGAAGATACAATGAGTCTTATTCTTGGAATAGATAAGAGCATAGTAATCGAACGTGAAAAAATTAAAGATTTTAGTAGAAATGCAATGTTAGGAGGAAAGAAGAAGGTGGATATGGGGATTCAAATTACTGTTAAGAATAAAAAAAGTTTGGATATTGATTTGATGCTAGAAGACCAAGTTCCTATTTCAAGCGATGAAAATATTGAGATAAATATAAAGGAAATCTCGGGAGCCAAAAGAGAGGAAGATACAGGGAAGTTAACTTGGAGAGAATCGATTCCGAAAGGAGAGACTAATGTCTATAAAATAAAATATGAAGTGAAATATCCGAAAAGCAAACCTCTGTCTAATTTTTAATTTTTTTTAATTGAAATTTATTGAACTGAATTTGCCTCCATTTGATGCTCAGCTCTCAAAGTCTGAGAATAGAACTTTAATATATGACGTAATTAGGAAGAAAAATGTTGTTCTTACTCCGGAGGAATGGGTGAGGCAGCATTTTGTTCATTTCCTTATTAATTACCATGGATATTCCAAGAACTACATTAAAATTGAGAAACAAATTAAAGTAAATGATAGAGTTAAAAGATTCGATGCCCTCGTTTATGACAAAGAGGCAAACCCCCTGGTGTTAATCGAATGCAAAGCTCCCGAAGTAGAAATTTCTCAATCTACTTTTTCTCAAATTGCAACTTACAATATGACGTTGCGTGTACCTTATTTAATAGTAACCAATGGCCTAAATCATTTTATATGTAAAATTGATTTTGACTCTAACTCCTACGAGTATCTTCAAGAAATTCCGAAACTCTGATTATTTAATCAAATTGACATGTCCGAATATTTCTTTCCGAGCAGTGTTAGCATCTGAATAAATTATTTTCCACACATAGCTATCTATTGGCGATAATTTTCCTTTATGTGTTCCGTCCCATGCATTGTCTAGTCTGTTTGAATGGAAGATTTCTTCTCCCCATCGATTAAAAATGTATAATTTGAATTCGGTAATATCCTCACCACTAATCTGAAACACGTCATTTTTTCCGTCTCCGTTTGGCGAGAAAGAATTAGGTACATACAAACTACCATCCAATGAAATCACAACAGTATCTGAAACTAAGCATCCATATTGATCTATTAGATTTGCTATGTAGTTAGTCGTATTTGAGGGCTGAACGGTTGTAGTTTTACTTGTGGTGTCTGCTAAACTTGTGTGAAATGTCCAAAAGAATCTGCCTGCCGAACTCGTTGCAAATAAATTAGCCACTTCTCCAAAGTTGATAAGTTGATTTTCTCCAGCATCAATTGTCGGGATAGGGGAGAATTCAATTGTGGTAAAAGCGGTATCTCTGCATCCATTTGCATCTGTCACAATTACTTGGTAAGTTGTGGGAGAATCAGGCGCAACAACCGTAGTGTCATTATTTGGAGAATTAACAGAAATGGAAGGTGACCACAAATAAGAAACTCCTCCTTGGGCCCAAATCTCTGCGGTTTCATTAAAACAAATTGTGTCATTTGGAGAGGCAACAGCTACTGGTTGGATGACAAAAATTATAACACTATCCCGCAAGGTTGCACACCGATTTGTAAAATCAACAAAATAGGTAGTAGTCGTGGTAGGAGAAGCAACGACATTTGTACCAGTCGATGTATTAATATCCTGAACCGGAGTCCAAGAATAAGAGTCTGCCCCTGAAGCTATTAGTTGAATGGAAGAACCTTTACAAATTGAATCGTCATCTGACAGAACGGGCTGAGGGATGTCTATTACTGAAACAAGGATGCTGTCAGCTGCGGGACAGCCTTCTGGAGTAGTTATGGCTACATTGTATTGAGTTGTGGTCGATGGAAAAACGCTGGGACTCGCACTACTCCCATTTACTATATTGGTGCTAGGATTCCAAGAATAGCTTCCTCCTCCGGTTGCAAAAATCTGTGTTGTATCACCATTGCAAATGGTCGTGTCTTTTGAAGTTGAGGTGGAAATAGTATGAATCCCAACATTCACCCAAGAGGTGTCGGTTCCGCAAGGATTTGTAACAATTACTTGGTAGGTTGTTGGACCAGTGGGTGAGGCTATTGGATTGGCAATAAATGGATTATTCAAGGTAGCTGCCGGGCTCCAAACATAATTGGTTCCGCCAGACGCATTTAATTGTAAAGAAGTATTTGGACAAATAGATGTGTCAGAAGTAATAATTGCCGCTGCAGGATCAAACACGTTGACAGTGATAGATGCTGTATCCGGCTTGATACAGCCCGTAGAGTCTGAAACAGTAAGTACCACATTGTATAGGCCTGCTGAACTGTAATTGTGAGAGGGAGCAAAGGCTGAGCTTGAGTTTCCATCACCAAAATCCCAGTGAAATGTATTGCCGTTTCTACTGTTATTTCCAAAGATCGCAGCATTGGGATAACAGATAATAACAGAAGGAACACTGGCAATCGCCTTTATTTCATTGATATTAAATTTGAACACGCCAAGATTGCAATTTGTGCTGCCATTGGTTGTGGAGTAGGCCCCTGTTGAGGTAGGAAAGTCATTCCTTCCTCCACATCCGGCACATACAGCTTGGTACACATTTCCTTTTTTATCAAATCTACTCGTACCTCCATCAACATGCTCCGCGGTTACACTTCCACCAAAAAAAGTTGCGTAATTCAAGCTGACTGCATTTTTATCCAGAACCATTAGGTAAAAATCACTCCCAGTCGTAGTTGTTTGAAAAGCACCTGGTGATATCGGCATGCCAGTTGTTGTGGAACTGGATCCATTAACGGATCCTCCCCATCCACTCATATATATGAGTCCACAATCGTTTACCAAAAAGGCCGAAGGTGAAATATCGATAGTAGTATTTCCTGTTCCAAATACGGTGCTGAAGTTTAAGGTGGTGAGAGTGTTATTGAATTTCTGAATAAATTGATGGCTTCCTGCGTTGTTGTATTTTCCCGTTGTCACAGGCATTGCCCCCAAAGATTGGCCATAGATGTATATGGAATCTGTTTGGTCTACTTGCACAAAATAAGATTGGTCATACAAACTTGTCCCTACATATCGGGAAGTAAGTAAAACATTGGTCGGACTATATTTTGCTATGAATCCATCCACTCCGCCACCATGGGTATTTTGAGCCGAAATTAGATTTGCACTTGTTGTTCCCCCCACCACAAATGTATTTCCTGCGGCATCTTGTTGAACCCCGTATGCCGCATCAACGAGAGATCCTCCTAGATGCGTACTCCACAATAATGAAGTTAAATTTGAATTAAGTTTCATTACAATTCCGTCAGAACTTCCCCCTCGAGAGGTTAAACCTCCCACTACAGGAAAATTACTTGAGTTTGTATTAGTTGCTATAATACAGTTGTTTGCAGCATCTAAAATAATTTCTCCTCTAAATTCATCTCCATAGTTTCGATTTAATCCACCAAAAATAGAGATGGCGTCATTATCTGATCCTCCCACATACGTAGATCCGAGCATTGCACTTCCAGTAGAATTTAGTTTTACAACTACCGCATCGGACCCCAGGAAATATTGCATGCCGGTTCCGTTAAGTGAAAAACTTAAATTAGAGCCTCCGTTAAAACTATTGTCGTAACAACCCGCTGTTGTTGGAAAATTATTGGAGCTGGTACTCCCAAATATATAGAGTTCGCCAGCATCATTCGTTACTAAACTATGCGGAGCATCATCACCAGAGCCTCCAATGTAGGTGGAGTATAATAGTCCGGTACCAGACAAATTGAATTTTGTAATTCCCATGTCCACGGGAGTTGTGGAAAGTCCACTGAAAGTTGAATCATAAGCTCCTACGGTTGTAGGATAGCCCGTACCAAAAACAATACCTCCCGCATAAGTATGTCCAAGTGTATCATATGTTGCTGTGAAACCGAAATTATCAGATGTTGATCCTGAATATGAACTAAAAACAAGAAATGGATCAATTATCAATGAGTGCTTTTTGTCATATCCTTCCGGAAAAGAAAACTTCACTTTGTTTTTTCTTACTTTAAAAAAACAGGGAACTTCAGTTTTTTTACCCTCAATTATTTGATAGGCGAATGGTTTATTTTCGATAATATCCGAAATCGAGGTTTGAACATACAAATTGTCATTTTTCACAAATAATCTGTCGGCTCCTTCATACTCTATGGAAATATCTTTGGTTTTACCACCAGGCTTTACAATAAAGTCGTACTTCATGTTTGTTTCCCTTTCATATATTTTAAAATCAATATTTGGGTACATTTCCGAGTATAAAACTTCGTTATAAATTCTCACATTTGATGCCCAACGAGAAGAATCGTTTCCAATAAAATAATTTTCGTAGTGAGGAGCCTTTCGAGAGGAATGGATGGCAGGATTATTGTTCGCGCCAAGAAAATTTACTTTTACGACATGTCCATGTATCGAATCGGGAAAAATATAGTTTTTGTTTGTGTGGCTTTCTCTCACATAAGATTTATCTATAAAATGATAAGTAATACCTTTTTTTTCTAAGAACATCGCTCCATCCAACAGGTTCGTTTTGAATAACACTTTTGGATTCCATTGCCCTTTGTTTTCTTTAAAAAGAAATGTATGCCCACTATCCTGTCCTCTCCCTGTATGCGATAAAAGTATCAGGGTAACCAAGATAATTAAGAAGGATGCACAATTTTTCATTCAGGACTTTTTCTTGCCTTTAGTACGTATTAAAAACCAAGCTGGATGTCTTATTCAATAAAAAAAATTGTATTTTTCGACTAAATAAAAAATCACATAAAATTGATTCAGTTCGAATATAATAAATCTATTCAAGAGTTTACAACTTTCGGAGTGCCAGTTGAAGCAGAAGTTTTTTGTACATTCTCTTCCTTATCAGATTTAACAAAAATTTTAGTTCATCCATCAGCAAAGGGCAAGCCACAATTAATTATTGGAGGAGGAAGTAATATGCTCTTTACAAAAAACTTTAAAGGTGTCGTATTAAAAAACGAAATCCTTGGAAAAAGGATTGTGCAGGAAACAGAGGAGGAGGTTTGTATTCAAGTTGGTGCAGGTGAAAACTGGCATCAGTTTGTGTTATATTGCGTAGAGAAAAATTTAGGAGGTTTAGAGAATTTATCATTAATACCTGGTAATGTCGGAGCAAGTCCAATGCAAAATATTGGTGCTTATGGTGCGGAAATAAAAGACGTTTTTGAATCATTAGAAGCACTAAATTTACAAACTCTTGAATTAGAAGTTTTTGATAATAAAGCGTGTAAATTTGGTTACAGAGAAAGTGTTTTTAAGAATTCTCACAAAGGAAAATACGTAATTACCTCTGTTACTTATAGATTGCAAAAAGAACCAGTTTTGAATACTCGGTATGGAGCGATTGAAGCTCAATTAAAAAAAATGGGGGTGAATGAACCAACTGTAAAAGCAATTAGTGAAGCGGTAATTGCTATAAGATCGAGTAAATTGCCCGATCCAAAAGAAATTGGCAACGCAGGGAGTTTCTTCAAGAATCCAGTGATAAGTAAAAAGGCATTCGAAAGCCTTCAAACTAAATTTCCGGAAGTGGCGCATTACCCCCAATTAGATGGTTCAGTTAAGATTGCCGCAGGTTGGTTAATAGATCAACTTGGCTGGAAAGGAAAAACAATTGGTGAATTTGGTGTCCATAAAAATCAAGCCTTAGTTTTGGTCAATTATGGGGGAAGCAAAGGAGAAGATATCTACAAATTATCTTCAAAAATTATAAAGTCAGTGGAGGAAACTTTTGATGTTTTGTTAGAAAGAGAAGTGAATGTTTACTAGTTATTATTAGTTTTAAATTTAGGGACTTTTGAACTTTTGAAGATTTTTAGCTGGATTGTTGATTTTTTTTCTTTTTTAAATTCGAAGTGTTTTTCATTTTTTCACTATATTGTCGTAAAATTAACAACATGAAGAAAATATTATTAATACTTATCCTTTTTATAGGGTTTTCCTCACAGTCTAGTGCCTCGCACGGTGTAGGCGGGGATACAAGATTTATACAAACGGGTCCAACACAATATACAGTTGTGTTTCGGTTTTTTAGGTATTGTTCAGGTATTGCTGTTCCAGCTTCTTTGACAAATGCTAGAATTCTAGATAACGTAACCAATGCTACAATCACAACATTTACTGCAAATAAAGATTCCACAGTGAGCCTTGTATTTGGTGATGAATGTTACACTCCTCCGGGACTTTGTGTAGAAGCTCATTATTATTCAGGAACTGTTTCAATTCCTGCAAATCCAAATGGAGTATATGTTACATGGACAACTTGTTGTAGAAATGGACCGTTGGTCAATGTAGCAAGTTCCGGAAATGTATGGTATGCGAGTGGACCTAGTTCGGCAATTGTTGGTGGAAATTCCAGTCCTCAGTTTGTTCAATACCCTCGGGACGGATATTTTTGTATTGGAAACAACAAACTAATCGATTTCTCCTGTACCGATCTAGATGGAGATAGTTTGAGGTATAGCTTAATAAACCCTTTTGATGCCACTTCTGCAGGAGGAACAAGACCATTTACTCTGACAGCGTGGAACGCTGGTTTTAATTTGTTGAATATTTTAGGTCCAGGGAGTTTGTGTGTAATCAACCCTGCTACTGGAATTGTAACCGCACGACCGGCTCAGTTAGGACTGTACGTAGTAGCTGTAAAATGTGAAGAATTTAGAGGAGGAGTTAAGATTGGAGAAGTTGTAAGAGATATTCAATATTCTGCATTGAACTGTAGATTTAATATCAAACCAGTGTTAGAAAACTTTGCAACAACTAGTATTTTTGAATTTGATGAAGAAAGATGTATTGATTTTGTAGCGAATGATCCAAATGGTACAGATACCTTTTATTTACAGCTTACCTCTAATGCTTATCAGTTTGGAGCTGTAGCTACTTTACCAGCACAAACAGGCGGGAGTTATATATTTGAATGGGAAGACGCAACTACAGGTGCAGTTGATACTGCTCATGTAACCAACGTGAGAAAGTTGAGTTCAACCACTTTTGAAGGAATAGGTAAAGTAGGAGCAAGATTTTGCTGGGATGTGAACAACTGTGAGATACTGAGTGTTGATAGTTTTTACATCGAGGCCTTGGGATATTCTTTAGGTTGTGATGGGAGTAAAGATACGGTGTCAAGAAGAGTGTCAGTGCCAATAAAAAGAGATCCTTATTCGTACAATGTACCCAACGTATTTTCTCCAAATGACGATGGAATCAATGATTTGTTTTATTTGAAAAAAGATGCTTACGACAGATGTTATGATGCGTTGAACATTCGAGTATACAATAGGTGGGGTCAAATCGTATTCGAATCTGATGACGCCAAATTTACTTGGGATGGAACTGATCAAAACGGAACCAAATTATCAGAAGGAACCTACTTTGTTGTCCTCCAAGGGTTTTATGGAGGAAAAGAAGTAACACAAAACTTCCCTCTTTCTTTGTTTAGATAAATAGGTTTTGATAGAAATAGAGAAATCTCCTTTGCATCTGTGCAAAGGAGATTTTTTTTTACACAAAAAATCCTTGTGTCCTATATTGCTCTATCTAGTTTACAAATTGTATCTTTGTGGCTCTAAATATAATCCATTAGCATGCAGGAAATAATAGGAAATAAACTAAAGGAACTTTATCCAGAGATTTCGGATAATTTAATTCAACTTCAAAAAACTAAATCTGACTTTGAAGGAGATGTAACCCTAGTAGTTTTTCCTTTGTTGAGAATTACCAAAAAAAATCCAGAAGAGTCAGGAGAGGTAATCGGGAAGTTTTTAACCCAAGAACTTGATTTTGTTCAAGGATTTAATGTAGTCAAAGGGTTTTTGAACCTAGAAATTAGCACCTTCTATTGGCTAAATCAATTTAAGTCAATACTGGGCAACTCAAACTATGGCGTGCTTGAAAAATCGAACAAAACTTTTATCGTTGAATATTCCTCTCCTAACACAAATAAACCTCTTCATTTGGGGCATTTACGGAATATATTTTTGGGTTTTTCTGTTGCCAATATCCTCAAAGCAAATGGACATGAAGTAGTAAAAACTCAAATCATAAACGACCGAGGAATTCATATTTGTAAGTCTATGCTTGCTTGGCAATTATTTGGAGAAGGAGAAACACCCAATTCTTCTGGATTGAAAGGGGATAAATTGGTTGGAAAATATTACGTAGCTTTTGATAAGAAATACAAAGAAGAAATACAAGACCTCGTAGCAAAGGGAGTAGAGAAAGAACAGGCAGAAAAAGAAGCGTCAATTCTTATCCAGGCTCAAGAAATGTTGAGAAAATGGGAGGAAGGAGATACCGAAGTAGTGGAATTGTGGCAGAAGATGAACTCATGGGTTTACGATGGATTTGATGTTACTTACAACACAATGGGGGTTGATTTTGATTCCTTGTATTACGAAAGTGACACGTATATTTTAGGGAAAGATATTGTAGAAGAAGGACTATCCAAAGGACTGTTGTACAAAAAAGAGGATGGCTCAGTTTGGTGCGATCTGTCGGACGAAAAAATGGACGACAAATTACTTTTGAGAGGAGACGGTACTTCAGTTTACATGACCCAAGATGTGGGAACGGCTGTCAAGCGATTTAAGGATTTTCCAAACACCGTTGGAATGATATATACGGTTGGAAATGAACAAGAACATCATTTTAAAGTGTTATTCACTATTTTAAAGAAACTGGGGTATCCTTTTGCGGATGAATGTTTTCATCTCTCATACGGAATGGTGAATCTACCAACCGGAAAAATGAAATCGAGAGAGGGAACCGTGGTGGATGCAGATGATTTGATGGCGGAAGTAATACAGGATGCCAAAGAAATTACTGAAGAAAGAGGACAAATTGAAAACCTGGGTGAAGAGCAGTTGACAAAACTATTTGAGCAAATAGGATTGGGAGGATTAAAGTACTATTTACTGAAAGTAGATCCAAAAAAATCCATGATGTTCAACCCCGAAGAATCGATAGATTTGAATGGAAATACAGGGCCATTTATTCAGTACACCTACGCAAGAACTCAGTCTATTATCAACAAAGAACAGGGAGACCTAAAATCGTTTCAGCTAGATATTGATGCCGAAAAAAGTGAAATTGATATAATTAAACATCTCTTGGACTTACCCGAAACGATAAAAGAGGCAGGAAAAACCTACAGTCCCGCGATCTTGGCAAATTACACTTATGAATTAGTGAAATTGTACAATTCGTTTTATCAATCAGTTTCTATTTTTAAAGAAGAGAATAAAGCCAAACAAAATTTACGTTTGTTGTTGACAGAGAAAGTGGCAGATACCGTTCGTTTTACGATGAGTTTGTTGGGAATTGAAGTTCCTTCAAAAATGTAACTATATTTGTGTAGAAGAAGAATTAAACCTCAAAAGAGGGGGTTTAAGTTAATTGAGAAAGAAAAAAATAAAAAAGTATGTTTGATAATTTATCTGATAAGTTAGAAAGAGCCTTTAAAGTATTAAAAGGGCAGGGACAAATTACCGAAATAAACGTAGCAGAAACCGTTAAGGAGATTCGTAGAGCATTGGTAGATGCTGATGTGAACTACAAAACTGCAAAAGAGTTTACTAATACTATTAAAGAGAAAGCATTAGGTCAAAACGTATTGAGTGCCATTTCGCCAGGTCAGTTGATGATAAAAATCACCAACGAAGAGTTGACCAAATTGATGGGGAGCGAAAATGTCGAGTTAGATGTTTCTGCAAATCCATCGATAATTCTGATGGCGGGTCTTCAAGGATCTGGAAAAACAACCCATTCGGGGAAGTTGGCTAAATTTCTTACTGAAAAGAAAAATAAAAAAGTACTCCTAGTTGCTTGTGATGTCTATCGTCCGGCTGCCATTGATCAACTTCATGTTTTGGGAGATCAATTGGGAATCGAAGTGTATTCGAATAAAGAAGAAAAGAATCCAGTAAAAATTGCTGAGGCAGCCATTGCGCACGCAAAAGCAAATGGACTCAACACAGTGATTGTGGATACTGCAGGGAGATTGGCAATAGATGAAAAGATGATGGGAGAAATCGCAGAAATCAAATCTGCCATTAACCCTCAGGAGATACTATTTGTGGTTGATTCCATGACTGGACAGGATGCGGTGAATACGGCAAAGACATTTAATGAAAGACTTGACTTTACCGGTGTAATTCTAACGAAACTGGATGGTGATACTAGAGGAGGAGCGGCAATTTCCATTAAGTCAGTAGTAAACAAGCCAATTAAATTTATTGGAACTGGTGAAAAAATGGAAGCACTGGATGTTTTTCATCCGAGTAGGATGGCAGACAGAATTTTGGGAATGGGAGATGTGGTTTCTTTGGTTGAGAAAGTGCAACAACAATTTGATGAAGAAGAAGCAAAAAAGCTTCAAGCCAAAATTTCCAAAAACAAATTTGATTACAATGACTTTTTAGGTCAGCTTCAGCAAATCAAAAAAATGGGGAACGTGAAAGATTTGATGGGAATGATTCCAGGTGTTGGGAAGCAAATTAAAGATGCAGATATTGACGAAAATGCGTTTAAAGGGATTGAAGCGATTATCTTATCCATGACACCACACGAAAGAGAGAACCCAACAGTATTGAACGGAACAAGAAAACAACGTCTTGCAAAAGGAAGTGGGCAAAGTATTCAGGAGGTTAATAAATTGATAAAGCAATTTAAAGACACGAGCAAGATGATGCAAATGATGAACAATAAAAAGGGGATGATGGGAATGATGAAACAAATGAAGCAATTGCAAAAAGGTAAGCTATAAATCAGTCGTCAGATTCGGGTCGTTAGTCGTCAGTTTTTTTTGACTAATTACCTAGGACCAATGACCAAATACTCATATGAAATGATATTAATTGACGGTAAAAAAACTTCGCTCGAGATTCAAGATGAAATCAAAGAAGAGGTAAACTATTTAAAAACAAAAGGGAAAAAGATTCCTCATTTAGCTGCCGTATTAGTAGGCAACAACGGGGCAAGCAAGACTTACGTAAACGCAAAAGTAGTGGCGTGTGAACGAGTGGGATTCGAAAGTACCTTGGTTCGATTGCCCGATACGATTTCAGAAGCTGAATTACTTCATAAAATCGATAAGCTAAATCACAATCCGGAGATAGACGGCTTTATCGTTCAATTACCGCTACCTGATCATATTAGTGAGAAAAAAGTAACACAAGCAATTGACCCAAAAAAAGACGTGGATGGGTTTCATCCCGAAAATATTGGTAGAACCGCTTTAAACTTACCAGCATTTTTACCCGCAACACCATTTGGTATTTTGCAACTGCTAGAAAGATACAACATCGAAACTTCAGGAAAACACTGCGTAGTTGTAGGTAGAAGTAATATTGTGGGAGCACCTATTAGTATCATGATGGGAAGAAACTCTTATCCGGGAAACAGTACTGTGACATTGACACACAGTAGAACTGTCAACTTAAAGGAACTTACCTTAATGGCAGATATCTTAATTGTAGCTCTCGGAAAACCTGAGTTTGTTACAGCAGATATGGTAAAGGATAATGCAGTGGTGATTGATGTAGGAATTACACGAATTGCAGATAAGTCTAAAAAATCAGGCTACTGCCTAAAAGGTGATGTTAAATTTGACGAAGTTTCTGAAAAATGTTCTTTCATTACTCCCGTTCCAGGTGGAGTGGGGCCAATGACAATTGCCTCATTATTAAAAAATACACTTCTCGCTTCCAAAAGAAAATAATATGTCCGTTAAATTGAAATATCTCTTCGTATTTTTAACTCTATCCATTTTCCTAATCTCTTGTAATTCGCCAGCAGATACTAAAGTAAACCAAGAGTTATTAAGTAAATTTGATCGTGATATAGATGCCTACTTTGGCTACATGAACAACATGGAATGGGAAAGTATGCTTTCCATGACAAATCCACGTTTGTTTGATATAGTCCCTAAAGAAACAATGATTGATATGTTCAAATCCTTGTATGAATCTGGGATGGAAATGAACGTACAAGAAACGACTCCTACATCTTATTCGACTATAGTGGAACAGAACGGAGACCATTACTGCAAAGTGATGTATGACGGAGTTTTAACCATGACTTTGTCCCAAACATTAATGGCAAATATAGAAATGTTTAAGACAGAACTGTACAAATCATATAACCAAGAAGAGGTAAAAATAGTGGTAGAAAAAAATCAAATAATTATTGATTCGGAAAAAGAAATTATTGCCATGTCTGCTGATAATCAAAAGACTTGGACTTATTTTGAACTTCAAGAAGGTCAAGATGAGATGTTGAGTAAACTAATTCCACAAAGCGTATTAAATAAAATTAACCAATAAGTTGTATGAACAGGTGCTCATGGTGTGGAAGAGACCCCTTGTATGTCCGTTACCATGACGAGCACTGGGGAGTTCCAGTTTTTGATGATCAAGAGTTATTTGCCCAGTTACTATTAGAAGGTGCCCAAGCCGGACTCAGTTGGATAACCATTCTCAAAAAAAAGGAAGGTTACTACCGAGCTTTTGATGGGTTGAACCCAGAAATTATCGCCCAATATAAGGAAACAAAGATTCGAGAATTATTGTTGGATTCGGGAATTGTTCGAAACAGACTAAAAATTAGGGCAGCAGTAACCAATGCTCAAGCTTACCTCAAGTTACAAGAGGAAGAAGGAAGTTTTTCGAGGTTTGTTTGGAGTTTTGTAAATTACAAAGTGATCATCCACAATCTGACAACTAGTACAGAGGCAATTTCTACTTCTCCAGAATCCGATGCTATGAGCAAGGAACTGAAAAAAAAGGGATTCAAATTCGTGGGATCTACTATTTGTTATGCATTTATGCAGGCTGTAGGAATGGTAAACGATCATGTTGCCGATTGTTTTCGTTACGAAGAGGTGAAGAAATTACAACCCCCTAGATTGACCAGTGGCCATAGAATCTTTTAAAAAGAAATAAGAAGGGATGAACAAGTTTGAAATAACAATATTAGGAAGCGGAAGTGCTTTGCCTACCTTGAAGAAAAGACCCACTTCTCAGTTAGTTCATTATTCTAACAAGTATTTTTTGATAGATTGTGGCGAAGGAACTCAAGTGCAATTGAGAAAAGCAAAGGTTAGTTTCTTAAAAATAAGTCATATTTTCATTTCTCACCTTCACGGTGATCATTACTTCGGGTTGGTTGGTTTAATTTCTTCCATGCATTTGTTGGGGAGAGTTGCAGATCTTCATGTTTATGCACCTGCTGAGTTGCATGAAATTATACAAATTCAATTGAGAGCATCCTACACCCAGTTGCGTTATAAGTTAGTGTTTCACGAATTGTCAAGTAAAGATTCTGAGAAAATCTTTGAAGACAAGAATTTGGAAGTCCACACAATTCCGTTGAAGCATAAAATTCTGACAAATGGTTTTTTGATAAAGGAAAAACCGCGTCCGAGAAAGGCAAAACCCGAAAAGCTCAAGTTTTATGAGGTTCCTCATTACAAAATTGAGGGAATAAAGATGGGAGACGATTTTGAAACTTCGTCTGGTGAAATCATTCCGAATGAAACATTTACTTTTCCGCCAGAAAAAGCAAGAAGCTACGCTTTTTGTTCTGATACTGCTTACCGAGAAAAAATTATCCCAATTATAGAGCAAGTTAACTTGTTGTATCACGAAGCTACTTTTTTAGAAAAAGAACAAGCCTTAGCAAAGAAAACATTTCATTCGACAGTGAAACAAGCTGCTTTGATTGCAAATAAAGCCAAGGTAAATAAATTATTGATTGGGCATTTTTCTGCCCGCTATTCCGAAGAGGACTATCCTGCTTTTTTGAATCAAGCAAGGGAAGAGTTTGAACATGTGGAAATAGCTGAAGAACAAGTTACATACGTAGTTACATAAAAAAACACCTAAGCTGCCAGTTTAGGTGTTTTGTCATTAGTATTTGCTACAAGTAGGCTATTTGTTTTCAACGTACTCTTTGTAGTCTTCCATGCTTTTTTTAATGATTTTTCTCGCAGTAGCCGCGTCCTGAAACTCTTCTACTTCTACCTTTTTGTTTTCTAATTTTTTGTAATCTTCAAAGAAGTTACGCAATTCTTTAATCCAGTGAGCAGGAAGATCCGAAATGTCGTTCATGTGATTCACACTCATATCATGCTCTGCAACGGCAATAATTTTATCGTCCATTTCACCTCCATCAATCATTCTCATAACACCAATAACCTTTGCCGAAACAATACACATCGGAACAACGTCTATCTGGCTTAAAATCATGATATCCAACGGATCTTTGTCATCACAATACGTTTGTGGAATAAATCCATAATTAGCTGGGTAATGCATAGAAGAGAAAATTACTCTATCCATCAATAACATTCCTGATTCTTTATCTAACTCGTACTTTGCTCTTGTATTTTTGGGAATTTCTATAATTCCATTTACCACGGCTGGAGTTTCTTTTCCTATTGCCACCTTATGCCATGGGTTTGTTTTGTCTATTGCCATTTTCTAATATTTCTCTAATTTTTCTTTGTTTTGTGCGTCCACTACTGCCAATGCAGTCATGTTTACGATTTCATCTACACTTGCACCCAGTTGTAAAATATGTGCTGGTTTTGTCAGTCCCATAATCACTGGACCTATTGAGTCTATTCCGTTTAGTTCTTTCAGTAGTTTGTAATTGATATTTGCAGAATCAAGATTAGGAAATATCAATCCGTTTACATTTTTTCCAACCAATTTAGAGAAAGGAAACTTTTCTTTCAGCATTTCCGGGTTCAAGGCAAAGTCCGCTTGAATTTCACCATCAATCACTAAATCAGGACAGCATTCGTGAAGTATGGCAATAGCCTCCTTTACTTTTCTTGATGTGTGATTATCTGCCGAACCAAAGTTCGAATAAGACAACATAGCTAGAGCAGGAGTCATCCCAAACATCTTCACAACAGTGGCAGTCATTTCTGCAATAAGCGCTAAATCTTTCCCTGTAGGGTTAGGTGTAATTGCTGTATCGGAAAGAAACATGGGACCTCTTTTGGTTAGCATTACATTTGTTGAGGATATTTTATCTACTCCTTCTACTTTTGGTATGATTTCTATCAAAGGTTTCAAAACAGTAGAATACTTTCTGGCATAACCCGATATAAAAGCATCAGCATCTCCTTCGTTGAGCATCATGGTAGCAAAGTAATTTCTTTCTCTCATTATTTTATCTGCATCAAACATGGTTACCCCTTTTCTTTGACGCAATTCCCAGTATTTTTCTGCAAAAATTCTTTTTCTTTTTCTCTCTTTGTAAGATTTAGGATCAATGATTTCAATTTTACTGTCAAAACCAATTTCATCCATCAGTTCTTCGATCGTCTCTTTGTCTCCCAACAAAATTGGAATCGCAATCCCTTCTTCATACACAACTTGAGCGGCTTTCAATACATCTAAATGATCGGCTTCTGCAAACACTACTCGTTTTGGTTGAGCCTTTGCTCGATTGTGCAACAAACGAACAATTTTGTTTCCAGTCCCTAATCTGTCTTCCAAATCATGCTTGTACTTTTCCCAATTTGTAATGGGCTGCAATGCCACTCCGCTTTCCATAGCTGCTTTTGCCACGGCAGGAGGTATTTCAGAAATTAATCGCTGATCAAATGGTTTCGGTATGATATAGTCTTTTCCGAATGAAATATTCACTTCATTGTAGGTAATATTTACTTGTTCTGGTACGGATTCTTTCGCCAAATCGGCCAAAGCATGAACTGCTGCCATCTTCATCGCCTCATTAATTTTAGTGGCTCTTACGTCAAGTGCACCTCTAAATATGAATGGAAAACCAAGAACGTTGTTTACCTGGTTCGGATAGTCTGACCTACCCGTTGCCATGATAATGTCATCTCTCGTTTTAATTGCCAAGTCATATTCTATTTCCGGTTCAGGGTTTGCCATTGCAAAAACAATTGGATTTTTGGCCATAGTTTTTAGCATTTCAGGAGAAACAATATTCCCTTTTGAAAGCCCTACAAATACATCCGAATTTTTCATCGCATCTTCCAACGTATGCATGTCTTCCCTGTCTGTTGCGAATTCAGCTTTTTGTGAAGTTAAGTTCTTTCTGCTTTTTTGGATTACACCTTTGCTATCACACATGATGATGTTTTCCTTTTTTGCTCCAAGAGAAATATACAATCTTGTACAGGATATTGCTGCAGCTCCCGCTCCATTTACCACAATCTTCACTTTGGCAATATCTTTTTTTGCAATTTCAATGGCATTTTTTAAGGCCGCAGTAGAAATAATAGCTGTACCATGCTGGTCATCATGCATCACAGGAATATCTAGTTCTTCTACCAGTCTTCTTTCTATTTCAAAAGCTTCAGGAGCTTTAATGTCTTCCAGGTTTATACCACCAAAAGTAGGGGCAATACGTTTCACAGTTTCCACAAATTCATCTACGTTTTCTGTGTCTACTTCAATGTCAAAAACGTCAATATCTGCAAATATTTTAAACAGCACTCCCTTTCCTTCCATCACAGGTTTGGATGCCTCAGGACCAATATTTCCTAGTCCCAATACAGCTGTACCGTTTGAGATAACCGCTACAAGGTTACCTTTTGAGGTGTATTTATATACATCGTCTTTATTTTCTGCTATTTCCAAACAAGGTTGCGCTACTCCTGGCGAGTAGGCGAGAGATAAATCTCTTTGAGATGAGTACTTTTTTGTTGGTACTACCTCGATTTTTCCTGGTTTGGGATGGCTATGATATTTGAGCGCTTCGCTCTTTTTTCTTTTACTATTCATACGTTAATTTTAACCCTGCAAAGATAGATTAATAACAAGAGAAATGAAACAATTAGGGGCAGTTTTCCTAGTCCTTTGCTGGCTAATTTTTGTTAAAAAAACAAGGCAGTTTGTGAGCCTTTGTTTTGAATTGATCTTTTCTGGATTCAAGCTTAAGCGCCAATTATTTTTACTTCCGTTCTTCTGTTCAGGGCTTTGTTTTTTTCTGTATCGTTCTTTGCTCTTGGCTTAGTAGAACCATAGCCAGCATAGGTCAATCTCGAGAGTTTAATTCCCTTCAATACTAGGTAATTAACAACTGATTTGGCTCTTTTTTCTGAAAGCTCCTGATTTTGTTGAGCGTTTCCATCACTATCTGTATGTCCACCAATTTCTATCCTCACCGCTTCGTTCTGAACCATTAATTCATATAATTTGTCTAGTTCTGCGCGAGATTCTTGTTTCAAATTGAACTTCGCAACATCAAAAAAGATATTTTCAAGAACGAATGGCTTGTCGCTTACTTTAATTTTACTCAAAGGAATATCCGTGTTTTGAGGTTTTTTTGTGGTATGAACAGAGAAGCTTTTTGAGAAAAAGAAATACCCTTTTTTGGCCACATTAATCGCCAAATTTTTGTTTGTAGGAATATTCACCAAAAATTCGCCAGTAACAGGATCCGAATTAGAAATGAGTAGTACTTCGTTGGTTGCAATATCAATTATTTCAAAAGTGGCACTGAGTTTTTCTTTCGTTTCCTCATCATACACAATTCCTTTCATGTACGAAGCATAAATGGGTTTTGCTTTCTCTGGAAGCTCAAAGGAATATAAGTCTAAATCTCCAAAACCTCCTTCGCGGTCTGAAGCGAAATAGGCCAAAGTTCCGTCAGGCGAAACCACAATGCTGTTTTCATTTCGGCTTGTATTAATGGGATAACCTAAATTGATTGGCTTTCCCCATTCTCCATTTTCTTGCAAGCGAGAGAAATACAAATCCATACCGCCCATTCCTGGATGCCCATTCGAGCCAAAATAAAGTGTTTGACCGTCAGGATGAATGTATACGGATTCTTCGCGTAAAGGGGTGTTTATTCTGTTGGACAGTTTTTTGGGTTCCGTCCAGTAACCGCTATTTTGCAGCTTGGAAACATAAATATCTTGTTGGTCTGGATCAAGCGATCTTCCTGTTTTTATTGCTCTGATAAAGTACAGAGTTCTGCCATCTGCCGAAAAACAAGGTTGAGACTCCCAATGTCGAGTGTTGATTTTAGAACCTAAATTTCTTGGCTTTCCCCATTTATTTCCTATTCTTCTTGCATAAAACAAATCGCAACTTCCTTTCCCTGTTCGGTTGTCCCCATATTTCCCGTCAATTCCTTGGCAAGAAGTAAAAATCAAGAAATTACCATCGGCCGAAAGGGTAGGTGCTCCCTCGTTAAAAAAAGAGTTGATACTGTTGGCAAGTGGAGTGGCTTCTTTCCAATCTGCTTTTTCCTTGGAACTGATGAAAAAATCCTCTTGTTGTCCACCTCTTCTAATTGCTCGGGGCTCCAGTACTCTTCGTGTAAACAAAATTGTATTTCCATCTCCCGTAAAAGTGGGAAAGTATTCTGGTCTGTCCGAATTAATGTTGTTACCTAAATTTTTGGGGTTAAAAGGAACTGGAGATTGTATAGCTTCCGAAGCAAAATCACAATTAACAGTCATTTGTCTGGCTTCTGACTGAAAATTCACATTGGTGTTTTTGAAAGTCAAAAATTTCAACGAATTTTTTTTGCATTTTTCATATTCTCCCGCTCTCATTAACAAACGAGCCAAATAAAAATACTCATTTTTAGAATATTCGGGATTGATTGAAAGCGCTTGTTCTTTGTAGTCAATTGCTTTTGATAAATCACCTTTTGCAATTTCTATTTCTCCCATCAGTAGGTAAGCTGCCGCAAATTCCGGGTCTTTTTTAATGGCTTTCAGTAGGTAGTTTTTAGCTTCTTGAAGTTTTTCATCGCTACCGTAACTATTTCTGTAAGCTGTGTATCCTTTTTTAAAAAGCTCCTCAGCTTTTTTGCTTTTGGAACCGTAAACAGACGATTGGGCTATTGATCTACAACTTGAGAAAGTGAGTATTACGCTTAAAAGTATTAAAAAGTGTGATTTCATGAAATAAATTAAAAATGGTAATTAAAGCTGACGTTTCCAATTAGCTTTAAATTCATGGTGTTAGCCGAAACATGATATTCAACGGTATTTCCGTTCTTAAAATTTTGAATTTTTTGATTTTGTTCGAAAAATAAAAAATCGATTCTTGTTTCTGCGCCCAGAGAAAAATGCTCCGAGAATTTCCAATCGATTCCTAACCCAACAATCGCACCGTGACAAATTCCTTTGTTTTCATTAAACAGAATAGGGGTTTGTCGGTCTTCGTAAATTTCTGATTCAGAAGTATATGGGATGTAAGCATAATCGGCAAAAAATCGCAATGCGATTATGTCAGCATAGTTTTTCTTGTACTCCATTCCAATTTTTACCACATTCTCTCTGGAAAAAGAATGTTCATTCACCAAATTACTATCAAGAAGAAATAAGCTCGATTTGTTATTGTCGAAATGGTGGTAGTTTAGTCGAACTCCAATCTTTCCAAAATAGCGGGTTATTCCCACTCCGGTAAATACATTGGGAAGTCTATTTTTTGGCAAAAATAAATAAGGTTGGGAAATTAGATTCGTGGAAATAGTCCAATTTTTTGTTATCAATTTTTCTGTTTCGGTCTGAGAATATCCTTTCAGAAGTAGACAGGAAATAACCACTAAAAGGAATGTTTTTTTCATAGAGTTGTTCCGTTTTATCAAATTTAGAAGAATAATTCAAGAATGAGAAAGACTTAACGAAATTCGTTGGGCTGAGATTGTTTTTTGTATTGTAAGTCTTGTAGGATGGAAGATTTTACATTGATCTGAAAGTTGTAGCTTTGACGTGGACCAAAAGGAACCCAACTAAGTCTCATTTCCCAACAGTGTAAGTCTCTGTAAATATCTAATGATGTGTAAGATAACTCTTTTTTTGTGATGTCATAGTTTAAGTTGAATCCTACTCGCCAGTTTTGTGTAAAAGTAATGGATCCGCTTGCTCCAGCTGTTTGGATATAGGTTGTTGTATCTTTGTCACTTACTGAATTTACAAAGTTTCGTACATTCAAATTATAAGTAAAAGAAGCATTCCAAGGAATGTCATACGGGTTGATTTCTTCTGGTTTTTTTTCTTCTTCCGACTTCTTTTTTCTAAAAGTCTCTGGAGACAAACTAAAACTTGCAGCTAAGTTTGCATCCGTCATTCTGGCTAATTTACCCGATTTAACATATTCATATTCATTGATACGTTCAGTCCTCGAAGTATCGTTAAGCGCATAAGGATTAAATCTCATGTTTCCGTTCAGCCCGATTGTTTTGAATAAAGTTGTCCGACCTGTTACGTTTATGTCTGATAATTTAAATTCTGTTCGGATGAGGTCATAGCTTGTCGAAAGTGTTAAGTTATCAATAAGTTTCACCCTTTTATAAACCATACCCGTATCAGTTTTAGTTTTTATTTTCATCTCAAAAGAGTTGGTAAGATTAAGTCCAATTGCACCCGATGAAGTTCTGGGAGGTACTCCATATACTCCTAACTGAAGAGGAGTGTAAGGAAGAATTACATTGTTTACATTGATATACTGAGTGTCAGAATAAGTATTGAGGGAAGGTGTATAATTGTATGATAAACTCGGTGTAAGCACATGGCGTACAAGCGTTTGTCTTTTTCCTTTTGCAAAATTTGCAAACTGATAAAAGCCGTATAGCTTAGTGGTGGCGGACAAACTCATGCTACCGTTCATGGCTCTGCTCCAATTCTCAATCCCCCTCATTGTATCCAATAAAACTTTGTCCTGGGAAGGATCATACCTTTTATCTAGTTCCTGAAAATACCATCTTTCTGTTAGTCGAACTGCAGGATTCAGTGTTACGTTCTTTTTCAATACTTTAATAGAGGTTCCTGCAGATAAATTATGTTGTACTCCATTTCTAACTTTTGGCAAGAGTTGATTCACAATATCGCCACCCAATGCGGTGTCAATAAAATTTACTTCGTTTCTCATTTGCGTATTCCAAGTAAGAAATATTTTAGAAGCCTCTTTCATCCATGTTTTTCCAGCATTTCTGTCATTCTCTAGTGCTTTGAATGGGTAAATCCGATTCATTGCAAAGTTTATATCAGGCAAATTGAAAGTAAGGTTATTAAATGCCTGTCTGCCAATAGCTGTATCCGCAGGAGTATAGGTTCCGCTTTGAGAAGCATTTACATTTACACTGAACGGAGTGTTTGGAAATATTTTGCGGTAAGAAATAGAGGATTGATACGAGTTATTTAAGAATCCAGTTCCTTGAGAGTTAATGTCCGTTCTTGCGTTGCTATTGTAATTAACGTTCGCATTAAAAGTAGAATTAGGTCGCGCTTTTGGGTCTTGATTGTGGTTCCAAATTATAGAAAATATCCTCGATTTTGAGTACCTCGTTAGTATCGGAAGTTCTTTGTCCCCGTTTATATTTTCTTGAAAGGATAGTTGAAAATTTCCATTGTGTTTGTATAAGCTTTTGTAGCGAGTCACAGCCCGAACCCCCCAAGTTCCTCGAGCATAAATACTCCCTGTTAATTGAATATCTGCCTTGTCTTTAATTGGGAGGTAATACCCACCATTTCTCAATCCGCTTCCCCAGGGCACGGAATTGTCGTAAGTCGGAATAATTAGTCCAGCTCCCTTGTTTTTTTGATTGGGAAAGAATCCAAAAGGCAATGCTAAAGGCGTTGGTACATCTGCAATGTAGAGCATTAAGGGACCAGCTATGATTTTATCGTTGGGTTTTACAACAGCCTTCGAAATATTGAAATAATAATGCGGATGGTCGGCATCGCAAGTAGTGTATTTTCCGTGCAAACCGTGAGTCTCTTTATTCTCGTACACTTTTACTTTGTCAAAATGAACAAAACCTTCGCCTTGTTTTGCTCTACTTCCTTCCACAAAAGCTTTTTTTGTTTCAAAATTATAACACATTAATTTTGCGGTAAAAGTTTCTTGACCATCTGTAAATTCTGGGAATTCAATGTCTTTTCCTGTTGAATCTTTTCGAGGATATGCACACACATTCTTATTCTTGAAATCGTATTCGATATACCCGGCTTTTAATTGAATTTCACCGAATTTCACCACCGCTCCGCTGTAAAGGAATACTTTTTGTTCAACGATATCCAGAATAGTAGAGTCAACAGCATCGTATTCCACAGGTTCGTCCAGTAATCTTTTGGATTTTACTTCTGTCTTTGGTGCAGTGTTTTCTTGAGCTAATAACTTGCTCGGTGTTAACAATATTAACAATGCCAAGCTAATAAAAAATACCTGTGTGAATATGTGCTTAAGTGGTATAATGTTAAATTTGTTTTGTCCTAATTACAGAATTACGGGCAAAGTTAATCGAAAAACTATGTTTTTAGAAAAAATGACCTTGATAACTCCCAGAATTATACACAAACGAGTAAGAAACATATTTCTTATGTTGGGTATGTTGTTTTTTTTCTCCCCTTCTTTTTCTCAAGGTAAGAAGTTCAAAACTGTGGTGATTGATGCAGGTCATGGAGGTCATGATGACGGTTGTTCCGGAATAGGGAGTAAAGAAAAAATAATTGCGTTGAGTATAGCGCTGAAGTTGGGAAAACTCATTGAAACAAATGACAAAGATGTAACGGTTGAGTATACCCGAAAAACCGATAAGTTTGTCACGCTTGACAACCGAGCAAAAATTGCGAACACGAAAAAAGCAGACCTGTTTATTTGTGTTCATGCCAATGCCAATGCCAAGTCTTCTCCTTATGGAACAGAAACTTATGTATTGGGGTTACACAAAACGGATGAACAAGAAGAAATAGCGGCACGTGAAAATTCAGTGATAGAATTAGAGGAAGATAGCCACAACAAATATCAAAAAATTACTCCCGAAAAATTGATTGCTCGAACCATGCAATTGAGTGCTTACTTAAACCAAAGCATTAGTTTTGCAAGTGAGATTCAAAAAGAATTCAAAAAAATAGGGAGAAAAGACAGGGGAGTAAAGCAAGCGGGGTTTGTCGTGTTGTATAAAACAACAATGCCGAGTGTATTGATAGAGACTGGTTTTCTTACAAATACAAAAGAAAATACGTATCTCAAGAGTTCTGCCAATCAACAAAAGATGGCGAAAGCAATTTATAATGCTTTTAAAACGTATAAAAACAAACGAGATAGAATATACAACGAAATAAGGAAGAATTCAGACAAATCTTCAAACCGTGAAACTGCATCTAGCGCTTCGATAGTTGAATTTAAAATACAATTAGCCTCCTCAACGAATAAAATTGAGCCGAAATCATATAACTTTAAAGGACTAAAAAATATAGAGATTAAAAAAGATGGAAAGTACTACCGATATTATTACGGAAATACTTCCTCTTACAATTCGATTCAAAAATCGTTGAAAACAGCAAAGAAAAAGGGCTACAAAGATGCTTTTTTGATGGGGTTTGTAAATGGAAAGCGCGTGAATTTAGACGAAGCAATTAAATTAGGAAATAATTAAAACGAAAAAGATTTGAAGTATAAAAAAGAGTTTATTATTGGATTGACAGTAGTGATAGCGATCGCATTATTATTATTCGGAATTCAGTTTTTGAAAGGGATAAATGCATTTAGTTCGAATAGAACATTCTATGCGGCATACGATAATATTCAGGGTTTAGTTCCAGGTTCTGGAATTCGATATAAAGGAAACAAAATTGGGGTTGTTCAAGACAATATTTTAGACGAAAGCAAGAATTGGGTTACTGTATTGAATATTTCAGAATCTGAATTGGATTTTCCGATAGATTCAAAAGCGAAACTGGAAACAACCGTGCTAGGCGAAAGCTCTATTCAAATTATATTGGGTGATAGCTCACAAGTGTTGCAAGACAAGGATACTATCTTGGTAGATTATAAATTTGGAATTACCGAACTAGCTACTCAAAAGATTGTTCCCATCGAAACCAAAGTAAATGTGTTGTTGAATAAGCTAAATAAGTCTCTAGCCAGTATAGACACAGTGTTAGGAACGGACGGTGAGAACTTAAGAAGAATGATGTATTCGTTGAGACAGACGGTGACCACTTTAAATTCTACGGTTCAAGACGTAGATAATGTGGTGAAAGGAAGTTCTTCAGACATTAAAAAAACATTGGGAAATATAGCGAGTATAACAGAAAACGTAAAGAAAAGTAATGCTAAAATTACCAATCTGATAGCCAATTTTTCAGATATTTCTGACTCGTTGAAAGGTGTTGACATTGCAGGTACAGTGATGCAGACTAAAGCTGCCCTAGCAGAAGTGACATCAATGATGGAGGAAATCAACAATGGAAATGGTACAGCTCATCAATTAATTTACAGCGATGAACTTATCAAAAACATGAATTCGATGTTGGAAGAGACGGAAAGATTAGTATATAACATCAAAACTCATCCAAAAAGATACCTTCAATTTGCAGTATTTGGTGGGAAAGAAAAAGGTGTAAAGTTAGATGCAACAGATGAGCAAAAGTTAAAGAAGTTGCTTGAAGAGCAGCCTTAAAAAAAATTGAAAACAACTGAAAATAAGTCCTCTTACTGCACCGTAAGGGGATTTTTTATTTAGATTGGTTCTTAATTATCGGGATTCATTTATAATTTATTCAAAAAGTACCTATCTTTATCTCAACCTAATTACACACATATTTTATGGGAATTTCAAGTATCATTTTTATTGTTTTAATCTTGGCAGGCTTTGGTTTTTTTGGCTTCAATGTGAAGAAAGTAATTGCCAACATAAACTTAGGAATAGGTAAAAAAATAAACGACAGAAAAGGGGAACGATGGAAAGTGATGACCTTGGTAGCTTTGGGTCAGAAGAAAATGTTCCATCGACCAATTCCAGCATTGTTACACCTAGTTATCTATGTTGCCTTTATTTTAACTCAAGTAGAGTTAATTGAAATTATAATTGATGGAATTACGGGAAGTCACAGAATTTTTCAACCTTTTTTGGGAGGTTTTTACACACTGATAATAAGCATTATTGAGGTGTTGTCTGTTTTGGCTTTGGTAGCAACATTTGCCTTTCTTGCAAGAAGAAATTTATTGAAACTTCCTCGTTTTCACAAAGATGAAATGACTGGTTGGCCGAAGCTTGATGGGAACATCATTTTGTATTTAGAAATTTTATTGGTGTTATTCATTTGTACGATGAACGGAGCAGATGAAGCAATGCACATTGCGAACGGGAATGGAAGTTATGGATTTGCGATGAGTCAATGGTATGGCCCTTTGTTCTTTGGAGGTATGGAAGTTGAAACGTTGCATAGTTTAGAAAGAATAGGGTGGTGGGGTCACTTGTTTATTGTGTTAACTTTTATGAATTACCTGCCTTACTCCAAGCATTTTCACATTTTCTTGGCGTTTCCCAATGTGTGGTATTCCAATTTGGATGCTAAAGGAAGATTTTCCAACATGGAAGCAGTTACCAACGAGGTGAAAATGATGTTTGATCCAGAGGCAGATCCTTATGCTGCTCCTGCCGAGCCTGTAGGAGAACCACAAACATTTGGTGTGAAAGATGTGACAGATTTACCATGGAACAGCTTGTTGCAAGCATACACTTGTACAGAGTGTGGAAGATGTACTTCTGAATGTCCAGCCAATCAGACTGGAAAATTGCTTTCTCCTCGAAAAATAATGATGGATACCAGAGATAGAATGGTCGAATTAGGAGATTTCAAGAGAAAGAATGGAACGGATAAGCTTGATGAAAAAACCTTGATTCACGATTATATCACCGAGGAGGAAATATGGGCATGTACCAGTTGTAATGCTTGTACGGAGGTCTGTCCAGTAAATATTGATCCGTTGGCTATTATTGTGGATTTAAGGAGATATTTAGTAATGGAAGAGTCCAAAGCTCCATCAGAATTAACGGGAATGTTCAGTAACATCGAGAACAACGGAGCTCCGTGGCAATTTGCCCAAGCAGATAGATTGAATTGGAAGGACGAGAATTAATAAAAATCACTTCATTTGAACAAGCTATTAATAGTTTTATGCCAATCACTAAGGGATACAAAATAAAATAACATGAACTTACGAGATAAAATAGTAGATGGAAAGCATATTAGTCCGGTTTTACCTGAAGAAATAAAAAATTACATGATTGACATAGATGGGACTATTTGTGATGATATTCCAAATGAACAACCAGAGAGAATGGAAACAGCTAAAGTTTATCCCGATGCTTTGGAGACCTTAAACAAATGGTATGAACAAGGACATATAATAACGTTTTTCACCTCCCGATTAGAAGAAAATAGAGAAGTAACAGAAAAATGGTTGGGAAAACATGGGTTTAAATACCATGGGATATTATTTGGAAAACCAAGAGGAGGAAATTATCACTGGGTTGATAATCATATAGTAAGAGCAACAAGATTTACTGGAAAATTTACCGACCTCGTAGATTCAAATGAAAAAATACAAGTTTTTAAGTCATAAATTATGAGCGAATTAAAAGTACATACAATGGCCGAATATGTGGCTAAAGGAGAAGTGCCTGACATCTTATTTTGGATAGGTTGTGCGGGGAGTTTTGATGACCGTGCCAAAAAAATCACCAAAGCCATTGTAAAAATTTTGAATAAAGTGGATATGAAATTTGCTGTGCTAGGTGCCGAAGAATCTTGTACAGGAGATCCTGCAAAAAGAGCAGGAAACGAGTTTTTATTTCAGATGCAAGCCATGCAAAACATTCAAATAATGAATGAATACAAGGTGAGTAAAATTGTAACTGGCTGTCCGCATTGTTTCAATACCTTAAAAAATGAATACCCAGAATTGGGAGGGAATTATGAAGTGATACATCACACTCAACTCATACAAGAATTAATTGATTCGGGAAAATTGAGAATTGAAGATGGAAAACCATTCAAAGGGAAGAAAATCACTTTTCACGATCCTTGTTACTTAGGAAGAGCCAACGATGTGTACGAAGCGCCAAGGAAAGTATTGGAAACATTGGATGCCGAATTGGTAGAGATGAAACGTTGTCGGACCAAAGGTTTGTGTTGTGGAGCAGGAGGAGCTCAAATGTTTAAAGAAGCAGAGAAAGGGAACAAAGAAGTGAACGTGGAAAGAACAGAAGACGCGTTGGAGGTAAAACCAGATTTTATCGCTACCGGATGTCCATTTTGCAATACCATGATGACTGACGGAGTGAAACTGGCCGAAAAAGAAGGAGATATTCAGGTAATGGATATCGCAGAACTTATAGCTCAGGCTCAAGATTTATAAATTCTGAGTTTATATTTTTTTCAATTTCATCCTGAACTTGATTCAGGATCACATAGAGAGTATTTTATATAATTGGTTGTAATTCAGCAAATAAAAACCTTGAAAGAAATGTAAGGAAACTGATTTAGAATAAAACATATTTGAATGATAGCAACAATCACACATATAGGAACGGACTTTATTGAAATTGACAACCAGGCAAAAGCTTGGGTGTACACCAGTAACCAAGAATTCACAGAATCACAAGTTGCTGATATTGAAAAATATGCGCAAGTATTTCTATCTCAATGGGATTCACATGGGAAATTGGTGAAAGGAGCATTTCAAATTATCAATAATAGATTTATTGCCATTTTTGCCGATACAGAAGGCGATACCATGTGTGGAAGAGCGCAAGATGGTTCGGTTAAGTTTATCCAAGAATTGGAACAAATTCTTGGATTGCAATTAATGGACAGAATGTTGGTCGCTATAAACCAAAATGGAAAGATAGAAACATTACCTTTTATTGAATTAAGAAGGAAACTTAATTCCGAAGAAATACCTAGTTCAACACTTTTTTACAATGGACTGATAACCTCTAAAGCCGAGTTTCTTTCGGACTGGGAAAGACCAATTGAGGGAAGTTGGTTGTAAAAAAACATCGAAAATTACGGTCATAAATAACAAATTGAGCCTTTTTTAAAGCATATTGAGTAACATTGTATTTTGTGCATGGGGTGCTTTGCTATAAAATTCTGAACCGATATTGGGTTACATTATCTAGTGTGCTTTCGTTTTCTTTTATAGTTGCTTGATTAATTGGGGAGTACATAAACTAATTAATAATTCAGTCTAAGCAGATAGTTCTTTTTAAAAGTGTCATTTTTAATTTGTTATCTCATTATTTTTTATCTACTCATTACCGCATAAATTTAAAAATTAGGCTGTAGCTTATTTTTGTTGTAAAAATCGTTAATAATATCTACAGCTTCTTGGGGCGTATCTACTATTTGCATGTAATCCATGTCTTCCGTGCTAATGTTTTGTTCTTCGTTTAGCATGGTGTTTTTTATCCAGTGAATCATTCCACCCCAGTAATCTGATCCCATCAAGATAATAGGGAAGCGACCAATTTTCTTGGTCTGTATAAGGGTAAGAGCTTCAAACAATTCATCCATTGTTCCAAACCCACCTGGCAGCGCGATAAATCCTTGAGCATATTTTACAAACATCACCTTACGAACAAAGAAATAATCAAAATCAATCGATTTGTCCCCGTCAATGTAAGGATTTGAGGACTGTTCAAAAGGCAGCTCGATATTCAATCCTACTGATATTCCAGCACCACGTCTTGCTCCTCTATTACCGGCTTCCATAATTCCTGGACCACCGCCTGTAATCACCCCGTAATTATTTTGTGTGAGTAAATAAGAAACTTCTTCCGCCATTTTGTAATACTTATTGTTCTCATTTGTTCGTGCCGAGCCAAATACGGAAACGCAAGGCCCAATTTTAGCTAACTTCTCGTATCCTTCTACAAATTCAGCCATGATTTTGAAAATCGCCCAGCTATCGTTCGTTTTGATTTCATTCCATTCTTTGTTTTCTACCTTTCTTCCCATTTTTTCAAAGTTTTTAGTTCATAAAAAATCCCGATGATTGTCGGGATTTTGGTTTGTGATAATTAATTATATTCATTGTCATCCTGAACTTGATTCAAGATCTCATAGAGAATATTTCACGTTAGCTTTTGTAATATTTCAATGTGTAGAGATGCCGGATCAAGTCCGGAATGACAGTTAAAAGAACGTGATTAACAATGTTTTATTTCAACACACTTCTCGAAATTACTATTTTTTGAATTTCGGAGGTTCCTTCATAAATCTGTGTGATTTTGGCATCTCTCATCAATCTTTCTACGTGGTATTCTTTTACGAACCCGTAACCTCCATGTACTTGAACAGCTTCCACAGTCACATCCATAGCTACTTTGCTGGCATATAATTTTGCCATCGCAGATGCTTCGTCATAGTTCATTCCTTGGTCTTTCAACCAAGCGGCCTTGTACACCAATAATCTGGCAGCTTCTATTTCTGTGGCCATATCAGCCAATTTAAAAGCAATGGCTTGGTGTTGGTGAATCGGTTTTCCGAAAGTTTCTCTTTCTTTCGAATATTTTAACGCCAATTCATAAGCTCCTGCAGCAATTCCTAGTGCTTGAGCTGCGATTCCAATTCTTCCACCAGACAAGGTTTTCATTGCAAATTTGAATCCGAATCCATCTTCTCCGATTCTATTCTCTTTTGGCACTTTCACGTCATTGAAAGTCAAAGTATGAGTATCACTTCCTCTGATTCCAAGCTTATCTTCTTTGGCACCTACTTCAAATCCTGGCATTCCTTTTTCCACGATAAGCGCATTAATTCCTTTGTGGCCTTTGTCTGCATCTGTTTGTGCAATTACCAAGTAGGTAGAAGCAGAATTACCGTTGGTAATCCAGTTTTTAGTTCCATTCAATAAATAATGGTCTCCCATGTCAATAGCCGTAGTTCTTTGGGATGTAGCATCCGATCCAGCTTCTGGCTCAGACAAACAAAATGCTCCAATTTTTTCACCTTTTGCCAAGGGAACTAAGTATTTTTTCTTTTGCTCTTCTGTTCCGTATTGCTCCAGTCCGTAGCATACAAGTGAATTATTCACAGATACTACCACCGAAGTACTTGCATCTACTTTTGATATCTCTTCCATCGCAATAGCATAGGAAATCGTATCCATTCCACTTCCTCCGTTCTCGGGACTTGTCATCATTCCCATAAAACCAAGTTCACCAAGTTCTTTGATTTGTTCTGCTGGGAATCTTTGTTCTCTGTCTCTCTCAATTACTCCTGGTAAACAAGAGTTTTGAGCGAAATCTCTCGCAGCTTGTTGTACTGCCAATTGCTCTTCTGATAATTCGAAATTCATAGTTTGTTTTTTTTCCGTTTCAAATGTACGGTTTTGTTCATTAAATGTAAAGGGCATAATTGTAAAAATTGAAATGCGAAGAAGTTCTTTTGATTTTTTCCTAATCCACTTTATTTGTACTTTCGTTTTCTATGACCGTAAACCAGCAGAATCATCCTTTCATAGAGTTTTTGAAAAAGAAAACAACACTTAATTACCTCATTTCTTTTGTGGTGTGTGTGTGTTTATTTTACCCAATTGAATATCATTTAAACGGTCCAAACTTGCCTTCAGAAAAATCGCTTTCCTTTGCAAAAAAAAGGAAATGGTACTATTTATTCTCTCGTTTGGTGCTCTCTTCTCTATCATGAATCCGCTAGGAACGGTGCCAGTTTTTGTGGGACTCACCCAAGATAATACCTCCAAAGAAAAAGGAATTATCGCTTTTTGGACCGCTGTTAATGTCCTCGTAATTTTGCTCATCTCTTTCTTTTTAGGAAAGTACTTATTAGTTTTTTTTGGAATCGGAATCAATTCGTTGAAAATAGCAGGTGGCTTGATAATCGCTTCTTCTGGATTTACCTTGCCTACCTGAAAATTTGCCGAACACAAAGGAATGAAAAGAAAAAAAGTAGAAAACGATATTCAGAAAAGGTCCGAAATCACCCTTACGCCACTTGCTATTCCTATGCTAGCCGGACCAGGAACAATTTCTTTGCTTATTACTTATAATCAAGCTTATAGCTTGACTTCCGAGAAGTTTGTTCTAATTGGAGCTATGCTGTTTGCTACAATTCTGATTTACGCCATTCTAAAGTCTGCTCATCTAATTGTGAGGAAAATGGGAGCTTCTGGAATCAATGGTTTGTCCAGAATTATCGGGTTTGTAGTTATTTCTATTGGAGTGGAATATATTATTTCGGCTCTAATCAATCTTGTAAAGACGCACTTTCTTATCTAAAATCTTTGTAACTTTCTACTTTAGTTCAGCTTTATGAAAGAGTACAATGCAATTGGTATTATGTCTGGCACATCCTGTGATGGGTTGGATTTGGCTTTTTGCCGATTTGCGTTTGAATCGGGAAATTGGACTTTTCAATTGAAAGATTCCAAAATGGTAAAGTACTCCAATGAATGGAAGTATAAATTGAGAAATGCTCACACACTTAATGAGCAAGTAATTGAGGCATTGAGCATAGAATTTGGTCAATTTATAGGCCAAGAAACATGTCAATTCATTCAAGAAAGAAAGCTAAACAATGTCGATTTTGTAGCCTCTCATGGCCACACGGTTTTTCACCAACCCGAAAATGGTTTCACTCTCCAGATAGGAAATGGAAAAGCAATAAAAAACAGGTTGAATCTTCCCGTTATTAACGACTTCAGAACTGCTGATGTACGAGCTGGAGGCCAAGGTGCTCCTTTGGTTCCTATTGGAGATGAATTACTCTTTTCCGACTATGATTTCTGTGTAAATATAGGTGGAATTGCCAATGTTTCTTACCAACAAAACGGAGTAAGAAAAGCGCAAGATATTTGTATTGCAAATATGGCTTTGAACCCATTGGCACTAGAAATGGGGCACGAGTTTGACGACAAAGGAAATCTAGCCAAACAAGGTGTCGTAAATCCTCAATTGCTCTGGAAGCTGCAAGAATTAGATTTTGAAGGAAAGTCCCTTGGAAACGAACAGTACCAAGGATTCTTGTTACCGATTGTAGAAAAAAGTAATTCGATAGCAGAAACCAAACTAGCCACCTTAACGGAGTATATAGCGCAGTGCATTGCGAGTTTCTTAACACCCAAATCCAAAGTGTTGATTACAGGAGGTGGAGCCTACAACGAATTTTTGATAAGTAAAATAAAAACTTACAGCCAAGCAACTATTGTTTCTGCCAACAAAGAATTAATAGAATTTAAGGAAGCATTGATTTTTGCTTTTTTAGGTGTATTGAAAATGGAAAGTATCCCGAATTGTCTATCATCCGTAACCGGAGCAAAGAAGGATGTAGTAGGTGGAGTTCTTGTTGATTAAAACCATTACAAACGAGCTTCATATTTTGGCAAGAGATTTTTGTTCGCTAGTTTAAAGGAAAATATTACCAATCTATGTACTTTTAAGAAAATCCAACTCAAACCAATTGAAAGTTTCTATTCTTATCCCTGTCAGAAATGGCGACCCATTTTTGCAAGAATGTTTGGATTCAATTTTGAATCAAACTTACTCTGATTGGGAGTTAATTATCATAAACGATCACTCAACGGACAACACAGCTGCTGTGTTGAAAGAATACTGCGAGAAAGATTCGAGAATAACAATTTGCGCTAACCAAGGAAAGGGAATAATTGCCGCTCTGCAGCTTGGATATTCTAAATCTCGGGGCGATCTCATCACAAGAATGGATGCGGATGACATCATGAAAGTGGATAAAATTTCATTGATGGTGAAAAAACTACAGGAAAAAGGAAAAGGATTTGTAGCGGTCGGATTGGTAGAATATTTTGCCGAAAATGGAATAGGGGACGGCTATTTCTACTACCAAGAATGGTTGAATAAATTAACAGTAAACGAAACAAATTTTGATGAAATTTATAAAGAATGTGTTATTCCATCTCCCAGCTGGATGATGTTCAAAGAAGATTTTGAAAAGATTGAAAGGTTTGATTCTACTATATATCCAGAAGATTATGAATTAGCCTTTAGGATGATGAAACATCAATTAAAGATCGCCTCAATCCCACAAGTTATTCATTCTTGGAGAGATTACTCGACCCGAACTTCTCGAACAGACGAACATTATTCCGATAATTTTTTTCTTCCCGTTAAAATGACCTACTTTTTTGAATTACATCGAGATTCTGCTCGAGAATTAACCCTTTGGGGTGCTGGCAAAAAGGGAAAAGAATTGGCTGCTTTTTTAATTGAACAAAACCAAGATTTTAGTTGGGTTACCAATAATCCGAATAAAATCGGCAAAGATATTTATGGAAAAAAGTTGGAATCAGAGAAGCGCCTATTAAAGAAAATTGGTCCGCAAATTTTGATAGCGATAAGAAATAAAGAGGCGCAAAAGGAAATAAAAAAGGCGCTTGATTCCATGAATCAAACGCCCAATACTGATTACTTTTTCCTTAGCTAACCACGTCTTTTAAAATTTCATTCCTTGCATTAATTCTCCCATTTCCTCTGCGGTTTTCTTTTCGTAACCATCAGGAATCCTAAATTCCGAATCAGAAATTTCTTTTTCTACCACTTTGGAGGCTGTCATTTTTACACTCATTCCATTATTTTCGATGCTGTACTCCATGGGAAATCCTCCCAAATCGATGTCTGGTAGATTTTGATTTTTGTAACTAGGTAGTTTATCCGTTATCCACAATACGTATGAATTATTTGCGGTGTCCGTCAAGATGTTTTTTTGGCATTTATAACCGGCAATAATTTTTATGTCATCTTTTTTTGTCAAAGTAAATAAATTCGGATCTATTTTTTTAGTTGTATCTTTTGTTTCCACAGCTATTTTTTTGCCCATTGCATTTATTAGCATCAACGAAGCATTTGTTTTGGAATTAAAAATCACATCCATTTTCATCAAAACACCCATGTTTTGTTGAATTTTACTCCACTCATTTTTTATCAATACTCTCGATTTTTTTGGGAGCATAGCTTTGTACATGCCCATTTCTTCAGGTAAATTTTTGTAAGAAATTTTGAAGTCGATTTGGCCTTCAAAACTTACTTTGGCCAAGCCAGAAAGTGACAAAAAGCTCAATAGGATAACGAAAAATACTTGTTTCATGTGTCGCATGTTTTTAGTTGTTTGATTTAAATATAAGAATAATCTTTTCAGGAATCGAGTACAAAAATTACAAAAGCCTCGCCAACTATGCAATTTGAGCGAAAGAATTAAATCTCTGCCAAAACAGACGAGAGTGTCTTTGCCTTATTCTCGGTTTCTATCCACTCTTTGTCGGGATTGGAATCCCCCATAATTCCACCGCCCAGATACAGCGAGATTTTGTTTTTTCCAATTTGCATACAGCGCAGGTTTACAAAAAGTGTTCGGTGAGAATTTATTCCAATGGGACCAATAAATCCAGTGTACAAATCTCTTTGGTGAGATTCATTTTCTTCAATAAATGACTTGGCTTTTTTTGCCGGAATTCCACACACCGCAGGCGTAGGGTGAAAGGACTTGGCTACATCCCAAATAGAATGGTGAGAGTTGAGTTGAATGTCAATATCGGATTTTAAATGAATTACAGTCCCAGTATTCAGGTCATACGGTTCACTCACAGTTAGTTTGTCCGAAAAAGGCTCAAGTTTGCTGGAAATGTAATCGGTTACGAGTTGTTGTTCTAATTTTTCTTTCGAAGTCCATTGCACAGGTTCTACCCTGGTGCCAGCTAGCGATACGGTAGACAAAGTATTTCCTGTTTGCTTGACCAAAATCTCAGGTGTAGCTCCCATCCAAGTTCCTGTTTCTGGTGAGGAAACACAATAAATAAACGCATCTGGGTACTTTTTACAAAGAGAGTCAAAAGTCGTCTGTACATCAAAATTGCTCTTTTTTTCTATGTTTTTAACTCGCGAAAACACGATTTTTTGATAAGACTTTGATTGAATTTGTTTCGTGATTTCCTCTATTTTTTCCCGGTAAGTTTCAATCGATATTTCTTTCTGATTTTCTTTATAGAAGGGAACAAAACTAGGCCAACTGTTTTTTTTAACAAGAGGATTGTCAAATGAGTAGGTAAGATTATTCTCGAAATTAGAAAAGAAAAAGTTGTTCCCGTAGCTCACAGAATTAATGGCTAATTGCTTATCAGATTCGATTGAATAAAAATCCGTTTCCTTGGGCATTCTATAAATGGCGACTCTCTTGTTTTGCATTTATCCAAAAAAGTAATAAGTGATAAAAATGGCGGCAATGATTCCAACAAAATCGGCTAATAGCCCTGCCGTGGCAGCATAACGAGTATTTTTAATTCCTACAGAACCAAAGTATACCGCAAGAACATAAAAGGTGGTTTCCGTAGACCCTTGAAGCACCGAGGTTAATTGACCTAAAAAAGTATCTGGACCTTTTATCGTATTACTCGGATTCATTGTGTTCAAAGTATTCTCTGCTGCAATCCAAGAATCTACCATCATGCCTTGAGCGCCTCCACCAGATAAAGGTTTCATTAGAGCTGTGGGCACTCCATCAACAAATCTCGTATCGAGGCCGGCAAGTTCCACTAGATACCGTATAGCATCCGTGACCATTTCCATTGCTCCACACGCTACAAATACTCCTATTGCACAGAGTATCGCAATGAGGTAAGGAATGATTTTTATTGCTACTCCAAATCCTTCTTTTGCACCTTCAATAAAACTGTCAAAAACATCTACTTTTTTAATCAGTGCTAGAACAATAAAAAAAACAATAACTCCAAAGATTAATAGATTGGAAATTAACCCTGAAACTATCGCTAGTTGTGTTTTTTCGAGTCCCGATAAATACCAAAATAATAAGCCAAGCAAGAATATAGCACCACCAATATAGGCTAGAATTACACCTTGAAACAGATTGATTTTTTGGATAATGGCCATCAAAACAAGTCCAAATAAGCTGGAAATAAATGTTGTAATCAAAATTGGTAGAAAAATGACTGTTGGGTCAATAGATCCCTTTGAAGTTCGCAATGCCATTATGGTAACAGGAATTAAAGTAAATCCTGTCGTATTCAGAACTAAAAACATTATTTGCGAATTAGAAGCTTTTTCTTTATTGGGATTCAGTTCTTGTAAATCACCCATGGCTTTCAGCCCAAGCGGAGTGGCTGCATTACTTAATCCAAGCATGTTTGCCGAAAAATTCATCATCATAGAACCAACCGCTGGATGATCTTTGGGCACATCAGGAAACAGTTTGATAAAGAGTGGGCTTACCAATTTGGTTAGCATTTTAACAGCTCCACCCTTTTCACCAATTTTCATTATTCCCATCCACAAAGCTATTACACCGGTTAATCCAATGGATAACTCAAACCCAATAACGGCTCTGTCAAATAAGGTGTCAACGATATTTTTAAATACCTCTAAATCTTG
>CBFHHA010000008.1:0-71768 GCA_965655625.1 Flavobacteriales bacterium | reverse complement strand
CCAAACAAAAGAAAAGCAGTAGAGGCGTTGTGGCTAAAAATGGCAGGCTCCAAGGAAAGAGCTAGATTGGTAATTCATGAATATTACTCGAGAGTAGAGCAGGCAAATAAATTTTTTACTTCCTACAAAGAAGGTTGGAAAACCGACAGAGGGATGCTCTCTATCGTGATGGGACTGCCCAATACAATTTATAAAACAAGAAGAGGAGAAACCTGGGTGTACGGGACTCCACATAACATGATGATGTCTCTTACGTTTAGCTTTAGTCTAGAAAATGAGGAAAGAGTAAGGAATGATTATCAACTAACCCGCTACCGAACCTACCGAGATTACTGGTACAGAGCCTGTGAAAGCTGGAGGCAAGGAAGAGTCTATAATTTTAATTAATAGTGTACGAAAAGAAACTAAGCAAAGACGTGATTTTTGGTCTTCATCCAGTAATGGAAGCAATAAAAAGTGGTCAAGAAATAAATAAAATTTTAATTCAAAAAGGTCTTCAAGGAAACACGTTTCATGAGTTGAGAGGATTATTAAAGCACTCGATGGTGAACCTACAATTGGTTCCGATTCAAAAACTTAACTCCATTACAAGAAAAAACCACCAAGGCGTTATCGCTTTTGTTTCTCCCGTTACTTATCACCAAGTAGAAGATTTAATTCCACGGCTGTATGAAGAGGGGAAGGAGCCTAAATTTGTTATTTTGGATGGGGTAACCGATGTAAGAAATTTTGGGGCAATTGCCCGAACAGCAGAATGTTTAGGTTTTAACGGAGTAATTATTCCTGCTAAAGGTGGAGCAACCGTAACCTCTGATGCGGTAAAAACATCCGCTGGAGCATTAATGACAGTGCCCGTTTGTAGAGTAGATTCTCTTAAGAAAACTATTGATTACATGGTAGAGTCAGGCATAAACATTGTTGCTTGTACAGAAAAAACCGACAACTCTATTTACGATTATCCCTACGAAGGACCCATAGGTATTTTAATGGGGAATGAAGAAACAGGAATCTCAAACGAATTGATAAACAGATCTCAGTTTATTGGTAAAATCCCTATGACTGGTGAAATTTCTTCCATGAATGTAGCTGTAGCTGCAGGTATTGTGATGTACGAGGCAATCAGAGCTAAAAATAAGTGATTTTGAGTGTAAAGTGAGAAATATATTTCGAAAACAACATGTTTATTTTGATTCTCTTTGTTTCAATTTCCTTTTTCTTGTAATAAACTCTTTCCAAGTATTAAACTCTTTTTTGTAATACACACCTAGCCCACTAGTAGTTTGGGCTTGGTTGGCATTGGTAATGTCGTAGTCATTCGTTCTAGTAAATACCCTTACTCGAAAAGTACCATCTTCATTTAGTTTGTATTCCACATTTACATCTCCTATCAAGGCATTTTCGTTTTGATTGATTTCATTTCCTTGAGCAACTCCAAAATTTGAACTTATGACCAGCCGTTCGTTCAATAATTCGGTAGAAAGAGCCACTGCAATTTCATCGCTCGTGATGTCATCTCCGGGTCGATAATTAAATCCTACATCCACGTTGTTGCTCAGTTTCGACATCCAATTACTCAATTGGTTCGAGAGAAGTTCGGAGGCGGTAGTTCCCACCGCTCCAGTGGTTTCTAGTCCGTTTTGGTTGTTGGAGTTTTGAGAAGGTAAAAATCGATTAAGAAGAAGCAGGGCAAATACTTGTTTGTTCAGTTCTTGCTTGGTTTGCATGAGGTTAGCGATCACGGCACGTTCGGTTTCATCTGCTCGAGGCACTTCGATAAAGAAATCAATGTTAGGAGTCATCAAGTTCTCTGTCAGTTTCATCACCACTTCGATATCAGATCTAGTTTTGTATTTATTAATATTATTGGTTAGTTGCGGCATAATTTCATACATCGGTGCTTTCAGTTTGTAGATAGCGTTGATGTCTATGTCTGCATTGTACGGATCTCCATACCAATTGATGGTGCTGCCGTTGGCAATATCAAATTTTTTATTAATGAGGTTTTCAAATCGCTCTAAACCAAGTGTAAATAAATAATCACCCTGCTCTATTGTGTATTTCCCAGTCATGTTAAACTGGTCTTGTTTATCCACGGTCATCGATAAATTTCCGTATCCAGTTCCCGAGATGATATCACCGTACACTTCATCAAATATCAACTGAAGATTGGCTTCGGGAGTTACTTCTACATTAATATCTAAATTTATTCCCTCGAGATTCACTATTTCTTCCTCATTGGTAATAGAATCTTTTGTATTAAAAACAACAAAATCAGCTGTGGTCACCTCAGAGCTTCCGTAAAGTGGAAGTGTGAAATTGGTTCCTTTTTCTGTTTTTGCAGTTACCGTAATGTCAATTTCTTCCTGATATCCTTCTATGTTAATTCCTCCTGTGGCATAGACCTTTCCGTAAAAATCATTATTCAATTCCATGTTGGTGTTTAGGCCAATAAATTTATTGTTTGCTTTTTTGGAACCTTCAAAAGACATGAGTTCCGTTTGGGTTCCTTTCCTATACACAGAAGTGGGAATCTCTATAAAAACATTGAAGTTGAAATCTCTAAAATTATCATGAATGATGGCGCCATTAAAATAAGCTAAGTTGTTTTCTTCATCTCTTATTTCGATAATATTGTCGGTGTAGATGTCATTGTTTTCAATAATCATAAGACCCGAAAAGTCATAATGGGTATTCAGGTAATCTACGTTGAAACCTGTTCGTAACAAAGAAATTTCTCCTTGGAGTAGCGGACGATTAGGTTCGCCCGTTACAGAAACTTTTCCTTTGGCTTTTCCATTTATTTCAGAAATTCCTTGATCATCCAAATATGGATTGAGAAATGCTAAGTTTGTATTCTGTAAGATGCAATGAAAGTCAAGCGAGTTTGTTTTTCTAAAAGGATAGAAGTACCCCATGAAATCGAAAGTATTTTCTTCATTTCTCAACAATTCTCCTTTTATGTTCATTCCCTTGGATTCCTCAATCCAATCAGTGTTAAACACCAAGTCGCCTATTAATTCTTTGTTTACTTGAAGAGAGTCGATAAAAAAATCAGATACAATCTCCACACTTTCATAGACATTACTGATGCAGGCACTTCCGTTTATGTTTCCTTTGTACTTAGTGGTTGCCGTTCCAATAAATGGATTTAGGTATTTTACATTAAAATTATCAAGGTAAATTTTTAGCACGTCTTTTGGGTTTTCAGAAATATTGCCCATTACCGAAACACTTTCGTTGAGGTTGTTTGTGACAACCAAGCCATTGAAATTGAAGTTAGAAGAATCAACAATTAATGAAGCGTCTTCTTTTATTTTCCAATCTCTCTCTTTAAAATGAAAAGAGGACGGAAGAATTAATAAATCGAAATAATCTTCGGTGTACCAATAACCATCTCCTTGAATTTTTCCGTAACTCTCACCGTCAACTGATTTCCATTTGAGGGTTGGAGAAATTTGATTTTCCTGAATCAATGAAGTTATTTCCAAATTTTCTAGTGAAAAGTCATTTCCCGCTTTGAATGTTGAAACATCAATAGCTAGGTCAAGTATATCTGTCGGTTTGGCTAGGGTTCCCTCGATTCCTACAAAAGAATTGGAAAGAAATGAAATGGAATCCGAACTTAGAGATAACTTGAATTTTTCGGAAGAAGAATCGAAACTTCCAATTGCTTTTGTGTAAGGAGCAATAGCCAATTCAGGAGTGAACAAATCTTGAATTGGTGAATAATCTTTGATTTGTAAATCGAAATCAAACGACTGGTTGGAAAGCTTGATAGTATCTTTTGAGCTATACAGAACTGGTACCACTTGTTGTCCAATGATGTCTGCGATAATACTTAATTGCGACAAGGTAAACTCGCCATTCATTGAGCCATCTGCTATATCTGATAGGAGATTTAGATGCTGATTGTCTCCTTTCTTAGAAGAAGTTACTTTTATTTCCTTGTTTTGGTAGGTTTGTTCATTTTGCTGATAAACAAGATCAGTGATTTTGGCAATCCCTGTTGAATTATCAATCGAAGATCCATTCCCTTTTAAACTAATTTCTCCTGACACGATGTGTTGATTCGAGTCATTCAAAATATTGAGTTTACTCAAATTCATTTTTACCACTTTCGATTGAAAATCAAATGCTGGAGTTTGTGATTCAAAGTCTATGAATCCCAAAAAGAGGACTTCTCCATATGCATCTTTGATTGACGCTTTTCCATCAAAAGATTTCTCGGTGAAGGCCCCGTCCACTTTGATGTTTTTGTATGAATGACCCTTGTAGGTAAACTGAGGGAGTTCTCCTTTTGCCAGAAGGTTGATACCCGTTTTAGCATTCCAAGCTAGTTCTGTCTCAAAATTTGCATCCACTTCGGCAAGATCTGGATTGTTGGCAAATACGCCTAAATTCAACCTGTCGGCAAGTATGCTTCCTTTCAGGTAATCTGTTTGGTTTTTGTTCCAATAGCGCGCATCCACCATTATTTTACCTTGAGACGTAGAGACAGCCAGGTCACTTACAAAGTCATCAAATTTTCCGGACATAGTTCCTGAAAGACTTACGCTACCAATCCCTTGTATTTCGGTGGGCAATTGTAATTTTTGTTTTTTGTCAAAAGGAGGGATGTCTATCTTGTTTAGCTCTTGTTCGGTTGATTTTAATTCCCTAATAAGTACGCTGAAGGTGGTGTTTTCGGTATCGGGTAATCCTTTCATTGCCAGGTTTCCTCTGAATTTTGTATGCTTGTCCAGTTGCAATTCCAGATTTCTGGTTTTAAAATCTGCCACCGTTCCATCAAACTCGCCAGATAAGTCTACCACTCGGTCAATTCCCTCAAAAAAAGAAGTGAAATAAGCCAAGTCAGATAAGTTCAAGCTGGTTTTTGTAAAATTCGTTTTCATCGTGACTTTGTTTTCAAAGTCGTCCTCGAAGTAGGAGGGTTTATCAAATTCAAATCTAAAAAACTCTGTGGATACGTGTGAGTTGGGTGTTGTAATCTCTAGATTATTTATGTGCACAAAGTTTGAGTCAATTTCTACTTCTCCAGTTAAATTTCTTAAATCAAAGTTGCTTTTTTCAACGGTAGATAGATGTTCAATTGTTACTTTGATGTTGCTACCCTCGTTTCGGAAGCCCGAAAAGGTGAAGTTGATAGGTTTTGCGTCTAAATCGGCAAAATCCATCCCATAATAAGAGGCTGAGGTTCTATAATCTATGAAACGAAAACGGCTATTGGTTAGCTCAATTGATTGCACTCCAATAAGTAAATTATTGGAACTGGAATTAGTTTCTTTGTCTGAATCAAAATAATCCAAAATGAATTGAAAACTAAACCCATTTTTGCCCTTTCTTTTTATTAATTGAATATCCGCTTCGTTTAATTTTAAGGAAGTAATATCAATTTTGTTTTTCTTAAGGTTAATGTTTTTGGCTTGAATTGATATGCTCTGTGTTTTTATCACTGTGTCATTTTCTTCATCGAGCACATAGAAATCCAACAATTCAATCGATTTGATGGGAGTTATGGATACTTTGCCAATGTGTATTTTGGTTTTTAGGTCTTTAGAAAGTCTTTCAGTGGCATATTTCGCTAAACTTGTTTGCACAGTATTAAATCGAACGGCCATAAAACAAAGCAACGTCAAAATCAATGCAATTTCGAGAAGAAATAGACACAGATGACCCAATATTTTTAGTTTGTTATTGATGAAGCGAGTTTACTAGGTTTCTACAAAAATTAAGCCTTTCAAGGTATAAGTTAGCTAAATTAATTAATTTTGATCGTTTCCGGGAAGGATTGTACGATACTTACTGATAGAGGAAAGTTAATACCGAATAGAATGAGTGATAAAAAAGGAATAATACTGGGCATAGAATCTTCATGCGATGATACTTCTGCAGCGGTAATTAAGGACGGGCGAATTTTGTCCAATCTTATTGCGCGTCAATCAATACATGAGCAGTATGGAGGAGTTGTTCCCGAATTGGCTTCTCGCGCTCATCAGCAAAATATTATTCCGGTTGTGGAAGCCGCGCTCAAAGAGGCAGGAGTTACAAAAGAGGAATTGACAGGAATTTCGTTTACTGCTGGTCCAGGTCTCATGGGAGCTTTGCTTGTTGGCGTTTCTTTCGCCAAGTCATTGGCATTGAGCCTAGATATTCCGCTTATTCAGGTAAATCATATGCAAGGTCACGTGTTGGCTCACTTTATTCAGAAACCAAAAGAAAAAAGGAAATTGCCGAAGTTTCCTTTTATTTGTCTAACAGTTAGTGGTGGCCACACTCAGCTAGTTAAGGTAACAGATTATTTTAAGATGGAAGTGCTCGGAGAAACCCTAGATGATGCAGCGGGCGAAGCCTTTGATAAAATGGCAAAAGTTCTCCACTTTCCTTACCCGGGAGGCCCTTTAATTGATAAGTATGCCAAAGAAGGTGATTCCACTCGATTTCACTTTACCCATCCTCGAACTACCCAGTACAATTACAGTTTTAGCGGACTGAAAACTCAGTTTTTGAACTTTATTAGAAACTGTGAAAGAGATGACCCTAATTTTGTGGAGAAAAACAAAGCAGATATTTGCGCTTCCATACAGGATACAATAGTAAAAACACTTTTTTCGAAGCTAAAAAAAGTGGCTGATGACATGAATATAAATCAAGTAGCGATAGCTGGAGGTGTATCGGCCAACAGTCATTTGCGAACTGAATTGAAAAAATTAGGAGAGAAAAAGAGGTGGGATGTATTTATTCCCGAATTTCAATACTGTACAGATAATGCCGGAATGATTGCCATTGCGGGGTATTATCATTTTTTGAATAAAGAGTTTGTAGGGCAGGAGGTAACCGCTAATCCAAGGATGAAAATATAAAAAAAATAGCCGAATCTACTTGTGTAAATCCGGCCAAAATAATTAGGCGATAGTTCTTTTTAGTTTAACTAAATACATCTTTCACTCTGTCAAAAAAACCTTTGTCCTTACTGGTTGGGTTAGGGGCAAAGTTTTCAGATTTTTGCAGAACTTCCAATGCTTTCTTTTCCTCTTTAGTGAGAGTTTGAGGCGTCCATACATTCACGTGCACCAATATATCTCCTTTTCCGTATGAGTTTACCGAAGGAAGTCCTTTTCCTTTTAATCTCAATGTTTTACCACTTTGAGTCCCCGGGGTAATTTTAAATTTAACCGACCCACCAACTGCTGGGATTTCTACTGAAGTTCCCATCGCTACATCAGCAAAATTCAAGTACAAGTCGTAGTGTAAGTTTTGGCCTTCTCTTTTTAATGTTTCGTGTTCTACTTCTGATATTACCACAAGAAGATCACCGGCTACGCCATTTCCTGGCGCATCATTTCCTTTGCCTCTCACGTTCAGTTGCATTCCGTCTTCTACTCCTGCAGGAATTTCTATTGGAATTACCACCTCTTTTCTCACCATTCCGTTTTGGTCACTTCCTGCTGGTTTCTTACCAATAGATTGCCCAGAACCATTACAAGTAGGGCAAGTACTAGCTGTTTGCATCTGCCCAAGGAAGCTATTTACAACACGCGTTACTTGACCTTGACCTTTGCAAGTAGAGCATGTTTTGTATTCTACCCCTTCAGCTTGAACTAGTTTGTTTACTTTAATCTTTTTTTCTACTCCGTTGGCTATTTCTTCTAGCGTAAGGTTAAGCCTTACTCTCAAATTGGTTCCTTTAACAGTTCTTCTTCCTTGGCTTCTTCCAAAACCACCACCGAAGCCTCCGCCTCCGCCCCCAAAAATATCTCCAAATTGACTAAATATGTCATCCATATTCATGCCGCCACCGCCAAATCCACCACCACCAGCGCTTCCATCAACACCGGCATGTCCAAATTGATCATAACGTTGTTTTTTTTCTGGATTGCTCAGTATTTCGTAGGCTTCTGCAGCTTCTTTAAATTTTACTTCGGCATCTGGATTGTCTGGGTTCTTATCTGGATGAAATTTAATTGCAAGTTTTCGGTAGGCTTTCTTTATCTCGCTAGCATCCGCATTTTTACTTACTCCTAATACTTCGTAATAATCTCTTTTCGACATGTTTTGTTGTTTTGTTTTGTTCGAGACTTACTGCCCCACGACTACTTTGGGAAATCGTATAATTTTTTCACCCAAATAGTACCCTTGTTCCACCACATCTACTATTTTTCCTTTCATATCCTCACTTGGTGCAGGAATATTGGTGATAGCTTCATGTATGTCTGCGTTAAATACTTCTCCTGCCGCTTCGATTGGTTTAAGACCTTTGGCTTCAAGAGACTTTAGTAATTTGTTGTAAATCAATTCAAAGCCCTGTTTAAGACTTTCTGGGTCTTGCACTTCGGTGTTGTGCGTCATCGCTCGCTGAAAATCGTCTACGATAGGTAGCATATTCTTAATAACGTCTTCGCTGGCAGACTTAATAATGTCCAACTTTTCTTTTGCAGTTCTTCTTCTAAAATTGTCAAACTCCGAATAGAGTCTTAAGTATTTGTCATTTGCTGCCGCTGCCGCTTCTTGGGCTAGTTCCAATTCGCTTTTTTCGGACTCTTGAGTTGTTTCCTCAGTCGTCCCTTCTTCGTTTTGAACGGTCTCTTCCGCAATATTCTCTTCGTTCAATTCTTCTCTTGATTCGTTTTCACTATTCATGTTTCCTCTTTTATTTTTTCGTTTGAACACATTCAATTTTTTTGCCATTTACAAATCTAAGTCAAACTGACATAGAATAATTAAAAATGCCTATTAATTTGGCAGTTTCCTGACAGATTAATAGGCTTTTGTAGTTCGATTTAATTCCTAAAACTTCTTCACATACTTATCTAAAGTTGTATGTAGTTTTATGCCTCGTAAGTTTTTAGCTATGATTTTTCCATTCGGGTCTAGCAAGAAACTTTGCGGAATAGAGTTGATTTTGTATAATCTTGCTGCCGCAGAGTTCCATCCTTTCAAGTCACTTACATGAAACTTCCACGAAAGGTTGTCCTTGTCTATGGCAGTATTCCATTTAGCCTTGTCTGTATCTAACGACACACTGTAAATTTCAAAGCCTTTCCCTTTGTGAAAAGTGGCCTTTTTATATTTTTCGTAGGCATTTACTAAATTGGGATTCTCTTTTCGACACGGTCCGCACCAGCTTGCCCAAAAATCAATCAAAACATACTTGCCTCTCAATGAGGAGAGTTTAATTGATTTTCCATCTGGATTATTAAACTCTAATTCTGGAGCTAAGTCGCCAATTTCTATTCCGGTATCTGTTACAAATACACTACTTTTCCGTGCAACTTTGTGTTCGGTAAAGCTAGAGAGAACGAATCCTGCGCCAACAAGAGCTAGTGTAAATAATATTTTTTTCATAATGTGTGTTAAATCATAGTGTTTATGCTTCCTCAAGAAGCAACAATAGTGCCAGTTTATAGCCTAGTTATATCAGCTCCAATATTTTTGAGTCGTGTGTCTATGTTTTGGTATCCTCTATCTATTTGTGAGATATTGCTGATTTGACTTTTTCCTTCGGCCGAGAGTGCTGCGATTAGCAAAGAGACACCTGCTCTAATATCTGGCGAGCTCATACTAATTCCTCTTAATGGGTATTCTTTGTCAATGCCAATTACTGTGGCTCTGTGCGGGTCGCACAATATAATTTTCGCACCCATGTCTATCAATTTATCTACAAAGAATAATCTGCTTTCAAACATTTTTTGGTGAATCAACACGCTTCCTCTCGCCTGTGTCGCGACAACTAAAATAATGCTCAATAAATCTGGAGTGAAACCTGGCCAAGGTGCATCAGAAATTGTCATGATGCTTCCGTCAATGTAGGACTCAATTTCGTAGTGATCTTGAGATGGAATAAACAAATCATCACCCTTGAGTTCAATCTTAATTCCTAATTTTCTGAAAGTATCTGGAATTATTCCCAAATCTGGATACGACACGTTTTTTATCGTAATTTCAGATCCAGTCATAGCTGCAAGCCCAATAAAACTTCCTATCTCAATCATGTCAGGTAGGATTCTATGTTCGCATCCACTTAGTTCGTCAACTCCTTCTATCACAATCATGTTGGATCCTATACCTGAGATTTTTCCTCCCATCGCATTGATCATTTTACACAACTGTTGTAAGTATGGTTCGCAAGCCGCATTGTAAATAGTGGTTGTGCCCTCTGCCAAGGCTGCGGCCATTACAATGTTTGCCGTTCCTGTTACCGAGGCTTCATCCAAGTGCATGTAAGTTCCTTTCAGTCTGTCAGCTTTTACTTCATAGAAGAATTTTTTGCTGTCATAATGAAAATTTGCACCCAATTTTTCGAAACCAATAAAATGAGTGTCTAGTCTTCTTCTTCCAATTTTGTCTCCGCCTGGTTTTGGCATGTAGCCTTTTCCAAATCTTGCCAAAAGTGGTCCTAATATCATGATAGATCCTCTCAAACTGGATCCTTTTTCTTTAAATTCCTCGGAAATAAGGTAATCTACGTCAACTTCGTTCGCCTGAAAAGAGTATTTTTCGTTACCTAGTTTTTCTACTTTCACTCCCATTGAGGAAAGTAAATCGATCAATTTATTTACATCAATAATATTTGGTACGTTGTCTATGATTACTTTCTCTGGCGTAAGAAGTACAGCGCACAATACTTGTAATGCTTCGTTTTTTGCTCCTTGTGGAACTAACTCTCCACTTAATTTTTTACCTCCGTTTATTTCAAAAATGTTCATATTTTTTATTTTTTTGAAAATCTATGTTTCCCGTTTGTTTGTTTTTTACCTTTTTTTCTGTTGTTTTTCATTGGCTTTACCTTTGGTATCGATTTAGCCAATTCTTCAACAGAAGTAAGTGGTTTTTCTTTGTTAGGTATTAGTTTTCCATTTGATAATTCATCAAGATGTCTCCAGATAACCTCGTCTTCTACAAAGTCTTTGTTCCAGGTAATAAAAAGTTTTTTCATTAAGTTGGCAATTGCCTCCACCAAAATTTCTTTTTCCTTTTCATCTTCTTTGGAAATAGCTTCTCTTATAAATAGGGAAACAGTTTTACCGTAGTAGGCGTATTTGATTTTTCTTTTCCCTTCAGAGTAATTCATTTTTTCTGGCTTTCTGGTGGCTTCTTCCAATTCTGGTTTTGGATAGGGAGAATCTACGTCCAGTTTGTTCTCAGAAATTATAAATAAATGATCCCAAAGTTTGTGGGTAAAATCAGTAATATCACGGAGATGAGGATTTAGTTGTCCCATTACAGATATAATGGCATTTGCAACCTTTTGTCTTTCTTCCCGGTCGCTTACACTGATGGCATATTCTACCATGTTTCTCACATTTCTTCCGTACTCCGGTATCTTTAGTTCTTCTCTCGAAGTATTATATTCTAGTCCTTCTGACATATATGTTGTTTTTAATCAATTATTTCTAGCTTGGCGAATTTCAGCAAAAGCTGTTTTTGCCCAACCGAAGGGAAAAAGGCAGTTGCCTTTCTATTCGGGTGAGCTCCTTCTATGTTTATTATCTTTCCTTTTCCAAATTTTGCATGGCGTACATTCACTCCAACCACGATTTCTTTATTGTCTGATCCGCCACCTGCAGTGGCAGCAGAAGAAACTTTTTTCATTTGGCTAAGTTGTTTTTCCTGCATGGGTTTGTTAAACTTCATTTCAAATCCAGCCTTTCTATCTACAGAAGATCTTAAGGGTGCGCTAGGCATGGGAGTTTCTTCATCTATAAATTCTTCGTCTATTTCTTCTAAAAATCTACTGGGTTCACATGAGATTAAACTTCCCCATCTGTAGCGGCTAGTAGCATAAGAGAGTGTAGCTTTCTTTTCTGCTCTAGTTAGCGCTACATAAAAAAGTCTTCGTTCTTCTTCCAAGTCGTTTCGTGTAGTCAACGACATCTGAGAAGGGAATAAATTCTCTTCCATTCCTACAATGTAAACGTAAGGGAACTCCAGTCCTTTTGCAGCATGAATTGTCATCATTACCACCTTATTGTTGTCTTCTTTATCATCGTTGTCGGCATCGGTCAATAAGGCAACATCCAATAAGAAGTCACTTAATGTAGGAAGATTTTCTTCCGTTTGATTTTTTGCTACAAACTCAGAGATTCCGTTCAGTAACTCCTGAATGTTGTCATATCTACTTACTCCTTCTGGAGTTTTGTCGGCATGTAAATCACGCATGATGCCTGTTGAAGTAGCGATTTCTTTTGCTAAATCGAAAGCATTTTCTTTGTCCAGCCTCACACTGAAACTCTGTATCATTGTACAGAAATCTGTTATTTTTCGTTGAGTACCCGAGTTTATTTTAACTCCATTGCCTGCCAAATTATTAGCTACCTCCCACAAGGTTTTATTTTCCTCATTAGAGACAATGGTAAGGGACTCAATACTTGTTTTTCCTATTCCTCTTTTTGGGTAGTTTATTACTCTTTTGAATGCTTCTTCATCATTGTGATTGGCAATCAATCTGAAATAGGAGAGGAGGTCTTTTATTTCTTTCCGCTGGTAAAAAGAGAGTCCGCCATATATTCTGTAGGGAATATTCAGTCTTCTTAATGCTTCTTCAAACGAACGTGATTGAGCATTGGTTCTGTAAAGGATAGCAAAATCACTGTTTGCGGCTGCATTATTCTGCTTGATGTCAAAAATTGAATGTGCGGTTACTTTGCCCTCTTCATTGTCGGACAATGTTCGCACTATTTTTATTTTATCACCTTGGTCGTTATCAGTCCAAACCTTTTTTTCAATTTGGTCTTTGTTCTTTTTTATGATACTATTGGCAGCCTGCACAATGACTTTCGTAGATCGGTAGTTTTGCTCTAGTTTGAATAATTTATAATCAGGGTAATCTTTTTTGAAATTTAATATGTTTTGAATGTTTGCTCCCCTAAAAGCATAAATACTTTGGGCGTCATCTCCAACAACAACTAAATTTTCAGTCGCGGAGGCCAATTTTTTTACAATCAAATATTGAGAGTAGTTAGTGTCTTGGTACTCATCCACAAGCAGGTACTTAAACCTATGCTGGTATTTGTACAATACCTCCAGATGGTCGCGAAACAATACGTTGGTTTTGTATAACAAATCATCAAAATCCATGGCTCCAGCTTTGAAGCATCTTCGTTGGTAGATTTTATATATTTCACCAATTCGTGGGCGGCCAGCGCTTCGGTCGTCAGCCATAATGGTGACGTTTTGCAGGTAGCTATCCGCAGAAATTAAATTATTTTTTGCAGATGAAATTCTACCATAAACCACTCCAGGTTTGTATAGTTTTTCATCTAGTCCCATTTCCTTTACGATTGATTTCAGCAGATTTTTTGAGTCTTGGGTATCGTAAATGGTAAAGTTTTTGGGGTAGCCGATTATTTCAGCTTCCGTTCTTAGGATTCGAGCAAAAACCGAGTGAAAAGTTCCCATCCACAAGTTTTTTGCTTCATTTCCACCAATTATTTTTGAGATACGTTCTTTCATTTCTTTGGCCGCTTTATTGGTAAAAGTTAAAGAAAGAATGCTGAAAGGGTCCACGCCTTTCTCAATCAAATGGGCAATTCTGTAGGTAAGAACTCTCGTTTTTCCTGAGCCAGCTCCAGCAATTACCATGCACGGACCTTCGGTGTTGGTCACGGCCTCGTATTGTTGACTGTTTAGCTCGTCAAGATATCCCATAAGGTTTTTGGTTGGTGGTAAATGTATTGGAATTTCTCAAAAATACAATTTTATCAATACACTTCGAAGTATAAATGTGTTATTTATGTTAACAATCTCTTTTGAATAAAAATATATGTCGATTTATGGGATAATGGTTGCTTTTTTTGGCCCTTGTTTTTTAGCAAATTGATACCCTTCTGCCCACCATTTTTTCATCTTTTTTTGATTGAAAATAAGTGAGTTTTCTGTCAGTTGGGTTGGGGTGTGAAATCGATTGATTTTTACTTTTTTGTACTGAGCTTTTAGTTTCGAAATTTCCAGCTTACTTTGGTTGTTTTGTTCCAGTAAGTAGTCCAGTAATTTAAAAGTTAAATCAAAGGCGTTAGTTGATTTTATTTTGTTAGTTAGTCGATTTATCGGATCAAGAATAATTACATCAACTTCTGTAGCTCCAGCATCAATAGCTGCTTGTACAGGAATATTGTTTCCAAATCCTCCATCTCCATATTCCATGTTGTTTTTTATCATCAAACTCATGAAAGGAACAAAGTTAGCAGACGCCCAAATCCAATCACAAAAATCACTGTAGGAATAATCGTGAATAGATTTGTACTCAAGTTCTTGAGTAGATAAATTAGAGACGGTAACTACGACATCGATTTTTTTCTGTCTGATGAAATCAAAGTCGGTTTTAGAAAAATTTTGTTCAATGGTTTTTCTAAGGTTTTTGGAGGAGCCAAATGTTTTATTGCCTCGCAAAAACGACCTTAAAACATTTAAGTGATGCATTCGAATAAATTCTATTCCCCTTCTTTTTTTTAGTTTGTATGGACTTAGAGAAAAAATATCCGAATTTTTTATTTCAGTATATACTTTTTTTGCTTTCAGGACATTGTTAGAGGCCAATAAAGGAACCAATAAACTGCCGGTAGAAGAGCCTACAAAAATGTCATACTTTTGCTGCTTTTCTTCAATGAGGTATTGAGCTATGCCTCCGGCAAAAGCCCCTTTGCTACCTCCTCCCGAGATGACTAATGCTTTCATTCTTGAATGTAGTGAAAATTTTAGTATCTACTAAATTGCTTTATCGTTTTCACATAAAACAGACCAAATTTATAGAGTGAATTGTGTTGTTTGCAGGTAATTAAAGTTTATTATCTTCTTCTAAATCATTGTTTTGTTAAATGAAGTAAGGGTATGATATGCATTTAAATAAAGGAAACCTGCATCTTAAGCAGAATAAAACTATCTCTTCGTTGGAAACTCATAAAAGGAAATACTTTTGGAAAGGATTTTTGGTTTAAAAACTTTAAAAATCTGAATCATAGAAAACATTACTATCTAACAAAAATAAAAAATGCCGCCTCATTATTTTGAGGCGGCATTTTTTGGGATAATGGTTCGTATGTTTGATTGTTCTTTGGGATTTTTATACTTTAGATTCCTAATCAAATTTCGAATTAATTCATATTATGAATAAAACAATAACATCAGCAGAGTCAATTTCTTTAGAAGATAAATATGGAGCTCATAACTATCACCCGCTTCCTGTAGTGTTGGATAAAGGTGAAGGAGTATTTGTATGGGATGCAGAGGGTAAAAAGTATTTTGATTTTTTATCAGCGTATTCTGCTGTAAATCAAGGGCATTGTCACCCAAAAATCACAAAAGTATTAGTAGATCAGGCCCAAAAACTAACCCTTACTTCTAGAGCTTTTTACAATACTTCGTTGGGGAAGTTTTCCAAATACATGAGCGAGTATTTCGGGTATGACAAGGTTTTGCCAATGAACACTGGCGCCGAGGCTGTGGAGACAGCCATTAAATTGGCTAGAAAATGGGCTTACACCCACAAGAATATTCCTGAGAATCAGGCACAAATAATTGTATGTGATCAAAACTTTCATGGTCGTACAACTACTATCGTTTCTTTTTCAAGTGATCCAGATTCCTACACCGGTTTTGGCCCATTTACACCAGGTTTTATTAGAGTTCCTTACAACGATGTGAACGCTCTGAAAGACGCCTTTGCTAATAACTCGAATGTGGTAGGGTTCATGGTAGAGCCTATTCAAGGAGAAGCCGGAGTAGTAGTTCCCGATGAAAATTACCTAAGTGATTGTTACCAAATTTGTAAAGACAACGAAGCCTTGTTTATTGCCGATGAAGTTCAAACAGGGATTGCACGAACAGGAAAATTATTGGCTACTTGTGGAAATTGTAACTGCTCTAGTTTTTGTGAAGATAAAAAACAAACACGCGCAGATATTTTAATTTTAGGAAAAGCCTTGTCTGGAGGAGCGATGCCTGTTTCGGCTGTGTTGGCAGATGATGAAGTGATGCTGTCTATTAAGCCGGGAGAACATGGTTCGACCTATGGAGGAAATCCTTTGGCGTGTGAAGTTGCAGTTGCAGCTTTGGAAGTGGTAAAAGAAGAAAAACTATCAGAACGAGCTTTTGAGTTAGGAAATATTTTTAGATCGGAGCTGGAAAAGTTTATTGCTACAAACAATCTTGTAACACTAGTGAGAGGTAAAGGATTGTTGAATGCAATCGTTATTAACGATACCGAAACTAGTCAAACAGCCTGGAATATTTGTATGAAACTAAGTGACAATGGACTGTTAGCTAAACCGACTCATGGAAATATTATTCGTTTTGCTCCACCTTTAGTTATTTCTAAAGACCAATTGATGGAGTGTATAGATATAATTAAAAAAACAATCACAGAATACAAGAAATAATACTCACAATTTTTTTATAAATAGAAAAAATGTGTAGTTTTGCATCCGTTCAAAGCGAAAAAAGCGAAAGTAGCTCAGTGATAGAGCATCACCTTGCCAAGGTGAGGGTCGCGGGTTTGAATCCCGTCTTTCGCTCTTATATATTTAAGATGCCAAACCACAGCTTCTGCATGTCGGCAGAAGTATTGTGAATCTAGCCCCGATTATTCGGGACTAGAGATGCTCGAGTGGTGGAATTGGTAGACACGCAAGACTTAAAATCTTGTGTCCTCTGGGACGTACGGGTTCAAGTCCCGTCTCGAGTACTAATGAAAACCTCAATCTACTAATTATTAGTGAATTGAGGTTTTTTTAGTTTAGAACTTGAACAACTATTGAACAGCACTCTAATTTTACCCTCCTTTTTTTAGTTTAATTCTGTTAACTAATTTATTGCATCCTTTTTTTATAGTGTCCTTTTTTATAGTGTAACTTTTTTAATTGTTTAAGATTATAAAACTGTTATTTAAATCTTTACGTGTTTGAGGCGTTAATCTTTGGTAAACAAAATAATTTCTTTAATTTTAAAAAAACAATTATGAAAAAATTAATCACCGTCTCTTTATTGTTTATTTGTGTAAGCATCTCCTTTTCTCAAAGCAAGAAAAAACAAATAGAAACTCTAACTTATAAGTTAGATAGTATTAACTCATTACTACTAAAGGCTATTGATAGTAATCGAGAACTTAATACAACTAAAATAGCTCTTGAATCTAAAATTAGCTTATTGAAAAAAGAGAATGCATCAAAAAATGGTGAAATAAGCTTGAACAATGAGAAAATAGAATCTTTAACAAAGGAAGTTAAGTCTTTGGAGCAAGACTACCAATTAGTAGTTGCTGATTTAATATTAAAATCTGATAGTATAGAAATACTAAAAACTCAAGTTGATGAAGGCAAAATAAAGGCATTTGTTTCTAAATTTTATTCTTCACTTGAATTGTCGCCTGAATTAAATGAAAAACACTATATAGAAGGAGGAGTAAAATTTAATACAGCTATAATAAATGATTTTATAGATTGCCGCTCAATCTATTCGAAAGAACGGGTATTAAATTTAACGGGTGATTACCATGATAGATATAATATAATGTTAGTAAGTATTGATTTAATTGAATCTGATGATAAATTTATTGAGGTGTCTACAACAGTTGAATACTCCATTTATGAATTGGGTACATTTCAAAATTCAGAAAATTTATCGATCAACATAAACTATGGTGATTTAATAATAAATAAGTGGAAAGACAACAAAGTAAAAAAAATGGAAGTTGCCGAATATGAAGGATTAGAGAAATTCAACGAAAAAGATTTTTATAAGGCTATAGGTAGTGTAAACAAATAAAAGCTTTTACAAATAGACGGCATTAAAACGTTCGCTGATATTATTTGTTAACATCAACAAGGTGTTTTTATTACTTAATGAGAATGAACCTTGACTAAAATAATTTACTGATATTTTTCAATAAATTTTAACTATGATTATGAAAAAATTAATTACCGTCTTTTTATTGCTTATTTGTGTAAGCATCTCCTTTTCTCAAAGCAAGAAACAACAAATAGAAACACTAACTAATAAATTAGATAGTGTTAATTCAGTACTACTAAGGTCTATTGATAGTAATCGAGGGTTCTGTCGCATTAACTAAACAATCACTATTTGAAGCATAATTCATACAAAACAAAAAATCATAAACCGTTGAACTAATGTGCGATAACTTTTTAAACATTCAAAGAATTTGATGAAAAATGGTCGAAAAATAATTAATGCGACAGAACCGAAATTGCTTTTGTGTACACAATATTTTATTTTGATATATTATAGACATTAAAAGCGGTAGTACTTCCTTGGGTTTCAATCAAATCAAATTTCTCATTTAGATTAATTGATTTATCAAAGTAAAGATCAAAAGACAAAATACTCTTAGTTTTAAAATAGTATTTATTAGGACTTAAAGGAATGCCTTCAACCTTTTTTAGATAATATTTTTTTCCATTCTGTTCTAAATATGTTTTTGGTGAATAATTTATCCAGCAATCAGAGCAAAGTTGAATGTTATCATATTGCAAAGAAATAACAGTATATTTTGATAGTTTTGAAATATTTACTATTTTGAGTTTTTGAGAATTACTTGTGTAAGAATAATTTAAGTTGGCTTTAGTACTTGAGTAATTATATATTTCCTTATTTTCAAGTTCTGTTTTTTCCCAACTCAGATATTTTATTTTAGAAGAACTACAATTTTTTAATAATTCAAGTGTTTTCAAAATGGATTTATACCTTTTAGAATAAATATAATTATCGGGGTCTTTATATTTTATTCGATTTAATTCACTTTGGCAACTTTGTAGTACTAATATTTCATCTTTAATCGATTGAATTCTAAATGTTTGAGTAACATAATCTATCCATGAATCTGCATACGCCTGATTTCCTAAATCTCCTTTACAATTCATTTTCACTTTTGCACTAATCTCCTCTTGATGGTGCTTTAATGTTGCTTTGTTATGAATATTGATTAAGTTTAAACTCAAAAGCTTACCCCATTCTTTTGAGATAATTGCATGGTTTTTATCATATCTTGCCTGCATAGTTGCCAAAGCATTACCATAAGAAACATAAGGAGAATATGGTTGATAATATCCATTTGAAGAAGAATAAGTTATTTCTATTGAATAAGCCATAATTTCAGTATACTCATATGAAATATAACTCGTTGAATATTGAGCTTTACCTTTGTTTATAAAGAAAAGTGTTACCAATAATAAAGTAAATAATTTTTGTTTCATTTTTCTAATTTTAATATTATTAACTTACCAAAATAGTTATGAACTTGTTCGTTTGTCAGTAAAATCTTTTGTCTTACGATATGGTTTCAAACTTGCCCATAACGGTTATTATAAGCAGGCGTTTTAATGCCGCTTATACATTGTTAGCAAAAGTTACTTCAATTGGTTCTGTCGCATTAACTTCATTAAAGATAATAAATTTAATTTTTAATACATTGTTAAGCATTTAACGAACAGAGTGTTTTCATGCTATTTATTAAACTCTTTCTCGTTCAAAAGCGCTTCTTGATGATTTGATAAACGTAACTGCTTTGTCTCTCTCTGTTACTTCTCTGATTTCTTCTCTGTAATGTATTAATGTTTCGAATCAGATACTAAACATTTACGTTTGCTTTGAGTTGTGCAATTACCGTATATATATAAGTAGGTATATGCACAAATTTTTGATTCTGTACTTGTTCGGTATACGTACAAATTTTTGTCGTATGGTTCTAATTTATAAGTGTTTAAATTAAGGTTGCTGAAACTTTGTTTTTTGACATCGTCAGAAAGAGTTTTCAGTATGTTTTTTGAATGGTTTTCAATTAGTGTATTGAACTTTTTTTTGTTGTTGTTAAAGGTATTTCTACTACTGTAATTCTTATAATTATCCCAAGTAATTTGATTTTGATATTTGATTAGATTTTTTCTTTCAACCTTAGTTAAACCACTATATTTAATTGTGAAGTCAGAAAATAATATTTCGTTAAAACTATCTATAAGTAAAGAATGTAATTTTATTAATTTATCTATATTTAGAAGGTCGGATAGATTATAAATTTCAGTCAAACGTTTTAAGGCTCTCGAGTTGTTTATCCTTATCTCATACCTTAGAATGTTAATATTTGTTAGTTTATTGAATTGAAAACCTTTGTTATACAATTTATATAAAACATCATTGTTTCGGGTGTTTCCTGCTTGTAAAAATGGTTTGTTTATTGGTCGTAAAAATTTTTCATTTCCATTATAAAAACAATGATTGAGAAAATTATTAACCTCTATATCTGTGTTTAGGTTAATGCCATACTCTAAGGAATGAATTTTCCAGTCAGTTGGGTTTATATAGAATTTGTTTTTTAACTCATTTACTACCGTTTTTAGACCATTAAAATTGAAATTATTATAGTTGTGTATGCCATTATTCCAGTAGTAGTGTAGACTTCCTTTTATTTTTAATTTATTAGGAACAAAACATCCGTCAATGTAGCATCCAGTAAAAATAAATTGTAGTTTTTTGTAGGTGTGTATTTGTTGCTGAAATAGTGTTCCGTCCTTTCGTAATAGTTCAACTTCTTTTTGAAAAACCAAGTCAGAAACAGAAAGTATTTTTTTAATAATTACTTTGTCTTCGTTCGATATGTTTAAACCGTCAATCAATTAATTATTTGTATCTTTAGGTGTAGGTGTAGGTGTAGGTGTAGGTTTTGCGTTGCAGTTGAATACTACATTTGAATAAATAAAGGAGGGTTTTAACACCCTCTTTTATTGTTTGTGGCTGTGTTTGGTTAGATATTCTTTAAAAGTGTTTGTATCGTCTTATAATCGGGGTGATAACCGTTATAGAATACAATTTTTAAAGTTTGGGATTGTAATAAGTGGGTTGTGGTTGCGTTGCTCTCATTATTCTTAGTGTTTAAGTTCAATAAGAGATTGTAACACTTCACTTCTTTTGTAATAAACCCTATTCCCGATTGAATAAGAAACAAGTTTACCTTGCTTTGTCCAACTCCATAAACTTGACAGATTAATTTTTAGTAGTGCGGATGTTTCCGACCTCGTTAATAGTTCTGTCGGTTCTTTGGGTTGGAATGACTTTCTTAGTTCGTCAAACTTTTGATTGATACCCTCGATAATTGCGTTTTGCAATTCGTTAGGGGTTAATTGTATTAGTTGGATTTGTCCATTCATATATTTAGATATTTAAATTAATAATATCCAAATTTATATTGTTAGTTTAGGGTCTATTGGTCGGGTTTTCGGGTACTTAACCCGAGTTTACAAATCTTTGACAATAGTATTATATATTAACTTTCTACTATCGATATTACATTCATTAAAACTTCTAACTTTCGTTAATTCTAAATTGTATGATTCCATTAACCAATTTGAAAACGAAAAATCTGTATATCCTTTATCTTTACTTATTTCATTGTCTTCAATTAGTTGTTTGATAATGTAAGATAGTGCCATTTCACTTTTTTTTGTTGTTACATTAAGATATTCATTGAAAATGTAAAACCCTTTTAAAGTCATCCAGTCGGGGCAAACAACGCCATCTATCTCTTTTGTAAATTTAACATTTGTAGTCGTTGAATTTTCTTTTGGTATTGAATTATTGGTTTTACAATAATCCTTTAATAGGGAGTTATCTATTTGTTTATCCTGACAATTTGAGGGTAGCATGTCTTTATTAGAGTTTAGTTCTTTTAACCAGTATTCTAATTGTATGAAATTTGATATTTCGCTCAATTCTTTTGAATGTAATTTCAAAAATGTTTTTTTTATTTCAACTTCATTATCAAGTTCGACAATCTCATGTTCTTCGGAGTCAAACAGTTTGACGTAGTTGTTAACCACAATAAAAAAGTCTTTTCTGATACAGTATCTGGGATAACCTTTTTCTGTAGAGTTAAAAATATAATCTAATATTGTACCTGATGCTAAATTCAGTATGTTAGTGTTTGAATCAAAACTGTACTTAAATGACTTAAAATTTTCACTAATGAAATTCACTTTTAAATTGTCAACTATTCGCTCTATGAATACATTTTGGTCTTTTTCAAATTTCAATCGATATCTTAAGTTTTCAATCTTGAATTGAACATTTTTTAAAATATGCTGTTCAACGCAAGTTTTTAGTAACAAAGTTTGGGCTCTTGTTTCTTTTGGTTTTTCACAATTGATAACGTATAATTTGTTGTTCATTTGAAATTTTATTCACGTTGCAGTGATAAATATATAAAATCCTCAACAATTAGTTGTTTTAACCTTTACACACGCAAAGCAGATACCCCAAGAAGTCTATTTGTTTACTGTTTTTAATTGCTTTATTGGAGTTTCTTTTTCTTCTTCTTTGGTTTTATAGTAGTCAAAAAATACGTCCAAGTGGTCGTCATTCTTTTGGTTTATGTATGTAAGTAGGTCGGATTCTTTCCCGTGACCCGTAACCCTCATAATTAGTGTAGTAGGTAGTTTATTATAGTGATTAGTCGCAAATGTTCTTCTTCCTATGTGTGAGCAGATATACCTCCATTTTTCACGTTCTTTTTTTACATTTCTTTGAATACTCTTACCTTTTGAGACTTCTATACTTTCTCTAATTGTTCCAATAGTCGGTTCGTTTATTTCTGCCTTTTCTCCTAATTCTTTAAAATAGGTATTAAGTTTCTGAAGACTAATTTCATAAGGTAAACCATTATTGTAGATATCCTTTACTTTTGGTAAAACCGGAATTGTTACCGTTTTGTTTCCTTTTGATTGTTGAAACCTGATAATTAAATCGTCTTTATATGGTTTAAAATTTTCCTTTTTGATATTGTTTAATAGTCTTTGCCCTCTTTGCCCAGTATAACATGCCAATATTAACCACTTTCTCGCATTTATTAAGGATAACCTTTTAAGATTAAGTTTTTCTATCTTACCAATCTCTAATTCGGTTAATGTAATAACGTCCATATCGTCTTCGTATGGATTCCCTTTTTTGATTTTGATTGAGTGAATTTGTTGAGATACCTCCATACCCTCCGATTGAGCATAAATACAAATAGTTTTTAAGTCCGATTGTTTTTTATATAGTGTAGTAGGCGAATATTGTTTCTTAATTAACCATTTTTTAAAGTCGTCAAATGTTTTTTTATTACAGTCTATCAATGTCAATTTACTATTAAAAGAAATTAACGTTTTTTTTAATGCCTTATAACTGTCAACTCTACTTTTACCAAGTCCGATTCCTCCTTTTGGATTGTCAAATGTATGTGAGTTATCAATAAAATGTTGTACCCAATATTCAACCGTGTTTTTGTGTTCTTTTATAGGATTATAATACTCATTAATTGTATCGGTTAACCATTCTTTGTTAATCTCTGTTATATCAGCAGGAGTGTTTGTGAGAACAAAATTTTCTAAATTGGTTAATTCTTTTTCTATGTCAACTTTTGAATTTCTTAATTCGGCATCTTTTATAGTTTTTTTTCTTGTTTCATTCCAAGTCGATTTCTCTATTCTGAAGTTAGTTCTTCCGTAAATGCTTATTATTTCTTCTTTTGAAACTTGATGCATTAATCTAAGGGTAATATTTGCCGTTTCTTTTGTTGACCGATAGTAAAATTTAATTGTCGCCATTGAATTTGATATTTGAATAATTAAAGATATAAAAATTGAACAGTAATTGAACAGTAAAAATGAATTTATTACAATGTTATACTATTTTACACAATGCCTCTACTTGTTAATTATAGTAACTATTCCATTGTTTACAAAGGTTTTTCTCAATGTTTCTTGATGTTCTACAATAAGGATAAATATATAGTTTCAAGTCCCGTCTCGAGTACTAAACCGGAATTTTTCGTTTTCTCACGAAACTTTCCGGTTTTTTTATGGCCTAATTCTTTTGATATTACTGGGATGTAGGAGAAAAAGGAATTCACTCTAAAAGTTCGATATTCATCATTTTTATGGTCATATTCAATTCCATCAGGGAATACCATTTTTTGAATCTTTCTTTTTTCTGCTAAATTTCCATTTGTCCACAATGAAGGTAGTTCCGGAGCTTTGTTGAGAGCTATTTCTAGCGCTTTTTCTAGGTTCGATAAATTATATCCAACTTTTTCAGAAAAGTTTAGTTTTTCATTTTTTTCTTGGGTGAGTTTAGATTTGAATTTTTCGTATTGAGCCTTATTTATTTCTTCAAAAACGAATCGTTCCTCAAGTCTTGCTAACTTCTTTTCTAGGTTCTGTCGCATTAAACAAAAACCGACTGATTTTTGCCGTTTTTGGTAAAGATTGAAAAACCTAAAGCTTTGTTTATTGGTGATTTAACTTTTTGAAGGAAGGGCGATTTTAGTGAAAAACGTTTAAAAAATAATTAATGCGACAGAACCAATTTTTTTTAATAACAACTATTTTGTGTAAATTTAAAAACAGATGCGACAGAACCGTTTAACCAAACATTACAAAGTTTATTTTTACTGATTGTTTAAGAAAATAGGCTAATTGGTAAATACTTATAATTAACATTTGAAATGTGGTTTCTATTTTATATCTTACGTTGTTTTATTTCATTAATATATTCTGCAAAACAACTATCACGAGCAGCAGATGAAGAACTTATAAGAAGTACAAAGTTTTATTTATTCCGAGAATTGATTAACCAACCTAAATACCTTGACAACGCAGCGACCACTCCAGTTGACCCTAGAGTGAAAGAAGCTATGCTACCTTATTTCGATGAGATCTTTGGGAACGCGAGCAGCAATCACGTATATGGTAAAGAAGCAAAACGAGCTATTGAAACGGCTCGTGGACATGTAGCCAACATCATTAATGCAGATTCAAAAGAAATCTATTTCACTTCTGGTGCCACGGAAGCTATTAACTGGGCATTAAAAGGCTATTTAGAAGCCAATCCGGAAAAAGGAAATCATATCATCACGGTCACAACAGAACATAAGGCAGTTTTAAAAACTTGCGAGTATTTAGAATCTAAGGGATACGAGGTAACCTATCTAAATGTCGATAAAAATGGACTGATCTCATTAGAGGATCTCAAAGGAGCAATCAAAGAAACAACTGCATTGATTAGTGTGATGTTTGTAAACAATGAAACGGGTATTATTCAAGATATTCAGGCAATTGGTGAAATAGCAAGAGAAAATGATGTTTGTTTTTTCTGTGATGCTTCACAGGCAGTTGGAAAGATCGCAGTAAGTGTATCAAAGGAAAACATTGATATGCTCTGTATATCCGGACATAAAATGAAAGGCCCAAAAGGTGTCGGTGCCCTCTATGTTAAAAGTGGTGTAAAGCTTGAATCTTTAATGCACGGTGGCGGACAGGAAAATGGAATGCGAGGAGGAACCTATAATACACCAGGAATTGTAGGCTTCGGAGAGGCATGTAGGATTTCACTTGAAGAATTCGGTGAGCATTTCGCCCAACTAAACACTTTACGCAAAGAATGGCAAGCCTATTTTGAAGAGAAGAATATTGGAATTATTAACTTTAGAAATGTGAAGACAGCACCTCATATTTTAAGTATTACGTTGAACAAACAAGATGCTGAAGATTTCTTGATCATGAAAGCTAAAGAACTCGCTGCTGCTACTGGAAGCGCTTGTAATGCAAGTATTATGGACGTATCACATGTTGTCAAGGCTCTCAGATTGAAACCATATAGTTTAATTAGAATTTCACTCAATGCTTAAAGAAGTAGGTTGGTCGGAAGATAGGTCTTACAGAACAGGTTCAGAAAATGAACCCCTAGAATTCTATTTGAATGGTTTAAACAACAGTACATCAATTGATCTACTACTCGGTTACTTCAGTTCAGCTGCGATCAACGTTCTTTCTTTGGGGTTCGCAAAATTCATCCATAACGGAGGAGTTTTAAGGCTTGTAGTGAACAATATTCTTTCAGAACAAGACAAAGAAGCAATTAAGCTAGGACAAGAAAGTGAAGTTGAAAATGCTCCGATCGATTTAAGAGATATTCGAAGACTAAAAGATTCGTTGGACGATTATGGGACCCATTTCTTTCAATGTTTATCTTATTTGATTTCACAAGACCGAATTCAAATTAAAGTTGTTACCCCAAAGGGGCGAAAAGGGATTGTTCATTATAAAAGTGGAATTTTCTCAGATGGTAATGACGTTGTTGGGTTTAAGGCTTCATGCAATTTTACTGCATTTGGATTATTGGAGAACCTTGAAGAACTCGACGCTTTTCTTAGCTGGGAAAACTCACGATCGAGTAAAATGATTGCTCGTCAGAAGAAGGATTTTGAGGATATCTTTTCAGGTAAATCTGAAATAGTAAACTACTTAGATATTGATCAAGTAAAAGTTGCAATAAAGAGTGAATTTGGAAGTCCTGATATCGATGAACTGATAATACAAGAAGACGACCTTATTCAACGAAAAGCAAGTTCTTTCGATAATAAGAAACTTCAAAAGACCATTAAATACATTCATACTGAGTTCGAACGAGTAATGCGTGAACCTAAATTCCCATACCCAACAGGTCCTCGCGAATACCAGCAAGAAGCGTATGAAAATTGGGTCAAGAATGGATATAAAGGTGTCTTTGCAATGGCAACCGGAACTGGAAAGACAATTACCTCGCTGAATTGCTTGCTGAACGAATATCAGAAAAGTGGGGATAAAAAAACGTATAAAGCTGTAGTAGTTGTTCCTACATTAGCATTAGTAGAGCAGTGGAAGGAAGAATGTGCAAAGTTCAATTTTAGAAATGTAATTACAGTTAGTTCTAGAGAAAGTTGGGATAAGAATTTAGCATTCTTCAACACAGCGTCCAAGTTGATTGATACATCTTTCATTGTAATTGTCACTTATGCTTCTTTGACCAGGAGGAAGTTTCAAACCCACTTCAAACAACTGCCAGATTCTACTCTGTTTATTGCGGATGAAGCGCACAATTTAGGGTCGTCAAGTATCTTAAGGATTTTACCAGAAATCCATCTTCAGAAGAGAATAGGACTTTCTGCTACACCCGATCGAAAATATGATGATGCTGGGAATTTTGCGATTAATGAGTTCTTCAATGATGAACCACCATATATAGTTTCTTTCTCTATGAAGAAAGCTCTTGAAATGAAGTGGCTGTGTCCTTATGAATACCACCCTCATGTTGTTCATTTGAATGATGAAGAACAAGTAGAATACGCCAAGATTTCCAAGCAATTAATGAACTATTTGGACCCTAAGACAGGAACTTATAAAAAGGACGAAATGGTTGAGCGCTTGTTGTTGAAGCGCAAAAGAATTATTCATAAAGCAGCAAACAAACTAGATGTCTTTAAGCAGATATTGAAAGAGGAGTTTAGAAAACGTGACAACTTGAAATATACTTTGGTTTATGTGCCCGAGGGCCTAGAACCTGATTACAGTCAGGTTGATGTTGATGAGGAAGATGACGATGATATTAGATTGATCCACGAGTACACAAGAGCGGTTAGAGATGTGGATGATTTCGTAATGGTTAACCCATTTACATCAGGATCTTCCGATCGTTCGAGTGTATTAGAGAAGTATGAAAAGGGAGATCTACACGTTCTCACTTCAATGAAGTGTTTGGATGAAGGTGTAGATGTACCACGTTCAGAGCTTGCAATATTCTGTGCAAGTACAGGAAACCCAAGACAGTTTATTCAAAGAAGAGGAAGAGTGTTGAGGTTACACAAGGACAAGACACATGCAACGATTCATGATTTGGTAGTAATTCCAAATTCTGATTCAACAGACACTAGTTATGAAATGGAAAGAAATTTAGTTAAAACCGAACTTTTGCGTGTCGCAGACTTTGCGTGTTTAGCAATCAATAAAACTGACACTTATAATTCCCTGAAAGAGATTCTGGAATTTTATAATTTGAACATCAACGAATTTTGCAAATAACATACTATGGCTAGAAAAGATGACATTTTTGTAAGTTTTGTAAAACACCCCATTGTTAAGGATAAATATGGGATTGATCAATCTGATTTACCCAACAACTTGAGGGAAGGACTTTCTTCAAACCATGTGATTATTCAGACAATTGCACTGATTGTTGAATCGCAAGAAAAGGTTCCGGCAGAGTCAGACTCAGCATTACAGAAAAAGATAATTCAATTTTTAAATCAGGAAGCGGTATGATAATAAAAAAGATATCAATAGAGAATTTCCTATGCTACTACGGTGTCAAAGAATTTGAGCTTTGTGATGGGTTGAATATTGTGCTAGGTGAAAATGGAGAAGGTAAAACGAAATTCTTTGAAGCGCTTGAATGGTTGTTTAAAAGAACAAGCGATGACTTGAATAGTTTAGTTTCAGCTAAAGCACTTGGAGAATTGGATGAAGGGGAAGAGCTAAAAGTGAAAGTATCGATTACAACTGAACAATTCAATGAAAAGCAAGTTGTATCCAAAAGTTTCAACGTTAAAAAGTTGTCAGGTGGTGATTTTGAAACTTCGAATTTGACATTGCAAGGTGCGGAAGAAACTCGCGACGGTAGTAGAACACCAGTGGATGGTCAAAATTTACTCGACAGAGTATTTCCAAGTGAAATAAGAAGGTATTCAATGTTTAAGGGTGAAAGTGAGTTAGATATTTTTCAGAATACGACTGCTCTTGAAATACTGATCAATAATTTTTCTCAAGCAGCCAAGTATTACGAGAAATATTCAAAGAAAGGTGAGTTCCTTGAGGCAAAGGCTCAAAAGGCAGTGGAAGATTCCACCAAGAAGGACAAGAAGAAATTTGCTCAATACAACGTATTAGATGCCGACATTAAATTACTTGAAAGGAAGAAAAAACAAATTGAGGTCCAAATAGGTGCGGCGGAAAAAGAGATTGATAAATTAAAGGATTTGATCAAAGCGGCAGGGAAGTTTGTGAATAATTCTAAGGCGTTAAAAACGATCAATGAGCGTATTGATAAAATTCAGAAGAAAATTCATGACACGAATGGGTTGATTAATGAAAATTACACTGAAAGCCTCTTTGATGAGAATTGGATTTTGGTGAATTTCGAATCGATTCAGAAAGAGTTTGCGGATAAGATCAACGAATTGAGTAAAGAAAAGAGACGTCTTCAGACTGAATTTGACAAAGAGAAAGGAAAGAAAGAGGGGGAGAAGAAGCTCAAGGATGAATTATTGAAGAATGCTATTCCACTCCCAGTCACTGTACCGTCAAAGGCAGTGATGGAAGAGATGCTAGATGCTGAATTGTGTAAGGTGTGCAATCGAGAAGCGCCAAAAGGATCTGAAGCGTATGAGTTTATGATAACTCGTTTGAAGAATTACCTTGCATCTCAAGAAGCAGAAGACGAGGAGGATGAGGAGGAGCTGTTTGAGTTTGATTATACCTCACGGCTTGTAACACTGAACACAATGCACGAAGATAGCTTGAAAGATCTACGTTCGGTTAAAACAGATATAAAGGATCTTTTTGAGTTTAATGAAAAGCGCAAAGAGGATATTGCTCAACTCGAAAAAGATCTTGAGAAAGAAAAGGAGGAGCGTGATAAAGTTTTGGGTGACTCCAAACTTAAGGAAGATGATTTAGATGATGTACTCAAGAACTATACGGCCTGGCAAGATGATTTGACCATAAAGAACAAACTTTTATTGAGAGAAGGCGCTTCTTTAGAAGACGTTGAAGCTCAGCTTAAGAGGATGAAAGCCGAAAAGGATAAAATAGATTTAGAGTCAGCGAACAACTTCCTAGTCAAGACTCGTGAGATTCTCAGAGATATTGAGACAATTTTTAATGAAACGAAATCTCAAAAGTTTGACGAATTCATTCAAAAACTGCAAGATAAATCTAATGAATTCTTTGGTCGAATTAATGTGGATTCATTCACAGGGACGATCGTTTTTACAAAGCTACAACGACAGGACAGTTTAACTATTGATGCAGAATTGGAAGAGAATGGGCGTATATTCTATAAGCCAAACACTTCTCTTTTAACGTCAATGCATATATCGATTTTGTTTGCTATTTCTGAATTAGCCTCAGAAGCTAGAGAAGAAAAATATCCGTTAATTTTCGATGCTCCAACATCATCATTTGGAGATAACAAAACAACAGAATTTCTAAACTTAATTTACGAGACTGGAAACCAAAAGATTTTATTGTTAAAGGATTTCTTAGCAACTAGTGATTCATCAAATGCGTTGGAAATTAAGAAGGATTTTGAAGATGTTAAAAGAAACAAGGCGTTCTGGATTAGACTGGAAAGACCATTTGATCCAAAGAACCTAGAAACGATTAATACTGAAGTAATTTCATTGTAATATGGAAAGTTTATTTGATAAGTGGAAAACAAGAATTCCTAAATATAGTGTTCACCACAAAGATTTATTTACAGCATTATCACAAAAATATGGTGCTGAAGGAGAAAAGAAGCTGAATTTAGGAAAGCATTATAGTACTAATTACGAGTTGTACATGTACGCTTTCTTTTTGGGGTTGTATGAGAATGAATTCACTCCTATTGAGAAGGATGAGAAGAAAACAGACTTTAGTCATCATATTCAGTACTGGGGGAATAAGTCTTCGTTGCGCAAGGACTTTAGTAATCTACAGGAGTTTATGTTTATGGCGGTGCTTGCTAAAACGGACATTGACCTAATTCAATTGGAAAAAGGTGAGGTTAGTGAAGATGATGCCGTGAAGCAGTTAATAACAACAATGGAGTCCTATACGAATGGTGGGTTGAATTTGATTAGAGATAAAATCAACGATAACCCAAATCACTTTTTAAATCCAACTTCGTTTTTGGATATGGTGTTGAAATAAATTGAATTTCTATTTAAAGAAGACTTGAGTGATGCACTGTAATTCGCAAACTCAACAAAAAAATAATTGTTCAACAATCGTCCAGAGACACGTTATTGTTCAGTGATAAAATTCTACAGAGAGTCAAACCTATAAAGTTTCCAATTGAGTACTTCCTTTAATAAGTATAAATGATCTACTGTTCAGCCTTACAAGTAGTTTAGAGATTCATTTGCATAACCGTTTAGTTTTGCAAATTTGGTTTTCTTAGCTGACGATTTTATTGTGGAAATAAAATCAAGTTGGAGTCTCCAAATAAATAATGCTTTTGAGTTGAAATTTTGTTTGGCAATGTATAAAGGACTTGATATTCGTCTATTGACTCTTGGATTTTACCTTCTTCTTTTAAGAATAGAATTACTTGGTCATATTTTGCTAACTCGTTCAAAATATCTAGCAAAAGTGGAACAAAATCAGAATTAAATAAAGTAGGTAGGTCAACCAATAGGGGGATTGAGTTCGAGTATTTGCGTCTTAGATGTATTTCCTTTGCAAGTAAGAAAACATATGGCCATACCGATAGAGTTGGAGAATTCATTCCATCAATTATAATATCACGTATGGTATTCCATAGTTCTAATGGAATATCTTTTGGCACTTTCTTAAGAATATATAGAATTGAGCGTTTATCTAGTGTTTCAGAATGAAGCGAAAAGTTTAAAAGAAGTGAAGGCATCTTCTCATTTTTAGCAACTTCATAAAGTTTCTTAGATATTTTTCCAGCATTGGTTGTTCTAACAAAAAGACCGCTTTCGGTCTCAGATGATCTTGCAATTAATGTGTTCTCAACCTGATTATTTTCTATTAGAGAAATGTTTAACTCACTATCAGTGTAACTTGTGGATTCGATTATATAAAAAGCTCATGAGACGGAGAAACTGCTCCAATTATTCCAGCTACTATTTGGATTTTTCCGGCTCCATTATTGCCAAAAACTAGATTTAAACTTCTTTGATGAAAGTTTAAGCAAAGTTCTTCAAAGGGGCCAAAAGATTTTAATTTTAATTTGTCAATGTACATGATCTATTCTTGACATCTAACTCTTAAATAAAACAACTTGCACAACCCTCACCATCTGCATCAAGGATTTGGTCCTTCCAAGACTTTTGTTGGTTGTTTCGGTTCATTCGTAAATAGTGTTCTTTCTTTATAGCCGCTACGCGGTCAGACTGACGCAACTCTTCTAAGGTTTCTGTATCCATCCAAGAGTAACCATCCTTTTCGTATTCGATTGCCTTTTCAAACAAATCGGGATGATGTTCTAATAACCAAACCCATTCGATTTTTTGTTGGTAGAAACAAAAGAAACATCCTGAACGACTGCGACTGTATGTGCCCTTTTTGATTTCGCCATCAATTTCCACTTCATATTCGAGTGGTTTGTAGTAGGCTGGAATACCGACACCAGAATCCTCTAATAAGTTGAAGATGTCTTCTAATACAAGATTTTCTTCATTATCTATAAGAGGAAATGATTCTAACTGCCCAACAGGGTAATCAGTGTCTTTCAATAATTGAAATACCACATGGTTGTATGACTTAATGCTTACATCCAACAACGCATTTAGTTTTTGCTTTAGATTAAAAGTTGAAGAAATAGGCGTTTCCGCATACCCTATAAATCGATCCAAGTAAATGGGATCTACAACTTCTTTCGCAACTTCAATAAATCGATCCTGATTAGTGTTACTCAAGATTAGTCTGTTCACATCCTCACTCCAGATATTCTTTCTGAATGGAAAGATTGATTGAACTGTTTGCTTCTTTGAAATATAACCATCACGATCTTCATCTCCACGGATTCCAACATATGAAATCGTAGATTCATCTCCGATGTAATTCTCAAAAGGCTCTAACTTTAGTTTCTTTGTGCACCAACGAGAAGTAGAGGAAGGTAAATAGCCTCCGTACAATGATAAGAAATGATCAAATGGAGAACTATCTGCGACATTGTCTAGATCTACCGCATCTAGCAGCTTAATCCTCTGTCCCATTCTACTCTCTAGGCGCTCAATGAGTTTATATGTCTCATTTAGTTCCCGTCCTGTATCACACGTATAATATTCAACATTTATTTCTGGATACATTTGGTTAAGGTACAATGCCAAGGCAGCACTATCCTTCCCTCCTGATATTCCCAATATGTGCTTTACTTCTGTCATTATTTTTTAATCTCTTTCTCAAGCAATTGCAATAGTGCAATTCTATTTGCTTCTGTATCCTCCCCTAGTATTCCTTCCAATCGCTCTTGCAGTTTTTCTGATGCTTTTATCTTTTCAGGAGATACAATAAGGTTTTTACGAACATTTTTATCACCTGATTGGTCTAATATACTAAACTGTATGATTTCTTCGTCATCCGCAAGATCAACCTTATGAATATCAACGAGGTCTATAAGGGTACTGAATTCCCCTTTCATCCTATCAATGAGCAACTGAACTTCATCATCAGTTACCTTGTCTAACTTCTTACCTATCGCAGCATCACAAAGGGATTCCCAATACGCATTTTTAACGTCCAAAGGGGAAACAACACGTGTATAGAATATTTTCAATTTATCATTAGCGATCATATTCTTATTCACTCCACGGAATAGCTTGAATAGTTGTTCTTTGAGTTCATCGAAACTGTCAACATCAATTGACAAATGTTCTTTAATGTTCAATTCAATCTTATCTACAAGACAATCGTAAGCACTTCGGATCTCTCGGATCGCACCTTGTAAATCCATTAAGAAATTTTGAAGACGTGGATCAGATTCTTCCAATCCGTAATAACCTAATGCCTCAGGTATACTCGTAAACAAAGCTGTTTCTGGGTCCTTTGCATTCGCAATAGCATCTCTTACACCAAGGCTAGATTTTGAAAGATCTGTCTTCGTCTTCTTTGTAAAATCCTCTAAGCCTCTATAGAACCTTAAGAAGTTACCGTAGATCGTAATATAGCTTGATTCTAGACCTTTAATATTTGATTCGTTGTATCCTACTAGTTCTTTGTAGTACCCTAGATAGTCTGAACGAACGCCTTCCGCAGAAAGTGCTTTGATAAAGTATTTCGTGGGATGCTTGTAAACAAGATCCATTACCTCCGGTGTCAGGTGCGGAACATATTCTCCATCCTGGTAATACAATCCATAGTCCTCTTTCTTAATAACCAAGAACAAATGAACCCAAAAATCTAAAAACCCCTGTTTCAATTTGAACCCTCCAGATTTCAAATCATCATAGAATTGAATCACTGCCATTTTTGATTGGGTAGATTTACTCAGAACTTCTTCACTCTTTTCCCAAAGTGGAGCGAAGCTCGGATCAGAGGGTTTACCAAAGAAATAGCGACCGTTCTCCTCTTGGTGAATACCCGTCTCCTTTAATAAGGATAAGTAAATTGTTTTCTGCGGTGGAAAACGTTTCTCCTCGAATCCTAAATCTTTCTCATCACCATGGGCTACAATTTGCCTAATCAAGGCCTTTCGCGCCGTAAGTATTGGTGAAGACAAGTATTCCTTGTTCACCATTTCATTACGGTAACAAGGAGTCTCAGGATAAGCAATTTGAGCAGCATCCGATAATAGACGATTCAAATCCCTGTAAGAATTAATCGAGCGCTTTTTCCCGCTATACAGTGTGTCTAATTTAGAATTCCAGATCCATGTGACTTTCGCTTCTTTTGAGAACAACGCGCCCTCCACAAAATCCTTTAACTGATTTGTTCGATGTAGCTTCTCTTCGTTAAGAATTCTCATTGCAACCTTGTCATCAACAAACTTTTGGATTACATAGTTGATCTTGTCGATCTCAAAAATGGTTTCTTGAATTTTATCTATCTCCATGAAAAGAACAAATATTTGAGAAGCAGGAGCATTTTCACCCCCCTCTTCAACTAATTTTAATATCCGCTTTTTAGTGAATATTAAATTGATATATCCATCAATTTCATTTGTAGGCTCCTCATATGTGAACTCATTCGTAAAGTTGAACTGAAAGAAACGTGGCGTACCCAATTCAAATTGAATTCGCTTTGCAGGGATGATCCCAAAATCAAAATAAGACTCCAGTCTGCTAATCAGGTTTATCTCCTGGTCAACATGTTGCGCTGCCTTGATTAACTCTTGCTCTACATCTACATCCGTACCATCTATAAAATTGTATTTCGATCTGTAATTAGAGAATTTAATGATTCGCTTTTCCACGAGTCCTTTGAGTAATGAATCCGTGTTCTTAATTCCAAGAACATTCTCTCCATAACTCACAAGAACGTTATCATCTAGTCGACCAGCGTTGTTCGAGAAGATATTGACCAAGCAAATCGTTTTCACGATATCTGCAACCGCTTGATAATACTCTTCAAACATGAATTCAGCTTTTTCTAAAGCTAGTACAGCTGCTTTCCACTGAGGCTTGAACGGATTCTTCTCTCCATCTTCAATTTCAGCGGATAAGTTTTCTATCAAATAATCAAAACAATCGGCAACATTGAACGCTTGCTGGTTATGGATCTTTCTAGATAATTCCGGTGACTCAAGAAATGTAAACAGAGAGCGTTCATTCTGTCCGTAACGCTGTAAAGATTTTGTGAGTACATCTGCTGCAAGTGGCTCTAAAGGAAACAATTCCTCTAATGTATCCAATCGACTCTCTAAACCTTTACCAAGAAGTTGAGAATTAGCGATAATGTGTACCGTTTCTTTGTAGATCTTTTGAAGATTCCCGGGAACCGCAATACTTTTCAAACGCTGTGCTGCGAAGAATAATAGTTGCTCTACCGGCTCATCAAATGCTATATCTATAAGTCTTCCCCTTACCTTATCCCACTCACTCTTTTCTGCTTTCGTTAAACCCTTCGCATAAACCGAAAAGTTTTGATGAAGCGTTGTAATTAAAATGACTTGACGTTTGGCATCATTACAAAACTCGGCAAGTTCCTGAATGAAATACATCTCCTCAGGGTTATTCTTCGCGATATACTCCAAGTGCTTTCCAAACTCATCAACCAGAATGACCAAAGCACGTTTCCTTGAATTAATATCTTCACAAAGGGCAGCAAATTCCTTCAGAATTTCTTTATTCGAAGAGAAAATATATTTCGACAAACCAAACTCGATACAGAACCTCTCCTTGAATGAAGTCGATTCTCCTACAATTCGTTTGAAGTCAAAATTCTTGACTCCTTTAAATTCACCATTAACCGGATTATCGAATTTCGTATTCCCTCTCAGGTGGTGCTCTAGCGCCCAGAGAAAAGTAGACTTACCAGTTCCATACGAACCAATGATTGTAAATGAATTCTGTCCTCTAGAATAGTTATGAATGATGCGATTATATACCTCATTCGCATTCTTGGTTACGATGTAATCTAATTGAGCATCGGCATCCCTGTTGATATTCGTTGAAATCTTAAACGTTGCCATAATACTTATTTAGAACATCCCACTTACTCAGTTTATTCTTCAACTGAACTTCTTTCCTTCCGGCATCTTGCTTGTAAACAATATACCCTGCTTCGCTCAAAGCATTTAACTTCTCTTCTGTCCCCTCTCTATTACACAAGAATTTATCGGAGACGGCTGATTGTATTTCCTTCACCGAAACAGATTCGCTTCCTTCGAACTGATCCAAGATCGCATATAGATAAATAAGCTTATCGAGATCATCGCGCTCGTTATATTTAATGCGACAAACCTGTTCTCCGTTTATGAAAGTATTCTGTATTGGGTCTATTAAATCAAGCTCGATTAACACAGAAGAAAAATCATCTTCTATACTCTTTGATCCACGTTTTGAAGAAGTCTCATATGTTCTAAGAAACACCTTGACATCATTCTGAAGTGACTTCTCACTGAAAGCTTCTTGTTCCTTCTTTAGCTTACGCGTAACAAAATCAAATATTAATTCTGCTGTGAATTCAGAATCAATTCTCGTCTTTCTGAACTCCTCAAAAGTCATCTGATAAATTGATGCTTGCTGAGGATTTGTCATGATGTTGTAATGCAATAAAAACAGTGTTCCTATATCCTCCAAGTAGGGATCCTTTCCCTCCTCACCAAAAACGTAGTGACCAAATTTAGTGAGCTCTCCTGATTCATTATCAGCCACCTTAAAAGCTTTCATCCAATGACTTATCGAGGTAATCATATTCTTACCTACACCCAACTTCACAAGCGCTTCTTTAGATTTAAATGCCTCGCCACTCTTAACGAAATCGTATCCTTTCTTCAACCAAAAGTGTCTACATTGAAATGTTTCGTGCCCAGAAAACTTATACCTTCTCATATTTCCCAAAACTAAACATAAATTAAGTATAAAAAAAAGAAAGATTCTAATAATGACCGCAAGTTTTAAACAACTTTTGAAGTATAATTACTTTTACAAAAAATGAGGGCAAATTGATTTTACTCTACTTTAACTTCGATCAAAGTGAAATATTATTTGATACGGTAAATGACCAGAAAACTATTAACATGAATACTCTTCGATTTTAGCATCTCTAAACACCGTTTAAGGTTCTGTCGCATCTGTCTATTTTTTTGCTTTTTTTTAAGAAAAATGGAATCAGATAAAAAACTAAAGTGCTGATTTTCAATTGAATTTATTTTATGACATTTGAATTTTATCAATTTAAATCGGTTAAATTTGGTAGATGCGACAGAACCAGGATAAGGATCTTAAATAATACTCAGAACTAATAGGATATCCTCTTTCAAAAAGTTCGATATTTGTCCGTCCTTGAGTACAAAAAAAAGCCTCTAATCATTGATTAGAGGCTTTTTTATGAGTAAAATTAAGGGGTGTGAGAGGTTTAATCACTGTGTGTTTCGGCTAAAATTTTAACCGAATTCCATCGAATTTTTACTCGAAAACTTTCTCTTAAATCGAGCTAGGTAAAACATAGGTAAAACATTTTAGGATTTAAATTAGCTTTTAATGATTGGTAATGGACGTATTTAGATCTTAACTTCACCGGTAGACAAACCATGAATTCTTATTTTACTTCGTTCAAAATATTTTGTTTGATAGTTGCTTAACAATGTATTAAAAATTAAATTGATTATTTTTAATGAAGTTAATGCGACAGAACCACTTAATTTCTGTTTTTAATTAACCTTGTGGCAACAGACACAAAGTCTTTTGGTTTGTGCAATCCTTGTTTAAATTACTTAAAGTAATTCTTCAAATAACCTTCGTTAAACAAAATAAACCCTGATTGGTCAGCTATTTTCTCATACTGATCCTTACAGTGTTTTTGATGCGCTGTATTTTGGTTAAAATTAAAACCTACTAAGTAATAAAAAATCAAATAGTAATCACAGTAAGAACTATCGGTTATTTTATGAATATCCAAGTGAGAGAATATGTTTTTGGCCCTTGATTTATCTTTAGTTTTAAGGCTAATTATTACATCTATCAAATTAAAAATAAATCCATCGAGATAACTGTGTATGTGAACATAATCAAATATGTCATCATGAAAGTTTTCGAGTATGTATTCCAGTTTATCAAATTGCCTTATCAATAATAAATGAAGTACAAACTCATGAAGAAGATCTCTCTTTTTATTCGAACTGTTTATTTTGTTTAAGTACTGTTTCCAGGCCAATTCTTCAGCTTCTTCATTAGAATGAATAGAATTGTAAATAATTAGATACCCATAATATCTTCCAATAAGTACCTCGGGAAATAGTTTAATATCGGTTTCGCTCACTGAAACTCTCTGTATGGGTTTTTCACATAAAAAAGAACGCAAGCCTAGAATTAAGTCAAGAAAGGTGTTCTCTTGAACATCAACATTAGTATTCTTAATGTTGTGTAGAATGTCCCCGTAAAAGTTGTTTAAATTGATGACATCTACAAATACATACACACAATAGTTCTTGAAATTCTTGTTGAGAATTAATTGGTTTACAGCAGTATTAAATTCATGCTCAGGTAAATGTTTTAAAAACAACAGGGTTAGATTGGCAAGCTTTGCGGTAAAGTTACTTATAACGCCCTTGTTTTCTATGATATTTAATTTACGGGGATTAAAAAGGTCAAAAACATAAGGCCAATTTTTATTAAAAATTGCCACTTCTATCAAATTCATGACAAAAAGTGTAGATCCGTGAATATTGTAATGCCTTTCAATTAAATCAAAATCTTCTGTTTTTAATTTTTTTTTGAATTTCAGTTTGTGAATCTCCATTACATCAAACCATGTTGCAAACTGACTTTTGTTTTTTGAATAGTGATAAAACGACTGATACTGAATAAACTTGGATAATTCATTCAATGTATGCTGATTCGGTTTTCTTTGAGGAATAAGTCCCCAGAACCTTCTGATTGTACTTAAGCTAACTGTGCTATTAGTTTTTTCAACTAATAACTGATGAAAAGCTTTTGCTTCGGTTGTGGTTTTAATTTTAAACCCAATGGCCCGTTCCACATCTACTTTAAGTAGCCCTATCGTCTCATTCATACTCTTGTATATTAATACAAAACAAAGCTATAAAAAAAATGAACTTAGTATGAACATGTTTTCTTTTTGTTTCAAATTAACTTTAAGTAATAAAATACGATGCAGTAAGATTTAATTGACAAAGTCGAAGAGATACTAAAAACCGAAATAAGAAATGAGAATCAAATTATGAAAATACATTTAACAGTATTATTACTCTTAGTAACCCTATCAGCCTCAAGCCAGCGACTAATGAGTTCCACTTTATCCAGTTTTGGAGGAAGTACGAACACTAAGGGGATTTATTTATCCCATACAGCAGGACAAGAGGGAAGAGTAGATGCAAAGAAAAAGGACAACCTTTCTTTGCAACAAGGCTTTGAAAAGAACGTCTTTTCTTTTGGTAAGAAAAAGACCTTAACAAATAAGATTGAGTTTGAGTTGTTTCCTAACCCAACAAGAAGGGAGTTTACAATTCAAACAAACCTCACAGAAGAGGAGTATTTGGATTTGACCATTTATAGCCTAGCGGGTAAACTATTGTACACCAACCAATACCGAAAATTCAATTCAATTCAAGTTACGTTGCCTACTTCGTTAGCCAGTGGAACCTACCTCATAAGATTATCCACACCATCAGGTAAACTTGGAAATTCAAGACTAATAAAATATTAAAACTATGAAAAACACATTAATCACACTTTTAGCGGTGTCAATAGCTTCTATTACTTTTTCTCAAAAGACACTAAGTGTCGGAATTTTTGGAGGACCTACTTATTCAACTTTTAGTTTTGTAAATAGCCAGGGAGTAGATGAAAGCTCTAACTATGAGATTATTAGCCAATCTACGTTTGGAATTCAACTAAATATTGAAAATTCAAAACACATCCTAAGACCTTCATTAAGCCTCAGACAAGCAGGAGCAAAATCAACGATAGGAACTACTCCCATGACATGGTCACTGAATTACCTTGATTTGGAAGCAACATACTTGTACGAAGCTATTCAAAAGAAGTCACTAGGCGTATCACTTGGGGCAGGATTTTATGGAGGTTATTTAATAGGAGGAGAACAAACCATAGGAACTAAGACATATTCTTTAAACGAAGAAGAAGCATTTAATCCCATAGACTTTGGAGCAAGAGCAATGACTAACATTCGGTTTTCTATTACGAAAACGATGAGTGTGTTTGGAGAATATCAATTTGGATATGGACTAAGCCAGATAGAAAATGACAAAACCGACCAACAAACAAGAAACAGAAATCAAGCCATCAAAGTAGGATTGACTATTGAGCTATAATCCAATCCACAAAGAAAAAAAGAACATTATGAAAAAAGTACTTATCCTAATCTCGCTCATAGCTACCACGCTAACAATAAAAGCACAAACAACTCCACCGCCAGAAGGAATTAATTATCAGGCGGTGGCAATCGATACTGAAGGAAATGAAACACCAGGAGTAGATGTATCGAATCAGCCTATATCAGAGGAAGAAATAGAGGTAAGGTTTTCAATTATCGAAACCACACCCACAGGAAATATTGCCTATAGTGAAACACATAATTTAATGACAGATGAGTTCGGATTATTTAATACAATTATTGGACAAGGAACAAAAGAACCAAGTTCAGGATTGTTTAGCCAAATTGATTGGGGAAAAGTGGACTTTTACCTGAAAGTAGAAATAGACTTAAAAAAAGGAAAAGGATACAGAGACATGGGAACACAACAGCTATGGAGTGTGCCTTATGCTTTGTATAGTAAATATGCCAACAAAGCAGGAAATGGAATCAAGAGTGTAATGGATAACGGAGATGGAACCATTACATTCACCTATTTAGATAGTTCAAGCTACACAACACCTGTACTCACAGGATTAACCGGACCTCAAGGACCAATAGGACTAACTGGTCCACAAGGATCCAAAGGAGATACCGGAGCAATAGGTCCGCAAGGAATTCAAGGACCGATTGGATTGACAGGTTCACAGGGAATTCAAGGCCCCAAAGGAGATACTGGAGTAATGGGTCCACAGGGTCCGCAAGGAATCCAAGGTTTAACTGGTGCAATAGGTCCACAAGGTCCACAAGGAATTCAGGGTCACAAAGGAGATACCGGAGCGATGGGTCCTCAAGGGATTCAGGGAGTTCAAGGACCAATAGGATTGACTGGAGCAACCGGTCCTCAGGGTCCACAAGGGATTCAAGGTCCAATAGGATTAACAGGAGCAATGGGACCACAAGGAATTCAAGGTCCGAAAGGAGATACCGGAGCAATTGGTCCACAAGGTCCACAAGGAATTCAGGGTATTCAGGGTTCCATTGGATTAACAGGTCCTCAGGGACCGCAAGGGCTACAAGGAGCTCAAGGGCCAAAAGGAGATACCGGAGCAATTGGTCCACAAGGGCTACAAGGGCCAATAGGATTAACAGGAGCAACCGGTCCTCAGGGTCCCAAAGGAGATACCGGAGCGATGGGTCCTCAAGGGATTCAGGGAGTTCAAGGGCCAATAGGATTAACTGGAGCAACAGGTCCACAAGGTTTGCAGGGAATTCAGGGTCCCAAAGGAGATACAGGAGCAATTGGTCCTCAAGGAATTCAGGGAATTCAGGGTTCCATTGGATTGACAGGTCCTCAGGGACCGCAGGGACCAATTGGATTGACTGGAGCAACAGGACCACAAGGTCCACAAGGAATTCAAGGACCCAAAGGAGATACAGGAGCAATTGGTCCTCAGGGGTTACAAGGTATTCAAGGAATTCAAGGGCCAATTGGATTGACCGGAGCAACAGGTCCACAAGGCCCACAAGGAATCCAAGGCCCTAAAGGTGATACTGGTGCAATTGGTCCTCAGGGAATACAAGGAATTCAAGGTGTTCAAGGTTCAGTTGGACTGACTGGAGCAACAGGCCCACAAGGCCCACAGGGAATTCAGGGCCCCAAAGGAGATACAGGAGCAACAGGTCCTCAAGGGTTACAAGGAATTCAAGGAGTTCAGGGACCAATTGGATTGACAGGTCCCCAAGGTCCGCAGGGAATCCAGGGCCCCAAAGGAGATACAGGAGCAATGGGTCCTCAGGGATTACAGGGGCCAATAGGACTGACAGGTCTACAAGGTCCTCAGGGAATCCAGGGAACCGCGGGTGTTAATGAATATATTTTTTATAATGGATTTACTCAAATTTACTGTAATCTATGTGACAGAATAGACACTTTGTCAATATCTAAACCTTTGATTGGATTGTATTTATATTTTTACAATTCTCATGCCACATCCAATACTGGTCAAAAATCATTTATTCAAATTATAGCATTGGATTCAGTGGGTGATACTGTTATGATTGCAGTTGAGTCAATTGCTAATACTGTAGTGGGATCAACAAGTCAACATTTTAATCTACCGAGGTATGTTTCGTATCTTAACACTAACATCCATACAACAACAAATAACTTTGGGTATGGTGGCGGATATAATCAAAAACTGATGTTTGAACAAAGTGTACAAAAAATAATAATTCAATCTAAATCTATACCCGATGCAAGAGGCTCTGGGGGAAATTTCAACCTATCGGGTTTTCTTTTATCGCGTTAAAATTTGAATTAAAAAAGTTTTTAAATTTGAGAATCATTAATTTTGAATTAGAATAAATGATTTTACAAAACGTCTATTACCAATCTATGATACCAAAAAAAACGAAAAATAGTGAGTCACAGTATAAACATTTGTTACAACCTAATTTTTATTTTTAGCAGTTAGATTCTATCAGAACTAAAAATTGATTCTCAGGTTTTTTTTAATTCTTCGGAGTTTCCTTAAAGGTTTATATATGTTAGCCTTTAGTTATAATCATTTATGGAGGAGGATTTTATCCGGCTCCAGGAGATATTTTTGAATTATAATCCTAATGAAAATAATTTTTCAAATAACTTCTATTAAACAAGGTAAACCCTGATTCAGTTTGTTTTTAGTTAAACTACACGATTATATGTTTCACCTAATCGCTACTTTAACCCACTCATTTTAATAGTAATATTAAAATATATGAATAAAATTGTATATTTAAGATGTATGGAAATGAGTTAAATTTTAAAAAACAAATAATTACACACATAAAAAATGAATTTACTAAACAAACTGGATGTGTTTTTTTTGTCTCATCACTCTAAAAAGCGAATTGAAAAAATCATATTGTACTTGGCACTGACTGGATTTTTTATTCATTTATTTTTGATTTTTTTATCAAAACAGAATATTGTAATTTTTTTTTCATCATCAGAATTGTTCAAAAATCCAATATCTGCAATTTACACTCCTTTCTCATTTATTCTTATTTACGAGGTCTACTTATTAATTTATTATTTACCAAGATCATTCACTACATACATTACTAAGCAATATGAAATAATTACACTGATCATAATTAGAAAATTATTTAAAGATTTGTCTAGTTTAGAATTGTCATCAGATTGGTTTAACATAAAGGGAGATGTACAATTCACTTATGATTTGATTGCATCAATTATTCTTTTTTATTTGATTTATTTGTTTGTAAAACAAGGGTCAAATAAAACTAAAGTATCTAGTGAAAATAAAATTCAATTTGATAAATTCATACGCAGGAAGAGAAGAATAGCTTTGGTCTTAGTTCCAATATTCTTTTCAATGGCCTCAATTACACTGTTTAATTGGTCTTCTAGCATTTCATTTAGAGCGGATAATTTACCTAGTTTTGAAACAATTAACAATCTGTTTTTTGATGAATTCTTTACAGTCCTTATTTTAGTGGATGTTGTCTTATTATTAATTTCATTTTTTTATACCGATGAATTTCATAGAATAATGAGGAATTCAGGATTTGTAGTTTCAACGATTTTAATACGTATATCATTTGGTGTTCAAGGATTAACTAGTACAATTTTGATTTTGGTAGCAGTTATTTTTGGATTACTAATAATTACAATTCATAATAAGTTTAAAAATAACACTTTCCCTAACACCTGAAATTAAAAAAATAATATGTTGTTCTACTTTGCCAAGAATACAAATAAAATAGTTAATAATAAATTAGGGAAAATCTGTTATACCAAAAAGACTCCATTAGTCCTAAAAATCTGTAAAAAAAATAGTTACGGCCAAATTTTTGATCGTTAAGTGAAAGATTGAAAAGCCATTCGTGAACTAACGAATGGCTTTTTTGTTTTAAGCTGGTAGATTCTATTAGAACCTATTAATTTTAATAGTTAATCGATACTTAATGCTGTTGTTTCGGGTACTTATTTAAAGTATTTAATTTTTCCAAAATAATTCAATTCATAAAAATCTCATTTATTTAAAATAATAGTTCATATCATTTCTTTATAACCTTAAATTTTCTAGAATTTCTAAAATCATTTATGGTTATATAATAGAAGCCGTCATCTAAATCTGATAGATCTATTTTGGTTAATTGGTTGGAAAGGTTCTCACTCAGGACTAATTTCCCAATAGAATTATAAATTTTCACTGAATGGGATGAAATTATTTTTTCATTAAATGATATATTGATTTGATTTTCGAAAGGATTAGGATAAATATTGATATCAGTTTCTAACTCTTGATTTTTAATTCCTACCGAAAAAACACTTTCACAAGCTGACGTATCTGTACACCCATTATTGCTTAAAATAACAGCATAGCTGCCGTTTGAAGTTGCAGTAAAAGATTGATTGGTCTCTCCAGGAATAGGTTGGTTTCCGTTACAATCTATCCATTGATAGGTTCCAACTAATTGATTGGATGTTAGAGTAGTATTTGTTTTAGTTATCGTTTTATCGTTATTAATAACTGTTAGATTTAAAGTAACAATACTATCACAAGAATTCGCAGCGCCTCCAACTATATTAAAAGTGGCAGAATTATTATTTGAATAATAAATATTCCCATCTATCCATAACAGTGAATCACATTCCGTTCTTGTGTTGGTACCTAATGCTACGGTGCAATTGGTAACTGTTACGTTTTTACACAACGTATCACTTCCACATGTATCAGTTACGATTAGGCAAACGTTATAAGTTCCAGATGAAGAGTATGTATGACTCGGGTTTTGTACATTACTTGTATTTCCGTCACCAAAATCCCATGCCCATGAAGTAATAGCAGCTGTGGTTAGATCATTGAAGTTGACATTTAATTGATTAGTCGTATCTGACCAAATAGCCACTGGATTGTTACAGCCAATTATGGTTACAGATCCATTTGTTGAGTTAAAATTATTTCCAGACCAACCGAATCCATTATTCCAAAAAAGAATTTGAGGTGTATTCGAAAAAGTTATTGGAGAAATTTGTCCACCACTTCCGACTGCATTAAACCTGAGTGTAAACACCGTACTTCCCGCGCTTAAAGTTGGACCTATTGAAAATACTGACATCCAAGTAAAAGTTATACGACCATTTCCCTGATAGGTAAAAACAGCGCCACCAGGATTTGATAATCCCCAGAATGACATTTGGTTCCAAGTTATAACGTTCGTGTCAAACGTTATTGTTCCTCTTAAACTTGTTATGTTTTGCCAATTTGTCCCTGCTTTTATCGGTACGTCCACTGTAACACCAGTTGATGTAGTGACAATGTCTGCACTTATCTCTAATGAAGGATACGTTTGAGAATTAGCTAAAAATGTAATTACTAGGGTTAGTATGATCGATAAAGTTATTTTCATGTTAGGTATTTTTTGTCTGATTAAAAATACGTCTTTCCTTTTCTTTTACCAAAGTTTAAGTTTTTTTATTTCATAATATGGTCCAGTCTCATTAACATGAAGTAACTAATAAATGTTTAGAATTAACTTTATCTTAAATCGAAATTATGATTGAGCTTCACCGATATCCAAGAGTAATTATGTTGAGGGTTCTAAATTTCTGAGTGACTTGAATCAATTAGAACAATTCTTAAAAGAATCTTTTTAAACAATGTATACTAACTAAAAGTTTCAAAATAAAAAAAGAGAATTGGAACAAACCAATCAAGATTATGTTTTAATTCTTTTGTAGTTTTTGTGCTACCCATGTGACACCAAAAATGAGTAAACTCCGTATTAATAATAGTTACACCCTAATTTTTGATTATTAAATGAAGTTAATATAAAGCCATTCGTGAAATCACGAACGGCTTTTTTTAGTTATTCTCGAGATTGTTTGAAGTAAAATAATTTATTAGGTAATCTTCAGAGAAGAAAGAATAGTTTAATTTGCGACTAATTTTTAAATATTCATTTTTGATTTCATATTTTTTCTTCATTTCATTTGTGTCATCAAATAGGTATATTAAGTATAATAGCTTGATGTAATCCAAATAACTAGGACGAACTACATTTAAATGAAATTTTTTAAACACGTTTTTAGCATCTTTTTTATTTTTTGATAACTTGTAATAAAAGGCGCTCATTAAATAATAAGAATTAAGATGGTATTTTTGATAATAGAACTTAATGTTTAATTCCATTTTTTCCATAATATAATTCATTATATCTTTATTTTTTAATAGGATAGATGTTGTAAATAACTCAAAAAAATAATCTATCGAGAATTTATTTTTTACATGAAAGGAATAATATTTAGTCAAAACCTTTGGAATATCTATGTCTTTATTCGAAATAAATAATATAGAAACAAGTCTACTGTATAATATAGGATTCAATTCTCTGGAAAAAATCAATTTTTCATCCATTTCTTTGATATCTGTATTATTCAAAAAACTTCTAAACTTTAATAATGCAGTTGAGAAGATTTCAATTTCCTTAGTAGATTTTGATTCATTTATATTTAGCGTCCAATTTCCATAATATGAGTTAAGTGAGGAATAATCAACAAAGGTTAAATAAACGCAATTCAAAAAATTAATATTTGTTTGAAGTAATTCGTTAACCTCTTGTTTTTTTCGTAACAATAAACCAATTGAATTTCCAATAAAAACTATATCTGTATAACTGAAGTTTGAAAATTTCATTTCCTCCAAATTAAATATTTCATTAATTAACGAATACTTTTCCTCATAAATAAGCTCCCTAATTAAGATAGTTATAAAACCAGGAAAATCCTCGTGACGTTTTTTTGCACTAATAACTAATTCCAAGGTTTTTTCATCGTTTTCCTCAAATAAATACACATAGGTTGTTTCTAGTAATTTAGTTCTTTCTTTGAACTCATAATTGTCTGTAAAATCATAGTAATTTTTATAACCAATAAATCTAGATAATACATTCAGCGTATTTTTGTTTGGTTTTACATAGGGTGATAGTCCAAAAAGCCTCCTAATAGTGTTGTAACTAATAGTTTCATCAATCATTTCTAGAATAGCCAAAGAGACGAATTCACAATCTCCACGAGAAGTAACTTTTTTGCCTACTTTCTTTTCAATTTCGCTTTTGAGTTTTTCTATCATTAAAGTATCAATTATGTATCAAATTTAAACAATAATATTAATAAAATTGGTTTAAAATTAAATTATATTGATATAAAAAAATGAAGTACAAATATGGTATACTGTTATTTTATGTATCAAAAATGAGCCAATTTATATAAGATAATTTTATAAAATTGTAAAGAACCAAAACAAAACCAAATAAACTATGAAAAATATAACCTTAACATTGATGTTATTAACATTAATTATTTCAAATGATTTATCTTCTCAGGTGAGTACTAAGTACAGAAGAAGTTCTATATCCATGATTTTAATGGAAACTCCGGGATTAGGAGAAAATAAAGAGTTAATTCTTAATGCTTACAATAACAATCCTTTCCCTGATAAATATAACCAACACAACATTAGTGTAAAAAACACAAGTACTGAATCAATGACCCTTACAGATGAGGATTTAATTTTTTCAGGTTACCTGAAAGATACACTTTCGACTCCAATGGCTATTATGAAGGCAAGTCTAAATCCACTGAAAAAACTTCGATACTTAAATGAAGATAGCACATTGGCAATTATTGAACCTTCAGAAAAGGAAATGCAAAAAATTTATGCCGATAAAATAATAAGGTCAAATGATGTTGCAAAAAAGGTAATAGGAGTTTGGTTAAACAAAAAGGAAAACTTTGAAGTAGACCAAGATTTGATTATCGAAAGAGGAATGTATTCTGCTTCTGCAGCTGATATGGCAGACACCATGTTCTCTATTTCGGATCCCAAAGATATGTTCAAAGATGTAGAACTATTGGGAAACACATACACTGTAATTAATTCCATGGAATTTTACAAAAATGAACCAGTTGCAAGAATAGTAAGAGATTTAGCAAAAGCAGAAGCCATGAAAAAACTGGCTGGAAAACCTCAGGTTATTATCGACAAATCAATGGCTGCTCTGGATACAATTTATGAAAAAACTAAAGAGGGATATACCGTAAAGTGTAATTCTTTTCTTTATAAAATTAAATGGAACGAATCTACTGGAGATAAAATTTACAACACATTTTTCAATAATTCAATTACAAACAAAAAATTAGCTTGGGACACAGCTTCATTCATGGAAATGGAATATTTGGGAAAAACAGTTTCTAGCTCAATTGTAACCTTTAAAATTGGCGAAAAAAGAACTTTAAATGAAATCATTGATTTACAAGTTCGTAGAACATTAGATAATGCAATGGCAAAACTTCAAAAAGAATTTGTTCAATTTAGACCTGTTTCTCCTATTTTATCAAATGATCCTTTTTCAGTTCAAATTGGATTGAAAGAAGGGGTTGAGCCAAAACAGAAATATGAAATATTAGAATTAAAGACTAATGAATTAGGTATACCTTATTGGAAAGCGGTAGGAAAGGTTAAAACTTCAAAAAAACTTTCAATTTGGGATAACAGGCAAGGTACAGAAAAACAACTAGATTCTGATGGAAATGAAGTCCCACCATTTACAATATTTTCTGGTGGAAAAAAAGCTGTACCAGGTATGAACTACATTCGCCTAATTAAATAGGATCAAATCAAATCAAATCAAATCAAATCAAATGAAGAAATTAATAATTACAACAATAATCATTAACTGTTTCTTTGGATTTATAGCCAAGGGACAGGATAACACGTCAACTATTTGGGAAGAAAATTACCAATTTGAAGCATTAATGGATCTGAAAGATGGAGGTTCAGTAGCAGTGGATATTACAAACCAAGGAAAGGATATAAATGAATGTATAAACAAGGCGAGATCACAAGCTATTTACACAATTATATTTAAAGGTTATGGTAAAACTGCAAAAGCGTCAGCTTCCACACCATTAGCTGATATGGCTAAATATAGTCAAAACTTGGAATTTTTCAAGAATTATTTAGCTTCAAACACAGGAGGTCTGGCATACGTAAGCAAAGCAACTACCAACACAAGAAAACCTGGAAAAAAAATAAAAAAGAAATTAATTGAATCAACAACAACGGTTTACGTATTGAAATCCAAATTAAGAGAAGATTTAGAAAAACAAGGTTTTATTGAATCTGCCGCTGACTTAGTTGCCAATTTAGGAGGGAAACCCTCCCTTTTAATTGTTCCAGATGATGGTTGGATGGAAGCTTTAGGATTTATGAAAGAAATTGATAATCAAGGCTTAAAGGAAAAGAGACCAGATTACGTTGGAGCCTCTACAGATGAACAGCTAAATCAAATTCAATCCTTTATTGAAGCGAGATTTGGAGACGTTTTTGATATTAAAAATCTTAAATCAATTGTAGATGGAGGGGCAAACCTTGATGCTCGTGATAATATGAGGTCTAAATATGGGACTAAAGTAGAGAGCGATTTTGATGTATTTGCGAGGTCTGCTTCGGCTGATTTATGGCTTAAAGTTAATTTAACTAAAAATAAAATTGCTGGAGGAACCGAAGAACAATATTCCCTTACATTTACTGCGTTAGATCCTTACACCAAATCCAATGTGATAACTACCGAGCCAGTAACTTTGAAAACAGCTGGTGATGATACTAAATCCCTGCTACAGAATGCAATAAACTCTACTTGCGACAACTTCAGACCTCGAGTTATTAATTACTTTTTAGAAAGGGAGAAGAACGGCTTAAATGGAGTTATTAATTTTATATCTGCGAATGAAGAAGTTGATTTCAAAATGACCACGGGTAATTTTGGTGGAAGGGATTATCCTTTAGAGAGAGTCTTACCTGGTATGATTACAAAACTAACGAAAAAGCCTGCCGCTCCTATCGGTGCGGGTAATGAGACAAACATGAGTTTTGGTGTAACTATACCAACAAAAAGTGAAGATCCATTCAGTGGAGAAATGATGCCATACAGATTTAATGATTTTGCTTTAGATGTAATTAATGAAATTAAAAAAACGGGAGATTTCACCATAATTACAGAACAAGTGGGTGTTGGCGAAATAACAATATTATTTATAGAAGAACAATAAAATGAAAAAAATATTTTTCTGCACATTTACTCTTGCCTTAATGGTTTCCTGTGCAAACCGAAATAAGTATAGTGGAAGTTATTACGATTTTGAAGTAAGATGTTTAGGCTCTGAGCTTGATGGAACTGTCACACTTGAATCCTATGGGAGAGGAAGAAATTATTTAGATGCTTCAACCCAGGCAAAAAAAAATGCTGTATCTGCTGTTCTTTTTAGTGGAATAAAACAAGGGAATTCAGGTTGCGACAGAAATCCATTGATTAGTGAGGTAACAAGGAAAAATAACGCAGAATTTTTCGCAACTTTCTTTGCTGACAAAGGTCCTTTTTTAGATTATGTTGACGTCTCGGACGAACGAATTGACAATAAGATAAGCCGTGACTCAAAAAAATCAAAAAATATTCAACAAAGGAAAGTCATCGTAAATGTCAATGTATTAAAAATTAAACTTTTAATGAAAAAAAATAAAATAATATGAATAAGAAATTAATTACTTTGCTGCTAACTCTAACAATCAGTTATTCAAATTTTTTCGGTCAAAACACAAATGGCAAAACTGATGATGCTGGAAGAATTGCATTAAATGCATATGTTCCTTCACAGGTTGGAGATCTTACTTCAACAGCTCAAGATGCACTAAAAGTTAGACTTCAACGGATTGTTACTTCAAATGGAATCGCTGGAAGTCCTGGAAATAGATTTGTCTTAACAGCAAAGATTGTTGAACTGACTAAAGATGTGTTACCTACCACTCCTATTTCGTACGCATATACTTTGGAAATTACCTTAATGATTGGTGATGCTGTTTCGGGAAATTTATTTTCTAGTCTATCATTCGAAACTAAGGGAGCAGGGAAAAGTGAAACAAAAGCATACATGTCAGCAATCAAAAAAATAAAATCTAAAAGTTCTAAATATAAAGAGTTCATGGATGACGCTAAAACGAAGATTATTGAATATTACAATGCTAATTGTGACTTTTACTTAAAAGATGCAGAAACTTTAAAGGACTCTGACCAATTTGAAGAGGCTATCGCAGTTCTTGCCTCAATACCTGATGTGTGTAAAGATTGTTATATGAAGGCTATGGATAATATTACCCCTATTTATAAATTAAAAATTAATAAAGAATGTAAGGTTTCTATGACCAAGGCAAATAACGCATGGAATGCATCCCAAGATAGTGAAGCAGCAAAAAATGCAGCTGAAAGTTTAGCGAATATTGATCCTAATTCTGATTGTTATGATGATGCTCAATTATTAGCTAATAAAATAGCTAAAAGAATAAAAGAATTAGATCAAAGAGAATGGGATTTTAAATTAAAAAAACAACAAGATCAGGTGAATAAAGAGGCTGCAGAAATAAAAGCTGCAAGAGATATTGGTGTTGCTGAAGCAAAAAATCAACCTAAAGCAGTATATAACACAACATTAGTTTATGGTTGGTGGTAACACTGTAGTTGTTTTTTTAAACACATATTAGATCTCAATAATCTTTATTATTGAGATTTAATATTTTAACAGAAATAAGTTTTCATATCTATTTAAGATATAATTTAAACAATACAAACATGTAATCGTGTTTAATAGTACCTACAGTGTTTAAAGTACTAGAGTTAAATAACAAATTTACATTGTTTAATGTGTTGTATTTATCTATCTTCATAAATTTGAAAATGTAAAACTTTATATTAACACAAAATTCTCATATTATATGTACAATGAAAACTTAGAAAAATTAATGGAAATGGCTCTTATGGATGGAGAGTTGACAGAAAAGGAAAAACAAGTGCTTTTTAAGAAAGCAGAAGCAATGGGAGTTGATCTTGATGAGTTTGAAATGGTTTTGGAGGCAAAACTTTTCGAAAAACAGCAATCAATGCAACAGACTACACAAACAACTGCTGCTCCTAAATCTGACAAGTTTGGTGAGGTTAAGAAATGTCCTGCTTGTGGAGCAATGGTTCAGTCCTTTCAGACAAAATGTTCTGATTGTGGTCATGAGTTTAAAAATATTGGTGCAAATGTTTCAATAGGTAAACTTTTTGAAATGCTTAATGCATGTGAAAATGAGCGTAAAGATCAAGATATGTCAGTCGGAAGTGCTCTTGGAGCAATGTTTGCCGAAGCTCTAGGCGGCGGTGATAAAATAATGGAAAAAAAGAAATCAATTATTTCTGGCTTCCCAATTCCAAATACAAAAGATGACATTCTTGAGTTTTTGTCAACTGCCATTCCTAATGCAAAAAAGAAAGGGAATATGTTTACAAAAGGAAACGAAGAAAACAAATCACACAATGATTTAGCACCAACTTGGAAATCTAAATGCGAACAGATAATAATGAAAGCCAAATTTTCAATGAAAGAAGATAAAAAAACACTCGAGGAAATTATGGCCTACGCAAATGAACTCGGAATCAAGTAATTTATTTAAAGCGACATAAAATAATAAAACATGGGACTATTTGGAAAAAAATCAGAAGGTGGATTAATGGATGTAATCCGCTGTGACGAACAAGAATATCTTGTTTGGAAATGGCGACCTTCGGGGGAGGCTAATAGTACAAAAAAAGAGAATGCAATACGCTTCGGTAGTAGTCTTCGTGTAAAAGACGGAGAACTTGCAGTTTTTGTTTATAAACAAAAAGATGGCGAAAATCAGGATTTTATTTTGGGTCCTCATGACCAAACTATAAAAACTGCAAACTTTCCAATATTAACAAGCATTGTAGGCTCTGCATTTGGCGGAGCATCACCATTTCAAGCAGAAATTTATTTTATTAATCTATCTGGGAACGTGCAAATCAAGTTTGGAATTCCCTATTTTGATGTATTTGACCCAAGATTTTTGGATTTTGCAGTTCCAATGGCTGTACGTGGAACTATAACCTTTAATATCACAGACTACAAGGGATTTATAAAGCTGAACCGTTTAATTAACTTTGAGTTAGACGACTTTAAAAAGCAAATTAAAGATGCTGTAACCAAATACATTAAGGGTGTTGTGACAAATATTCCTGCTGATAATGGAATGCCTGTTTTGCAAATGGAAAGAAAAATCCTTGAAATAAATGATTTAGTTGCTAAGTATTTAGGCAGTCGTCTTGAAACTGATTTTGGAGTGAATATGAAAGGTTTGGATATTGCAACACTTGAAGTTGACAAAGAAGCTGAAGGTTATGCCGAATTAAGAAAAGTTACAGCGGAACAAACGACAAAAACTGTTGGAGCACAGACAGACGTAAATATTAAGAATTTACAAGATACTCAAGAGATTAACGCCACGAATATGGAGGAAACACTCCGTATTCAGAGAGAAGAAGCGCAACGGGCACAAAAACTTCAAACAGAAGGTCAAAATATATCTGTTCATCAATTAAATCAACAAACAGAAGTAGCTAAAACTGCTGCCGAAAGTATGGGTAAAATGGGTTCTGGTGGCGGAACAGGCACAGGTGGTGGAATGATGGATCCTGGTTCTATGATGGCAAGCATGGCAATGGGTGGTGCAGTTGGCTCTGGTATGGCAGGTGCTGTCGGTGGGATGATGCAAGGAATGAATGAGCAAAAACAAACTCCGCCTCCTCCACCTCAAGTTCAATATAATGTTTCAGTAAATGGTCAGCAAAGCGGTCCGTTTGGTTGGCAACAATTGCAACAGATGGTACAAAGTGGTCAAATTACAAGAGACACTTATGTATGGAAACAAGGTATGGCAGGTTGGGAATTGGCAGGTAATGTACAGGAATTATCCTCATTGTTTGGAGTAGTTCCGCCACCACCACCTCCTTTCAATCAATAAAAAATCAATAAAAAATAAATATAATCGCTATGAAGAAAATAATTGTATTAAATAGACAAGAAGAAATTACTCGATCATGTTGCAATTCTTTCAAAAGAGTCGAAGAATTCAACAAAAAATTATCTAAAAAAGAATTTATCGAAAAAAATATTTCGGAAAAATTTAACGTACTTGGAGAACAGAGTTATAAAATTGAAACAGACAAAGTGTTTGGTCACAATCTGTATGTTGAGAACGTCGAAGATTTAGGTGGTTTACATGGCGTTTACAGCTTCACCAAGACAGACAAAAAAACACAGTATCAAGTTTACTTGGGTCCACTAATTAAACTCGACCCTAAAAAACTTGGTTGTAAAGTTGGCCTACCTGGCTGCAACGTGAAACTACCTGGCTGTAAGAATGTAAAAGGTTTGGGATGTTCTTCAAAAGGTGGTGACAATTCTCAAAAACTTAATTTTTTGAATAACGAAAAAAACGAATCGGACGTTCAAGCATTAAACAAACACTTCAAATTGAGAAACATCTTCAATAGAGAGACGGACGACTATATTTTTGAATCATTAGAATCGATATCTTTAAGTAATCTAATAAAAGAAAACAAAGAGATAATTCAAGAAAAATTTTCGGAAGATATTGATAGAATAGTTGATAGTCATTTAGGCTTCGAAAAGATGATCGATATACCGTCTTTTAAAGAAATGTATTCTCAAGGTTTATTGTTTTCAAGTAATAGTGACTTAAAAATCAATCAATTACACGGAGAAAACAAGGGTAACAAGACTTATTTAAGCCGTTTTGATTTATGGTATTTCCCAGAAGTCAAGGGGTTATTAGCTATTATACGAGATTTACTTGCTTCAATTCCTGTAATTGGTTTTTTATTCAAAAAGAATAAAGAAATTATTATTGGTTCGAATATTCTTACAAAGGAAAATATTGAAAAACTAGAATTAATCTATTCGGATGATTATAATTCACAAGAATCAAGAACGGAGGAAGAAAGAGAAAGATTGAAGAAGTTTAAGGAAGACTTTATAACCAAAGTTCCTGTTACATTTGCTTTAAAACGTAAGATGTCATGGTTAGATAAATTATTATATGGTCAGGAATATTCTTACAAAACAGTTTATACTAATGGCATGAAATAATGAAAGCTTTACTAATATTTTTAATTCGTATTTATCAAAAGTATTTTACAAAATTTACTCCTGATTGCATTTATAAGCCAAGTTGTTCAGAATACGCAGTTATTGCATTACAAAAATATGGTTTAATAAAAGGCTACAAAAAAATAAGAAATAGATTTAATAGGTGTGACATGGGACATATTCACTTGTACGGCACAGAAGATATGCCTTAAAATAAAATAATATTTCAAAATTATGGACGATAGCAGTTTTTTTTCGATGGATCGATTAGTTGAATTTGGTATGGGTATGGCGGTAGCTCAGCAAATGGTTAAAACCATGAACCAATCAATGTCGAATATGCACATTCCAGGTGCAATGAACTCAATGGAAAAGTCAAAAGAAAATTTTTTCTATGCAATGATTGAAGGCAAGCAAGCAGGACCTTTTTCTGAACAGGAATTAGCCCGTTTAATAGCCGAAAAGAAAGTTTTAAAAGAAACTTATGTTTGGATGCCTTCTTTGCCAAGTTGGAAAATGGCAGAACAAGTTCCTGAGGTTTTAAAATTGGTCGCATTAGCACCTCCACCTTTTCAACAAAAAAAATAAGATTATGAAATTAAATGTTGTACAAACAATTATAGCCATAGCGATAAGCGGACTTATTGCTTACGGTTTATATAGTTTTCACAATAGCGAAAACAAAATAATATTGAGTTTGGGAAGCTTTGTTTTTCTTGCCATGACTTTAGTAATTGCAATTGGAGTTAATTTTGAACAACCACGAACAACCACAAATATTCGCGTTGTTTCAGGGATTTTCTTTACAATAGCACTAATAAGTAATTTAATATTTTCTTCTTTTACATTTTCAATTCCAAGTTATATAATAATTAATGGAATCTTATTATTGATTTTTGCTCTAACTGCCTACTCATTAAATAAGGCAAATCAATAATTACCTCCATGTTGAAAATATTCCAAATTCAATTTTATTCTTATCCGTCTTTTGTTCTTCTTCGTTCTTTTACATCAATATTATCGAATTTATTGTCAAAATATAATTCGGTAAAACAAATGGATAGTTGGGTAGAGTGGTTTTTGGTTAGAGGGAAAAGTGATTTTTGTGTTACCAAAGTAATACCAAAAATATAGAATCTGAGGATTTACAATAGTTACACCCTAATTTTTGATCGTTCTAGTGAGACACTAATTGTAAAACCTCCGAACCCCCAAGTAAACTTCCGTTAGAATCGATAACCCCAGCGGTAAAAGACTTACTCCAAGCTTGCGCAATTAAAGAATTTTTTATTCCAATAAAAGACCGAATAAAAATGGTTAGTTTTATTAAATTGGAATGAAATATCATTTTTTTGTAATTTTTTTTTATTGTAGGTAACATACTAACTTTTTTATTAATTTCCTTTTGGGAGTAGGTGATTAACAAAAATAAAGCTATATTTATGATAATTTTGTTTTTGGCAAATCAAAAAAATAAACCTTAAACCCAATGAAACACCTTTTATTATCAGTTCTTTTTTTAACATCAGTACAATTATTTTATTCTCAAACTACATTTACAATTCCTTGCAAATGTAGAGGCAGTAATCAGAGTAGAGTAGCTACTGTTACTTCTTTAAACTTTAGTTCTGGTAATCAGTTAGGGGGTCTTATAGAAAATCAAGTAGCAAGTGGTGTTACTGTAAACATACCTTACACAGGAGGAAATAGTGGAGACTATACATCTCAAAGTTTTTCATCAACTGGCGTTACTGGAATGACAGCCACTTTGTCAAGCGGTACTTTGGCTAATGGAAGTGATTCTTTGTTGTTTACGATTTCGGGAACACCCGCCACAAGTGGTTCTGCTGTATTTGCTGTTTCTTTTGGAGGACAGAGTGGTAACCTAACTGTAAACGTGTCCAGTGCAGCCATAACTTTTAACTACACAGGATCAGTTCAAAGTTTTACGGTTCCATTAGGAGTAACAAAAATTGTGGTAGATGGTTATGGAGGAAAAGGAGGACATGGATCAACTTCATGGAATGGTCGTGGTGGTTTAGGTGGAAGAGTTCAGGCAACTTATAATGTTACTAGTGGGACTACATTTTATGTTTATGTAGGTGGAAAAGGTGGTTCTACTGTAAATTCAGGAGGTACAACTTATCAACCTGTATATAATCCTTGGACGCCCGGGAATGGGCAGGGTGGTTGGAACGGAGGTGGTGATCCGGGAGGTACCAGTGGAGGTGGAGGTGGAGGTGCAACTGATATTAGAATTAACGCAACTGCGTTGTCAAATAGAATTTATGTAGCTGGCGGAGGCGGAGGCGGAGGTGTTCAAAGAAGAGAATCTCAACCTGGAGGTGATGGAGGACATGGCGGAGGAACTACTGCAGGTAACGGATCAACAGGTGGAGCAGGCGGAACAAATCAAAGTGCTTCAAATCCTGGACTAACAAGAGGGCCAAATGGAAATGGAAGCAGTGGTGCTATAGGCGGTAATGGTGGAAATCAAACTACTGGTGGTGTGAGTGTAAATTACAATAGTACTAGTGGTATATTTGGTATAGGTGGTACTGGAGGTAACAACGGTAGATTCGGAGGTGGAGGAGGAGGAGGTTATTATGGAGGAGGAGGAGGAGGAGACTCTAACGGTTCAGATGCCGGAGGAGGAGGAGGAGGAGGATCATCTTATACAGATCCATCTGCAACAAATGTTACACATACTCAAGGATATAGTTTTGCTAACGGAGATGGTCAAGTTACGATAACATTCGAATGATTATTTTCCTTATTTTAAATTAGGTCTTTTTTGTTTTCGGCTGTATGATAATCTTAATGTAGGAAATAATTATTATTTGATTTTATTCGAAGGTAAAAACAATAGAACAGTAGGAATAAAAAAAATTCATTAAAGAGGAATAGGACGAAAAAAGAAAATCTTAATTTTTTAGAAACAGATCTGTGTTACCAAAAAGGCTCCAAAAATAGAATATTAATAATCGTTACAACCTAATTTTTGATTGTTCTAGTGTGACGTCCTAAAAAACCATTACAGATTTTTATAAAGATATATTTAAAACTCCAAGAGTTTAAACTCTTGGAGTTTTTTGTTTTTAGCTGTTAGATTTAGCTGTTAGAGCTACTTTGAAAAAAAAAATATTGAAAATAAACTTAATAGTTGGAAGGAATTGAATTACTAATTATAGAAATTAGCACTTTGCCTTATAGGGAAGCTGAATATTCCAACAAATCAATTATTTTTGAAGAATAGCCATACTCATTGTCGTACCAAGAAACCACTTTGACAAAATGATCATTTATTGATATTCCAGCTTTTGAATCAAAAACAGAAGTACAGGTTTCTCCTATAAAGTCTTGTGAAACCACTGAATCTTCTGTATAACCCAAAATTCCCCGCAACTGATTTTCAGAAGCATCTTTTATTACTTTACAAATATCTTCATAGGAAGCACTTTTTGCAATATTAACCGTTAAATCTATTACAGAAACATCCATAGTTGGAACTCTAAATGCCATTCCTGTTAACTTTCCATTTAATGCAGGAATTACTTTTCCAACTGCTTTTGCCGCACCAGTCGAAGAAGGAATTATATTATGTAAAGCTGATCTACCTGCTCTCCAATCCTTTACGGATGGGCTGTCAACTGTTTTTTGTGAAGCCGTTGTTGCGTGTATAGTGGTCATTAAGCCACTTGTAATTTCAAAATTTTCATGTATTACTTTGGCAATAGGTGCTAAACAATTTGTTGTACACGAAGCATTAGAAAATATAGTGTCACTTTCTTTTAAATCTGTATGATTTACCCCCATAACGAACATCGGAGCGTCAGGAGAGGGGGCTGATATAATAACTTTCTTTGCGCCTCCTTTGATATGCAAAGTAGCTTTTTCTATGGTTTTGAAGATTCCAGTACATTCTATTACAAAATCAGTGTTCACCTCATCCCATTTTAAGTTTTCCGGGTTTCTCTCTGATGAAACTCTAATTACATTACCATTTACTATTAATTGTCCTTTTTTTACTTCAACTGTTCCATCAAATTTACCGTGAACAGAATCATATTTTAATAAATAGGCTAAATAATCTACATCCAATAAATCATTTATCGCCACTATCTGAACATTTTCTCTTTTTATGGCGATGCGAAATGCTAATCTCCCTATCCTACCAAAACCATTAATTGCTATTTTTATCATCCCTTATTGTAATTTTTACTTTAAGGTACTAAATAAAATGGAATGATGTAATTATTAGCGAATATTTTGAGCCAAAAAACATTAAAAGATGATTTTTTTAATTAAAGTGGATGTTCATTTGGCTTGAGGAATTTGGAATAAATTTATATTGGACTAGGAGTATATGATAATTTTTTAAGAGTTAAAGGCACTTATGAAAACGTACAATAAAGTGTCTAATCCTGTTATTTTTTTTTATTAGTAAAATGGGAATAAGTTACATAAAAAATATGCGGGTTTAAACTTCAAACAAGATGAGGTTTGGCAAAGAATAATGAATCATAATTTTTATTAATGAACTATCTCGAATTAGAAATTAAAATTATTTTCTAAAGTGGTAGGAGGAGAGAAAATTCATTTATTTTTTTGTAATTTAGGTTTTTGTATTTTAGACAATAACTATATTCCACATGATTAAAAAATCCATATTTTTATTTCAATTCGTTTTTCTATTCCTATTTAACAATTTTTCTTACTCTCAAAGTATCATCGATAATTTTGAGACTGGAACAGGGATTTCAACTTGGGTAGGCGATAACTGTCAGATCGACACAAATTTTAACAATCCTTATTCTACAGGTATAAATACATCTAGTAAAGTATTAAAATATCACGATGTTGGAGGTCAATTCGCAAATGTAAGGTTGGATGTAGGAAGAAATCTTAATTTGTCCATTAATCATATTTTTTCAATTAAAATATATGTTCCTTCTTCCGGGATTACTGGAACTCAAAATAACCAGGTGTCTTTAAAATTACAAAATGGTTCTTCTTCTACTCCTTGGTCAACTCAAACAGAAATCATAAAAAACATTTCCCTTAACCAGTGGCAAACTGTTACGTTTAATTTTGATACAGATCCCTACATCAATTTGGATGCTGCTTCGCCTGCTCCCGTGTTACGGACAGATTTAAATAGAATTCTTATTCAAGTAAATGGTGAAAATAATACCGATCAAGCACTAGCTTATTTTGATGATTTTGAATATTACGATACTGTTCCTACCTCTATTTTTAGTCAATTAGTTTGGTCGGATGAATTTAATGGGAACGGTGCAATAAGTAATTTGAAGTGGTTTCATCAAACTCAGCTACCTTCTGGTGGAAGTTGGTTTAACGGAGAGATACAACATTACACCAACAGGATGGTAAATTCATCAATGGAAGGGGGGAAATTGAATTTAATAGCAAAAAGAGAAACTTTTACAGACCAAGGTCACACCAAGCAATTTACATCAGCAAGGCTTAATTCAAAATTTGCGTTTAAATATGGAAGGGTAGAAGTAAGAGCAAAATTACCTACTGGTGTTGGAACTTGGCCAGCAATTTGGATGTTGGGAAAAAATATTTCAGAGACAGGTGCCTATTGGCAAACTCAAGGATATGGCACAACTGGGTGGCCAGCTTGTGGCGAAATTGATATCATGGAGCACTGGGGAGCAAATCAAAATTTTGTTCAAAGTGCCCTACACACTCCCTCTAGTTTTGGTGCTACTGTAAATCATGGTGGACAGACAATTAGTACGGTCTCAACAGATTTTCATGTGTATGCATTAGAGTGGACAAGCGAGAAAATGGTATTTAGCGTAGATAGTGTAGTTCATTATGTATATAATCCTGGTGTAAAGGATGCTAGTACGTGGCCTTTTGATGCTGAACAATATATATTGTTGAATATCGCTATTGAACCCAGAATTGCTTCTAGCTTTTCGGAAGATACAATGAGTGTAGATTATATTAGAATATACCAAGAACCTCGGCTTTCTATTTCGGAAAAAAATATAAACTACTCCCCCGTGTTTTACCCAAATCCGGTTATGGATGAGCTAACTATAGAAACTAAGGCAACTAATACAAATCAAGTTGTGTTTAATTTATTTTCAAAAGAAGGAAAATGGATTAAAAGTTTCCCAACGTATACTCAACACAATAAATTGAAAATAAATGGATTGAATACACTGCCAAAAGGACTATATTTTCTAAATTATCAGATAGAAGGTAAAAGTTATTCAGTTAAATTTGTGAAGTCATAATTGATAGTAAGATTCTTCTGTTTCTATTCAATAGACTCATTTTACTTTAGTTCACTTTTATTCTAACTTCCTTTGTGATTCTTTTATCGATGATTTCCCGATAGCATAAAAAAAAGGCCAATCTGAAGAGATTGGCCTTTTTCAATACATGTTTTGTTCCACTGTAATCATTTCATGATTTTCTCTATTGAAATAATGTGAGAGAACAGCTTATTTATGTTATTCTTTGATAAGTTTTTTTCTGACTAATTGGTCATTAATCTTAGCTTCCACAAAATACACACCGCTTATCAATTCATTTACATCAATTGAAACCACTTTGCTAGACGTTTTTTCTGTTGCTACAACAGCTCCTTTTATGTCATAAATGGATATTCCATCGATTACTGATTCAGATTCTATTGTTATTGCATCTGTGGTAGGATTAGGGTAAAAGTTGAAGTTCATTTTTTCTGACTCATTAATTGAAACTCCACTGCATAATTGAGTAACAGAATCTACCCCCCAAACATTATCGAAATAACAAATGTTGTCTTGGGTTCTTCCCGCCAAGTTAAAATCAGGAAAAATCACTACTTGATCCACCATTTCTGTAGCATAAGGACCTTGTCCGATGTAGCCAGAAAAATCGAAAGTTATCAGTTCCCACTGATTGGTTAATGTATTTGGAATTTTAATTTCTGGAAGTGCTGCTGCCGTAGGAGTAACTAACTTAATACCTACATCACTAATAACTGATTTCCAAACCATTATTTTTATGGTGCTTGTGTTCGTATCCAACATAAAGGAACCAAGACCAGATCCGTGTGAGCTTTCACATCCAGCCCATGGATTTCCTGATTGAAGTGCAGTGAATTGAGCAACTTTACACGAAGTATTGATTCCACTTTTATCAGGATTATCTATAATCAAAAGGGGAGGGTTTGTTGTGTTCTCAAAAACCGTCCAAGTCCAAGATGCTCCGTTCCCACTCGTTTCAAAATCAATAGGAACATTTTGCGCACAAAGATTACCAGTAATGGTAAGAAAGGCCAAAGCCAATAGTTTGTTTGTCAATGTATTTTTCATAATAATAGTTTTTTAAGTACACAAGTTAATGTAAATTTTACAATAACCTTGATGTAAGTTTGGTTTTTTTTGTAATAATTTTATACTCAGTCAATAATTATACGTTTTCTTAATGTTCTACGGATAATTTATAACTTCTCACAGCGCTATTGTTTTGCATCGTTACTTTTGCAATATATAATCCATTTGGTAGATCGGATACATCTACATTTACATACAGCTTATTTGTTGGATTTACCGAAACAACTTGATTGCCCAATACATTATATAAAACCACAGAGGCTATTTTTTCCTCTTGTGACCTAAAGTTTACTAAGTAATTTGAGGGATTTGGATAAATCTGAATCAATTCATCCTTATTTAAATTATTCAAACTTAAAGTTCCTCCAGGAGCAGTTTGCTTGATGTCATCTATTAAATAGGTAGCTAAAGAATCAGCTGTATTTGGTGTTCCATAACCTAACATAAAGGTTAAAACATTATACACAGGTGGGTCTCCAGAAAAATCCCATTCATAAGTTGCCCAACTTCCAGAAACCGTAGTTAACACATTTTTTTCATTGGCAGCTCCAGAACCTGTGCTCTCAACTTTTAGTTTTAATAGAGTACCCACGGGAGCATGTGTAAACACTTTCATCGAAATTGCGCTTTTTGTTGATAGGTCCATACTATCACTCAAAATCAATTTACTCTGAGCCCAAGATTGTCCTCCACTTCTAACGAACTCTCCTACTGTGGCACTCGTATTTGTTCCTGTCATTTGAGGGTTTGGAATTACTGTAGAATACCCGCCAAAGAAGTTTTGAAAATCAGAGGTAATAACACTAGATTCAAAATCTATTGGCAGTGTTGCCGGTGAGGGGATTGGCAAAGCTGGTCCTGAAAGTTGTTCTATATCATCAAATAAAAATGTTGAGGCGGCAGTTCCATTGCCAACAACACCAAAATCGAATAAAAAAGCCATTCTATTATATGTTCCTGTTTGATTATGAAAATTCCAGGTTATCGTTTCCCATGCACCAGTTTGTGTTGTAAGTGCATCCAAAGTTATCATCCCAGAAGCTCCCTCTAATTCTAATTTAAGTCTAGTTCCCACAGGGGCAGTGGTATATATTTTCATTGAAATAATCCAATTGGTGGCAAAATTGATAGGTGTTGCAAGTATAATTTTACTACCTGCCCAGATATCTCCTCCGTAACGAACGATTTCTCCAACTTTGGAACTGGTATTGATACCAGACATTTGCGGATTGTTAATAACTGAACCAACAGCACCTGAAAAATCAAGAAAATCGGAACTTACTTCTCCTGTCTGAAAAGTGAGTGGTAATGAAAGTAAGCTTGGAGCTGGTGGCCCAACAACTTGCTCTATATCATCAAAATAAAATGTGGAGTTGGCAGATCCATCACCCAAATTACCAAAATCAAACATAAAAACGACTTCGTTGAAAGTATTAGGAGTTCCTGCAAAAATCCATTCCAGTGTTTCCCATGTTCCCGAAACAGTGGTTAAAGTATTTACCTCCGCAGAACCGCTTCCAGTAGTACTTTCTAATTTGAGTTTAACCAAGGTTCCTACAGGAGCTGTTGTGTATACCTTCATGGATAATTTGGTTAGTACGGAAAAACTAAGATTTGAACTTAAGGCAATTTTGCTTCCTGCCCATATTTGGCCGCTATCTCGGACCATTCGGCCTACAGAATCACTAAGATTAATTCCCGTTTTACTGGGGTTAGCAACGACAATCGATGTTCCTCCATCGAAGTTTATAAAATTTGAGGTAGTGACAGTGCTCTCAAAATTAATGGGCAGACTTTGGCCAAATCCGAGAGAAATCAAAAAAAGGCTGAAAAGTGAAAGTTTTATTTTCATAGGGGTAAATTTAATTATTGTACAAAATACAATAACCTAATCATTTATCCAAATCCAACTTCACAATTCAACATTGAATCTTTGATTTTTTATTCTTTTGGAATTGAAATCAAGGCATAAGGTTAAACTGTAATTCCATTTAAGAACGAGAGTGTTATAGATGTTTCTAATTTAAAATCTGGGAATTATACCTATCGATGAAAGGAGAGAGCTTTTATATAACAGAACTGTGAAGTTTAATAAGCGCTAAATCAACTAATTGCTATGTTACCCATGTGATTCTAATTTTTAGTATCACATTTTGATTGGTAATTTCAACTCAATGTTACTTGTTCTAACAGCTATTTTTTTCTCTGTTTGTCAGCATTTATTTAGAGTCTTCGTTTTTAATTATAATTCACTCAACAGCGTTTTCATTTCTTTTTTATTGTTCAATTGGGCGCTAAAATAGAACTATCTTTATAGTGTCAATTCATGCGTTATTAATTTGATTCATTTTCAATTGTTCAACTAAAAATATTTTTAGTTTTGTACCATTAATGTTTTTGAAATAGATCTTTTAGATTCCAATTGTCTTGCCAAATATGAGCTAAACCAATATTTTTAATATGAAAAAAACGATAAAATTTTTAATTCTTCTTCTTTTATTATCTAGTTGCATCAAAGAAGAAATCGAGTTACAAAAAGTTAATTCAGATCCCTTTGATCCAAGTTTTGCCTTACCCATAGGAAATGTAACCATGCCATTGAGTAGGTTAACTAATCAATCAAATCGTTTTTTAATGGTAAATCCAACCACTGGGCTACTAGAATTTGTTTTTCAAAGCGAATCAGTAGATTTAAGACTTAGCGATTTTTTTAATATTGCCAACCAATCAGTTTCCTCTTCTACTTCTATGAGTGCAACTGAGGTGTCAGCTTTTAATATTGTTCCAACAGGAACAACTTACAGTTTTTCTAGCAGTAATGCAGAGGCTTTCACAGTTCCGGCATCCGAACAAATCGATTCAATCCTGATAAAAAATGGAAGTTTATCCATACAAGTTTCTTCCTCTTACTCACATGATATTTCTATTGTGTTAACTATTCCTTCTTTGATAAAAAGTGGTCGAATTTATACAGACACAATACCTTTAACCTATACAGGTACAACACCAATCACGCAGGTAATTAATCTCTCTCTTTCGGGATATAAAATTGATTTGACGGATGGCGGTACTACTAATAATACATTGAGATTTAATTTCAATACTACGTTAACCAAAGGAGCTGCCATCGCTACAACTGCTGAATCAATTTCATTTAATAGCGGATTTGTTTTGTCAGAAATTGATATCGTACATGGGTATTTTGGTAATCGAACAATCACAGAATCAGATACGGTGGAATACGATATTTTTAAAAATTCATTTGGTGGATCTGTCAGTTTAGCCAATCCGAGAATAGAATTAGAGCTTTTTAATTCCACCGGAGTTACTTTTGATGCCCAATTCACTTCAATTTCTGCCCCAGACAATACGGTAAATCAAAATATTGGCGGACCAGGTTTGACCTCTTTCCCAACCATTACAAAGGCAAACTTCAGAGGAGATTCTACCATAACCAATCACACGATAGATAATTCAAATACCTCTCCTACCATTACAGATGTATTGAATGAAATGCCAAGTAAATTAGCTTTTACATCCTCGGTTGAATTAAATCCTGGAGGGATTACTAAAAACTTTTTTTCAGAGGACTCTCGACTTTGGGCAAATACTAAATTTTTGGTTCCATTGGATGGGAGAGCAGACGGTTTCGAACTTAATGATACCAATTCAACCAAACTCCAAGATGTCTTAGGTATAGATTCTAGCGATGCTGATAATCTGAATAAACTAACCCTAAGGCTTTTGGTTACAAATGGAATCCCCGTTTCAACTTCCATTCAAGCCTACTTTTTGGATGACAACAACAATGTATTGGATTCTCTTTTTGTGGCAGGCTCAAAAGAAATACTGGAAGCGGGAACGGTCAACTTTTCGGTTCCAACTTCTGATGTTAATTATGGAAGAGTTACCTCTCCCGGTAAGAAAACCTTGGATGTAATTCTTACGAAGGAGCAATACAAGGGATTATTAGCTAATAATCAAGCTAAGATTTTGTATTCTGCAAAATTCAATACCATCGAGAACGCTGCTTTAAAAAATGTTAAGTTTTTCCCTCAAGATTATATTGATATCAAAGTATCGGCAAAAGTTGATTTAACCCTTTCTTTAAACTAGTACCTGAAAATAAGAATTATGAAAAAGATATTAGTTAACCTATCTATTTTAATTACATGTTTGAGTTACGGACAACAAGATTTAACGTTGTACTACATGGAAAATGTACCACAGAACTTGTATCTAAATCCCGCATTTAAACCAAAAGCAAAAGTAAACATTGGTTTGCCTGGTATTTCTTCTCTTTATTTTGATCACCTCAATACAACATTTACTCCCGCTAATCTATTCGACACAAGAGACGGAACAACCTATTTGGCGATAGATGAATTCAAGAAAAAAATTAAAAACAATAATTACTTAGGAGCTTCTGTCAGATTAGATTTGTTCTCTTTGGGGTTTCAAATAAAAAAGAATTATTTCAGTTTTAATATCACTGAGAATATATTCACAAGAATGAATTTTTCTCGCGGATTTTTGGAGCTTCCTCTCTACGGAAATGCCAATTTTGCAGAACATAACGGTGAATTGGATTTTAGCAATACGGGAATTAACTTTTCTCATTATCGAGAATTTGGAGTAGGCTGGCAAAGACAGTTTTCTGATAAATTAAGTTTAGGTGCTAAGGTTAAATTTTTAGTCGGTAAATCGAATGTTTGGACAAAAATAAATACCATTCAGTTACAAACAAATCCAAACAACTATGACTGGAAACTTAATGGAGAGATTGACGTCAGATCTTCGGGGTTTGATACAGCTAGTGACATCAATAACGGTCAAGTAGTCGATTATCTACTTAATAACTCAAATTTAGGTGGAGTAATTGACCTAGGGATTACTTATCAGCTATCCAACAAAATTAATTTGAATGCGAGCCTTGTGGATGTTGGGTTTATTAATTGGAAATCAAATAATTTTAATGTTGGTTCAAGTGAAGCATCTTTTACTTTTACAGGAATTAATTTGACAGAATATGTAAATGCTCCAGATTCTGCTTCCAATGATTCACTGAATGCCGCAGTTCAAAGACTACAAGTTGCATTTGAAGAGGAAGTGGGGTATTCACAAAATAATGAGGCATACATAAAAATGTTGATGGCAAGAATCCATTTTGGTGGAACTTACCAATTATTTGACGGTAAAAATTCAAGTGGTAAGGCAGGGATTTTGTTTCAGACTGAGTTTTATAATCAACTGCTTCGACCTTCACTAACGCTATCTTACAATCAAAGTGTAGGGAGATGGCTCAACACTTCCATTTCTTATTCGATGGTAAATGGAGGGTATAATAATCTTGGTTTGGGTTTAAGTTTAAATTTAGGCCCTATTCAAGTATACGCCATCACCGATAATCTATTTGCGGGTAATTTAACTGCTTTTAATGACAATGGAACTACCCAATTCGCCTATCCGACTAATAGTCATAAAACACACATTCATGCGGGTGTAAATTTAACAATTGGAAGGGCAAAAAGAGACAGAGACAGAGACGGAGTAAGTGACGAAATTGACACCTGTCCCGATATATTTGGACTTGAGAAATTTAACGGATGCCCGGACACAGATGGAGATGGAATTGAAGATTCTCAAGATAATTGTCCCGAAATTCCTGGAGGAGTTAACGGATGCCCAGACACAGAACCAAAAAAATAATTTTTACCCAAATTAATTCTTATTTGTCTATATGAATTAGGTTGTTTGCGAGTTAAGAATCAAATAAGATGGATATACAAGAAAGTGAGATTGACTGTTTTTTTTATACTTATTCTATTAGTTGATTAAAAAATAGGAGGTGAATCACTTTCAAAACGATGAGTCAAAAACGATTTTTTGAGTTATGTGTTATCAAAATTGCTTTAAAGGTGCTCAAAAAATGAAGTTTGGTAGTTAAATTGTTTTTTTAAAGGAATGTTTCTACCTTCCATTCGAGGACCGGAAAATAAATTCAACATCAGCTAAACAAATTTCTTATTTTTGTGTGAACAGATTTGAAATTGTTTGTAGAAAAGATACCGGTTTTTTTTCATTCTTATGAGTTATTTGTTTAAGCCACACCGACTTTATTTTATTCTACTAATTTTTATTGGTTCGTTTACTTATGGCCAAAAAAATAATAAGGAAAGAATAGACTTAATATTATCTCATTCAAGCCAAAATTTCATTAATGAGGGAAATACTATTCCTGGATTCATCGAGTTTAATCCAACCTATTCACCTGAATTATCAGAAATTGAAACATTACTGAACTCTTTCAGTAAGACTAAATTTCAATTGAAACAAATCAAAAAAGAAACAGATCAATTAGGGGTTACTCATAGAAAGTTTCAACAATTTATTAATTCAATTCCTTGTGAGTTAAACTTTGTTACCGTTCATAGTCAAAATGGGAACATTAGAAAGTTAAGTGGAAATTTAGTCTCACAAGTTCCATCAAATTTCTTTTCCATTTTGACGAATAAATCTGCCTTGAAATCTGCCTTGAATCATATCAATGCAAAGATGTATAAATGGGAACTGCCTGAAGAAGAAGCATTCATCAAAGAATTGCATCAAGACCCAAACAAGACGTTTTATCCCAAAGGTCAACTGGTTTATTTATTCCTACAAAATGAACTTATTTTAGCTTATAAGTTCAATATTTATGCGCATGAACCTATAAGCCGGGCAGATTATTATGTTGATGCAAAAAATGGAAGGGTGGTATTCATCAATCAAGATATTCACCATGCAGATGTTACAGGAACAGCCCATACTGGTTATAGTGGAACTAGACCGATCCAAGCAGACTCCATTTCTACTTTTCAATACAGGCTGCGAGAATCGGGAAGAGGAAATGGAATTGAAACATATGACATGAATAACGGAAAGTCGTATGGGAGTTCAGTAGATTTTACTGATAGTAACAACATTTGGACTTCTACGACTAACAACAATCACTATGCCTTGGATGCGCATTGGGGAGCCGAAATGACCTATGATTATTTTTGGAATGTACATTCACGAAATAGTATTGATGGGCTAGGATTTAAGCTATCAAGTTATGTTCATTACGATAATAATTACATTAATGCATTTTGGGATGGAACTCGAATGACATACGGTGACGGAAATGGTACATCCATAACACCACTGACCACTCTGGCTATTGCAGGACATGAAATTTCTCATGGACTTACTTCCAAAACAGCGAATCTTATTTATGCCTTCGAATCAGGTGCATTAAACGAATCGTTTAGTGATATTTTTGGATTAGCCATCGATTTTTGGGCTCGACCCACACAGGCAGATTGGAAAATTGGTGATGAAATCTTCGCGTCAGGTGGCAATTATTTCAGGTCCATGTCAAATCCAAAAGCAAAAGGTGATCCAGATACTTATTTAGGAATCAATTACTATCTAGGAACTTCAGATTATGGAGGAGTTCATACCAACAGCGGAGTTCAAAACTACTGGTTTTATTTATTGGCAAATGGAGGAAGCGGAGTGAACGATAACGGGGATGCCTATTCAGTATCTGGGTTAGGTTTGGATGTAGCTTCGAAAATTGCTTTTAGAAATTTAACTGTTTATTTAGGAAGAAATTCTCAGTTTTCCGATGCGAGATTTTACTCAATTATGGCAGCTACGGATTTATATGGTCCCTGTTCTAATGAGGTTATCGCTACCACAAATGCTTGGTATGCTGTGGGAGTTGGACCTGCTTACATTCCAGGTATTATTGCAGATTTCCAGACGATTGATTCAATAGGCTGTAAACTACCTCATACAGTTGCATTCAGAAATTTAAGTAACAATGCGGTAAGTTATTCTTGGGACTTTGGAGATGGAAACGTTAGCTCTGCAAACAACCCATTGCATACTTATACGTCAGGCTCTGGTCCTTTTCATGTTACATTATTCGCTGAAGGTGGTGCTTGTGGAAAAGATACGTTAACCAAACTTGAAAATGTATCGATTGATACAACTATTGTATGTTCAACTATATTAACGAGAAACTCATCCTTGACATCTGCTAACTGCAAAGGTATACTAATCGATGACGGAGGAAATAGTGCGAATTATACTGCCAATCAAACCAGTACATTTTTAATTTCACCAGTTGCCTCAACTAGAATTGAGCTTACAGTTAATTTTTTTGATGTAGAATCAGGCTCAACTGGTACGATTTGTAATTATGATTACCTTGAAGTGTATGATGGTACAAATTCGGGAGGTGTTTTACTCGGAAAATATTGTAATAATAATTTGCCGCCAAATACTTTAGTCAGTTCTACAGGTAATGTTTTTATTGTGTTTCACTCAGACGGTGGTTTGGAAGAGGGCGGATTTAATATTGAATGGAATAGTTATATTGAAATAGATACAAACATCGAATCTTGTCATTCGTTTTATTGGAGTCAAACAAATCAAAACTACCTTATTTCGGGAATTTATGAAGATACACTATTAGATAATTTAGACTGTGATAGTATTGTTACGATGAATTTAACAATCAATAACTCAAATACAGCAACAGACGTTCAAACTGCTTGCGAAAGTTACACTTGGATAAATGGAGTGACCTACACAAGTTCGAATAACACAGCAACCGATACCTTAACCAATTCACAAGGCTGCGATTCAGTTGTGACTTTGAATTTAACAATCAATAACTCAAATACAGCAACAGACGTTCAAACCGCCTGTGACAGTTACACTTGGATAGATGGAGTGACTTACACAAGTTCAAATAACATTGCAACCGACACATTAACCAATTCA
>CBFHHA010000007.1:0-78338 GCA_965655625.1 Flavobacteriales bacterium | reverse complement strand
AATTAAGAATTTCGATGCGAAAAATTTAGTTTCGGAGCTTTTAGAATTGGACAAAGAAAAAAGAGAAATTCAAGTTAAAAATGATGCGCTGTTAAATAAACGAAATGTGCTTTCTAAAGAGATTGGGGACTTGTTTAAAGCAGGAAAAGGTGAAGAAGCCAACGAAAAAAAGAAAGAAACAACTGATTTAAATGACAAAATTCAGGGTTTAAAAGAAAAATTCAACGAATTGGATGTGAAAATCGAATCCATTCTCTACCAATTACCAAACGTTCCCCACAGTGAAGTTCCAACAGGATTAACACCTGAGGACAATGAAACGGTATTTGAGTTTGGAGAACCGAAGAAAATGAATTCCTCTGCAAAACCCCATTGGGAGCTTGCCAAAGAATTGGATTTAATTGATTTTGATCTTGGTGTAAAAATAACTGGCGCAGGATTTCCAGTATACAAAGGGAAAGGTGCAAAACTACAAAGAGCTTTAATCAATTTCTTTTTGGACGAAGCGGAAAAAGCCGGTTATAATGAAGTTATTCCTCCTTTACTGGTGAATGAAACCTCTGGATACGGAACAGGTCAATTACCCGACAAAGAAGGCCAAATGTATCACGCTACCGAAGATAATTTTTATTTAATTCCTACAGCAGAAGTGCCTGTGACCAATATTTTTAGAGATGTGATTTTGAAAAAAGAGGACTTTCCTCAAAAACTAACGGCCTACACTCCTTGTTTTAGAAGAGAAGCAGGTAGTTATGGAAAAGACGTGAGAGGACTCAATAGATTGCACCAATTTGATAAAGTAGAGATAGTTCAGGTTCAACATCCTGCTAATTCGTATGCTGCGCTGGATGGTATGATTGACCACGTAAAAAACTTACTTGAAAAACTAGAGTTACCTTATCGTATTCTTAAGTTGTGCGGAGGAGATTTAGGTTTTACAGCTGCCATTACTTATGATTTTGAGGTATATTCTGCCGCTCAACAAAAGTGGCTAGAAGTAAGTTCTGTTTCAAATTTTGAGACGTACCAAGCTAATAGATTGAAGTTGAGATTTAAAAACGAAGAGGGGAAAACTCAATTAGCGCATACCTTAAATGGTAGTGCATTGGCTTTGCCAAGAATTTTGGCAGCTCTTTTGGAGAACAACCAAACAGCTGAAGGAATTCATATTCCTAAAGCATTAGTTCCTTATACCAGATTTGAAACAATATCATGATGAAAGCCATTTATTTTTTCCTCCCAGTTCTTGTCGTATTGAGTTGTTCTCAACCCACTGCTTCCTCTTCTTTTTTCAAAAAAGAAATTGCAGATTTGGATGAGACATACTCTACTATGGATTCTAGTTACGCTTTATACAAAACAGTAAATGTGGATACCTTAACACTTATTCATGATTCTGCGAACGAGAAGTATGGACGAATAAAATCTACCTATCAATCCGATGTCATCGATACAACCTTCGAAAAAATCATGTTGATTGCCCGTGGACAATTGGTAAAAAAATTGGCAAAAATAAAAGAAAACAGTTCTAAAATTGAAAATGAATACAGCTATTCTACTGAGCAGTATAAAGATTTAAGAGAGAACCTGATTCACGAAAAACTAGAAAAAGAAGAATCTTTGATATTTTATAGTGAAGAAAAAAACGCCTTGATACTTCTTAATGCTGAAATTGTTAACTTCAATGAGTCCATTCAAAACACAATTTCTCTTGCTAGCGTAATTTTGCCCCAGTTAGATTCAATAATAGAAGTTCATGCGCCAAAATCTTAATAACACTCTATTTCGAACAATATGTTTATTACTTATCCTTTTCGGAGGGTTTTCTCATATTACATTTTCTCAAAACAGTGACTTGCAAATGGCTCAATACTATTTTGAGCAAGCAGATTTTGAAAAGGCGAACCTTTATTACGAAAAATTATATACCAATTCCTCTTCCCGAGAAGTTTATTCCCAGTATGTAAATACGTTGATAGAGCTAAATGAATTTGATGAAGCGATAAAAATCACTAAGAAAAAAGCCAGAACGGAAAAGTTCGGGGCATTTTATGACATAAAACTTGGAGTGCTGTATGAGCAGCAGGGCAATAAACACAAAGCAATCAATTATTTTGAAAACCTGATAAAAAATTTGTCAAAAAAAAATTCGGTGAACGAATTCACGCTTTTGGCAAATGAATTTATTCGCGTTCTCAAATATCAAAATGCCATAGAAGTATTTGAAAAATGTGACAAAACTCACACCAATACCAATCATAAAATATCCATTGCAAATCTCCACGGAATGCTAGGAAATTATGAACAAATGATAGACACTTATCTCGATCAGCTCACCTTATCTTCGAATGAATTGGGGAGGATAAAAATGCTTTTACCCCGCTCTATTAATTTCACCGATGATAGAGAAGTAGTAGAAATTCTAAAAAAACAAACTCTAAAAAAGATTCAAAAAAATCCCGAAAACGAATCGCTCTACGACCTGTTAATTTGGATATTTCAACAATCTAATGATTTTGAAACTGCATTTATTCATGTAAAAGCATTGGACAAAAGAACCAAAAAAAAAGGTGAAAAAATTTATGAATTTGGGCAGCTTTGTAACTCAAACAAAAAATATGAATTAGCCATTTCTGCCTATGAGTATTGTATAGAAAAATATGCCCCTTCTGAATTTGCTCACATCGCCTCAAAACAAGCTATTCTGCAAACATTACAAAGCAAAATTTTTGCGAATGCATCGTATAAAAATGAAGACCTTTTTAAATTAAAAAATAGATACATTGCCACTCTAAACACCACCAATGATTTGGCAGATAAATTTCCGATGATAAAGGGACTTGCCTATCTCGAGGGTTTCTATATTCACAACATCGACACTGCCGAAATTCTTTACAAACAATTACTTTCTTTTCCAGGTATTTCTCCTGTAGAACAAGCAGAAGTAAAAATTGAATTGGCCGATATTTATATGCTTAAGAATGAAATATGGGACGCTTCTTTGTTGTACATGCAGGTTGAAAAAAAATTCAAACACGATATTATTGGTTCAAAGGCAAAATTCAAAAATGCCAAACTTTATTATTACACAGGAGATTTTGAATGGTCTCAGAATCAATTAGATGGATTGAAAGCTTCCACTTCCAAATTAATATCTAATGATGCTATTGACTTGTCTCTTTTGATTACTGATAACTACAACATGGATACGACTCCAGTAAACATGAAACAGTTTGCTCATGGAGATTTACTTATTTTTCAAAACCAATTTAAACAAGCAATCACTGTTTTCGATTCCATTCTTGAAAGAAACCCTGCGCATAGCTTGGCCGATGAAATTGAATATAAGAAATATGAAATTGCTTTCAAAAAGCAAGAGTTTGAATTGGCGGAAAAGCGCTTACGAACGATTATCACAACTTACAGCGATGGTATTCTGGGTGATAATGCCTTATTCAAACTGGCCGAATTGCAAGAAAATCAACTGAATAAACCTCAACAAGCGATGGAATCCTATGAAAAACTTTTATTCAATTATCCAGGTAGTTTATTTGTGGTAGAAGCTCGAAAACGTTACCGTGAATTCCAACAAAAGTTTCCAGATTCCAATTCAACAAAAAATATTCGCGATTAAACTTTTTCAAAATAAAATTTTATTCACCCGGTCACTCACTTCCTATTAAAGGCAAATAATTGTGTCAAAATAGGGGCTGTACCCCGCCCATAAACCCAATGCTCCATTCGAAATATTGGAGGGAACATTCACAGGAGTGGCAAAAGGACTCCCGGTAGATAAAATTTGTTCCTCGGCCGTACTGATAAAAGAAAAAACTCCTTTGTCGATCGAGCAGAACTTTACCACAACAGTATCACCTACTTTGTAAAATCCACGTTCGGGGACTTGATCGTCAAATTTATCGGAGGCAACAGGTCTTCCGTAGCCAAACTCAAAGGTGGTTCCATTTACAAATTCATCATCAAAAACAGAGCTCGAAGGAAGTAAAAAGCTTTCATCTTTTTGTTGCCCTTTTAGGCTTCCGTATTGATAGGAGTTTATTCTTTGAGCAAACCATCTATAAAAGTTCTTTTCCGCTGCTGGCTCGCTCATCTCGGCATATAAAAACCCGAGAGAGTCTCTGTCTCCAAATACTTCGAACCAAGAAGAATCGAGCGAAACTGGCTCAACTAGCTGAGTTGTTCCTTGGTAATTATTACCTTTCCAATCTATGGAAATAGTGTAAGACTTACCTACTTCACCCACCATCGAAAGATCTACAAAGCCACAAATATCGTAACTACTCAAAAGTGCTACCGGAATCCCAAGTAAATCACTCAATTCTTTTTGTTGAGCTGCAGAAAGCGAACTTGAACAAATCTTACTCATTTGATTGGTTACTGTTCCATCTGAAATAGATATGACAGCATCTGAAACATAACTATTGGCCACCGATTGGACATCAGTTGGATCAAAATACCCTGTAGATTTACTTAACACTACGTATGGAAACTGATCCGTTTCGATAATTCCTTCCACAATTAATTTTTCCTCTGGGCGAGGTAAATCTACATCGATTTCTTTTTCACAAGAGCTCATAAGAAGCAAAAGAGAAAAGACAACCAAAATCCGCACAATGTTGTTCATAGCTATTATTTTTTTAAAAACTAAAGTTCCAAGTTACTGAGGGTAAAATAGGAAACAATGAAACCTGAATGGCAGAAACATCTAATGTTCCTTGAGCAAAACCTCCCGAACTATCAAAATAAATAAAATAAGGGTTTCTTCGGTTGTAAAGATTGAATACCGAAAAATTCCAGCTTGAAGTAAACTTCTTTTTCACCATTCTTATTTCCCCAGTTTCTATGTCCTTGTATTCTTTTTGTTTTTTTCCCTCGTAGGTAGCCGAAATATCTGCTCTGTGATAAGGCGCCATTCGGTAGCTGTTTCTGTCAGCATAATCGACCAACAGTTCCCCTTCGATAAAATACTTGGAAGCTGGCAAGGTAATAGCATTACCCGTTGCATACACAAAAATAGCCCCAAAAGTCCATCTTTCGCTCAACTTGTAACTAGCGGTTACAGATAAGTCGTGTCTTCTATCAAATTTTGCCGGATACTCTTTTCCTTGATTCAATTCATCAAACTGCCTCATTGTTCTGGACCAAGTGTACCCTATCCACCCAGTGAATATCCCAATCGATTTCTTGACAAACAGCTCAGCTCCGTAGGAGTATCCTTGCCCAAAGGTTAGTTGGTTATCAATGTTGTCATTTACCCCGTCACTTGGGTCTGCACCGTCTTTAAACTCAACCAAATTGCGTAAATCCTTGTAGTACAATTCTACTGAAGCTTCGTAAGTGTTTTTTTTAAAGTTTTTAAAATAACCTAGATTAACTTGCGAGGCCTGCTGTGGTTTTACAATATCAGTAGAGGGAATCCAGAGATCTGTGGGCAATGAATTTCCTCCAACTGATACTAAGTGCATGTATTGATAATTGAGAGTGGCGCCAAATTTCATAGAGCTGGATTCATTGAGTGTGTACCTACCAGTTAGCCTTGGTTCTGGTCTTACAAATGTTTTCAAAGATTGAAATTGTTCGTAGTCTATTTCTTCCAGCACATTTCCCTCGTTGTCTTTTACATACCTCTTGAAAGGACCAATGTGTTGAAAACTAGATAACCTGATTCCGGCATTTAATTTTAACAAAGGAGACAATTCAATGTCATCCAAGAAATAAATTGCACCCTCGTTGGCGTATAGTCTTACCGCTCCGCCTAGGTCAAATTCAGTATTGCCTTGTGTGGCGGTAACATTATTAGGAATAAAAGTATGGTAGGTGTAATTCGCACCAAATTTGATCGTGTTCTTAGGATTGGGGTAATAACTAAAATCTGCTTTTATGTTCCAATCTCTTATTCCGGAATATAGACCAAAGCTAAAGTCCTCTTGCCTACCTTCAAATGTAAAGTCATAAGAACTATAAATGGCGGTTGTATTCAAAAAAAGTTTGTCCGAAAATATATGGTTCCACCTTAATGCTGCCGTGGCATTTCCCCAAGGAATATTAATGGTAAATCCTGATTCGGCTTGAGCATAGGTAAATACGTCTTTACCAAAATATCCGCTCAAAAAAAGCTTGTCTTTCTCCGAAATTTGATAATTCAATTTAGCATTCAAATCATAAAAATAGTATCCAGATCCCTTGATGGGTGCATCCTCTTTGATAAAAGGCTGAGCCAACTCAGAAATGTAAGTTCTTCTTCCAGATACAATAAACGAACTCTTGTTCTTTTGAATGGGTCCTTCTAAAGTTAATCTGGAAGCAATAAGTCCAATACCTCCTGCTCCATGAAAACTTCTGTCGTTTCCCTCTTTCATCGAAATATCGAGCACTGAAGAAAGTCTTCCGCCATAATTAGCGGGCATTCCTCCTTTTATCAAATTCACGTTCTTGATAGCATCAGCATTAAAAACCGAAAAGAAACCAAATAAATGTGCCGCGTTGTACACCACTGCTTCATCGAGCATGATTAAATTCTGGTCTGGACCTCCACCCCTCACATAAAACCCTGTGTTTCCCTCGCCCGAGGACTGAACCCCTGGCAGTAATTGAATCGTTTTGAGCACATCTACCTCTCCCATGAATGCGGGTAAATTTTTTATCTGTTCCACATCCAACTCTACCGTACCCATTTGTGTGCTTTTCGTGTTCTCGTCTCCTCGTTCGGCTTCTACTTTGAATTCATTTATCACCACATCAGAGCTTGTTAATTCTTGATTGATTTTGGTGCTTTCGTTCAGTTCTATCTTCTGAGTAACGTCTCTGTAACCAATGTATGAAAAAGTAATGGTATACGAACCTGAAGGAATTGTAAGCGAATAAAAACCGTACACATTTGTTGACGCTCCAAGCTTTAATTCATTTACAAAAATAGTTGCACCAATAAGAGTTTCTCCTGATTGAGAGTCTTTTAAAATTCCACTAATTGTGGTATTTTGAGTTAGCCCAAAACTGGATAAAAATAAAAAAAAGGTAAGAGGTAAGAAATTGTGCATGTAAGAAATTTCGATGTTTTGATAGAACAGTAAATGTATAAAAAAAGGAGGTAACTTGCTTCAAGTACCTCCTTACCATTTTGTTAAGATTTCCTCTTATTTTGTAAACAATAATTCTCTTAATTTTGGCATTGGCCACATAGAATCATCTATCAATATTTCCAGCTTATTGACGTGGTAGGCAATTGTGTCAAAATGCACTTTTACGGTATCGCAATACGCCACCGCTTTCTTAAATGGATCCTCTATTTTGTTTGCCTTTTTTCTCATGTTAAGCATCGTTTCCAAATTCTTTTTTAGTGCTGTAAGATGAGTAGATAATTCACTCAGGATACTTAGCTGAGTGTAACAGTTATTTTTGAACTCTTTTTCACTATAAATAGATTTCATTCCTGTTACGTTTTCGAGCAATAAGTTTTGATATTTAACAGCAGCCGGTATGATGTGGTTTTGAGCCAAATCTCCCAGCATTCTTCCTTCAATTTGAATTTGTAACTGGTACATCTCCAATTGAATTTCTTGTCTTGCATGGTACTCTACCTCAGTAAATATTCCCATTTCTGAGAATAAGTCAACGTATTTCTTTTCCGACACTTTTTGTACCGCTCTCGGTGTGTCTTTCAAATTAGACAGCCCTCGTTTTTCAGCTTCTTTCACCCATTCATCTCCGTAACCATTTCCTTCAAAACGAATAATTTTAGATTCTTTGATTAGTTTCTGAATCTCTTTGAGAATCGCCATATCTTTTTTCTCTCCTTTCTTAATTCGAGCATCGGTAGATTTTTTGAAATCTTGCAATTGCTTGGCAATTATTGTGTTTAGTGCAATCATTGGAGTGGAGCAATTCGCTGTAGAACCTACCGCTCTGAACTCAAATTTATTTCCGGTAAATGCAAATGGAGAAGTTCTGTTACGATCTGTATTATCCAACATCAACTCAGGTATCTTTCCAATATTTAATTTCAACGCTGTTTTTTCATCTGGAGTCATTGTTCCAGATTTGACATTTTTCTCTAAATCATCCAACATTTTTGTCAATTGCTGCCCAATAAAAACCGAAATGATTGCCGGTGGAGCTTCGTGTCCTCCCAATCGATGGTCATTACTGGCTGTTGCAATACTTGATCTTAAAATATCTGAATAATCGTGAATAGCTTTAATTGTATTGACAAAGAAAGTTAAAAAACGAATGTTTTCTTTCGGGTTTTTTCCTGGTTGCAATAAGTTAACTCCCGTATTTGTAGACAAAGACCAATTATTGTGTTTCCCCGATCCATTTAAACCTGCAAATGGTTTTTCGTGAAGCAATACTTTAAAATTATGTTCGTCTGCTACCTTGTCCATTACATCCATTAACAAGAGGTTGTGATCCACTGCCAAATTAGTTTCTTCAAAAATAGGCGCACATTCAAATTGATTTGGAGCCACTTCATTGTGTCTCGTTTTTACCGGAATTCCCAGTCTAAGAGATTGCTTTTCAAAATCTCTCATAAAAGCAGTAACTCTATCCGAAATTGTTCCAAAATAATGATCGTCCAATTGCTGACCTTTGGCTGGTTTGTGACCAAACAATGCTCTACCTGTCATCATAATATCTGGTCGTGCGTTGTACAAAGCAGAATCTATTAAGAAGTATTCCTGCTCCCATCCTAGTGTTGCCTGAACTCTATTGATGTTTTTATCAAAATATTGACAAACAGCAGTAGCAGCCTCGTCTACTTTATTTAATGCTTTTAACAAAGGCATCTTATTATCCAACGCTTCTCCGGTGTAGGCAATAAATATCGTAGGAATACACAAAGTGGTTCCCATAATAAATGCCGGTGATGATGGGTCCCAAGCTGTGTAACCTCTCGCTTCAAAAGTATTTCTTATTCCGCCATTAGGAAAACTAGAAGCATCTGGCTCTTGCTGAACCAACAACTCTCCTTTAAATTTTTCGATTGCTCCGTTCTCAGATGTTTCAAAAAACGCATCGTGCTTTTCTGCTGTAGAACCTGTTAATGGTTGAAACCAGTGAGTGTAGTGCGTCACACCTCGCTGAACAGCCCATTCTTTCATTGCATTGGCTACTTGGTTTGCTACTTCTCTATCTATTCTTGTTCCATCATTAATTGATTTTTGAACACTTTTAAACACTTCTCCCGATACGTGATTCCTCATCTTCTCGTCAGTAAAAACATCTTTTGCAAAAATTTCAGAAATTTTTTGAGGAGTAATTTTCATTTCTTTTGCCTTTCTACTATTTATAGTTTCAAGAGCACTAAACCTTGTTTGAGCCATGGCGAATTTGTTTTTTTATAAAATAATACACAAATGTAAATCATTTTAGGGGGTCTGAAGTAAAATTAAGGTTAAATTTTATTAACACCCCCTGTTTTTAGAACACCCAATTCTGATTTTTTCATTAAAAAAGGAATTAACCCATTCATTTCTCTCTGTTTTAATATGATTTTAGGTCTTGGTTTTTTTCGTAATAAAAAAGTATTCGGTTACATTTGGGTGTGAAATTAGCCGTAATCATAGTAAACTACAATGTCAAGTACTTTTTAAAACAGTGCTTGGAGTCCGTGTACAATTCTACCAACCTTCCGGAGATTGACGTATATGTAGTTGATAATGACTCCAAAGATGGATCTGTAGAAATGGTTGCCGAATCGTTTCCGCAAGTCAAGCTCATTGCCAACAAAGTAAATGTTGGGTTTTCTACTGCCAACAATCAAGCGATAAAACAAACGAACGCAGACTATGTGGTATTGCTAAACCCTGACACTCTTGTGCAGTCTTCTTCGTTCGAAAAAGTGATTCATTTCATGGATTCTCACTCGGATGCGGGTGGACTTGGTGTCACAATGATTGATGGAAATGGAAAGTTCTTGCCCGAATCAAAACGAGGCTTACCAACACCAGAAGTGGCCTTCTACAAAATATTTGGATTTTCGAAACTATTCCCAAAATCAAAAAAATACGGAAAATATCATTTGGGATATTTGGACAAAAACGAAACTCACCAAATTGATGTGCTTTCTGGAGCATTTATGGTGATGCGGAAAGAAACCTTGAACCAAGTTGGCTTGTTGGACGAGGACTTTTTTATGTATGGCGAGGACATTGATTTATCTTATCGAATTACCCAAGGAGGGTACAAAAACTATTACTTCCCGGGAACCACAATCATACATTATAAAGGAGAAAGCACGAAAAAAAGTAGCGTGAACTACGTATATGTTTTTTATAAGGCTATGGCCATTTTTGCTAAAAAACATTTCGAATCGAATAAAGCTAGTTTATTTTCTCGCTTGATAAAAATCGCCATTTTCTTTAGTGCTAGTTTGGCATTGGTAAAGCGATTTTTCTCTTTGTTTTTTCTTCCAGTTATTGATTTTTGTACAGTTTTCTTTGGGTTGCATGTTGTAAAAACCATTTATCAAGACGACCACGGACTGTTTCATCAACCGCAGCTCATTAATATTTCATTTGCTGTATATTCTGTTTTGATTCTGATAGCTGTTTTCTTTTCTGGTGGCTATGATCGCCCAATAAAGCTACAGAAAGTGATAAAGGGTGTAGTCATAGGTTCTCTACTCACAAGCCTAGTTTATGTATTTGTTGCAAGCAATTATTACTTCAGTATAGGGAATGCCTTGTTAGGAATTCTATTGATTATGTTTGGCCTAACGGCAGTTCGTTGGGTTCTTCACTTTTTTAAAATTAAAAAGTATCGAATTAATTTTTTTAGAAAAAGAATTGCAATAATTGGTGATCAAAAAGAAAGTGATAAAGTAAGAAACCTCGTAGAACACACGCAGTTGTATTCTTCTATTGTTGGAACAATTTCTCCAGTTTCTACCCAAAATGAGGAATATTTGGGAGAATTAACAGAACTCGCAACGCTTAAAAACAAACACCAAATAAACGAAGCCATTTTTTGTGCAAAAAACGTGAATTACGATTCGGTAATCCAAACTCTCATTCAGTTTCAAGAAACGGATATTCAATTCAAATTGGCTCACACCAACGATATGTTCGTTTTGGGTAGTACAGATTTGAATACCTCAGGTGAATTACACACTATAAAAGTCCTTGGAATTGAATCCACAGAAAACAAAAGGCTCAAACGATTAATTGACATTAGTTTCTCCCTAATCTGTCTCCTTTTAAGCCCTATCCTGTTTCTTTTTCAAGAGAATAAGAAATTTTACTTTTCGAATATAACGGAGGTTCTAAAGGGGAAAAAGTCTTGGGTGGGTTTTGATAATCCTGAAAACTCAGGTGAATTACCACGAATAAAACCTGGCGTTTTATCCTTAAAAATGAGCTTGCCAAAACACGAGGAGCTCAGCTCTACCAGTTTTTCGAGAATTAATCGTGTGTACGCCAAAGATTACTCAATATGGAAAGACATTGAGGTAATCAAAAAGAATTTGAACAGACTTGGCTCTTAGTTATTCAACTGAAATTTGAGGTTGCCAGATTTAAAATCCTTGTATCGAACAGCCAAAATTGCTAACAATTTAGTAAACGATTCAAAAGCCAATTCTGTTTCGTCAGAAATCTCCTTTTTTTGAATTTTCAGCGTAAGTTTTCCGTAAAGTCCAGTAAGACAAATTTCAATATCACTCATTCCCTCCGTTCCCGATTTGTCTCTTAATTCTTGGATATATCCGCCAGCTTCGGCATGTACTTCTTGATATTCTGTGTCTTCCAAGGAAGTGAGTAACGTGTTGTGAAGAAAGTTCATTTCATCCATCACTTCGTGTACCCGTGAAATGTGTCCTTTCTCTTTTAGCCCCTTTTCTTGCATTTCGGCAATAATCTCAAGGTACCATTTTTTCACATCCTCTCTAGCCTCTTCAATAGAGGTCATTAAGCAGATGTAGTGATCAAATATATCTTCAATTTTGAAGTCGAAACTTCTGATAACCGTTTCTACCTGAAACATGTAAATAACATATTCGGCAATGTTTTCTTTTCTTTTTTGATTCGCTATTAGCATTATTTTACTGAAGTAGGTTTGTTTTGAGCATATTCTTTATTGATGGCATCCACCACATAATTAGAAATGTCATAATTAGGATTGGAGTATAAAATGGATCCTCCACTCTGGTAAATAAGAATGAAATCAAATCCCAAAGTTTTGGCAAAAGACTGACAGAAGCTTTGAACTTTTAAGTAATATTTTTCCATTTCTTCCGATTTCATGATCATGTATTCTTGCTCTTGTTCTTGTGAAAACTGATACATCTTTTGTTGCAAAGTTTGCTCCATTTGCATGATTTCATTTTGTAATTCCATCAACTTTCCTTGTTCAGCCTCCAATTGCTTATCGGTAAGAGTTGGTGCTTTTATCGTGTATTGGTTCTTTTTTGATTCGAATTCAGAAATCTTGCTTTTGTAATTTCTTTCGTAAGATTTTTTCTTCGATTCAATATTTCCTTGCAATTCTGTTTCTTTTTGGGCAATTCTGTTTTCTACGTCTCTTAACATAGTTAATTTTTTGTTCAATGAATCGTTGTTTACGTAAGCAATTTTTATAGGCTTGACAGCAATATTCGAATCCAAACTCATAAATTTTGTCAAAGAATCTTCCATCACCACCACCGGATCATTCTTACTAACTTCTGCAGGCACCGCCTCTACTTTAGCTGAAGAAAAATGAAGGTAAAATAATACCGCTACCGCAATGAGTAATACAATGTTCAAAACTGTTCCTGCCTTTTTCATAGTTGTTTTTGATTTTTTATTCTTGCAAATTTAATACAATCTAGCACTCTACCAATTTGACAGGAATTAAAATACCAGATAATCGTAGGGATTAACTTTTTTTAACTTACCTCCTCCTCCTTGAATTTTTTAGTAAGTTTGGCTTAACTATTGTAACATTGTAAGAACTAAAATTCCATACATTATGAAACGAGCAATATTTCCAGGATCATTTGATCCCATCACCAAAGGTCACGAGGCATTGGTAAGAAGAGGCCTCGCAGTGTTTGACGAAATCATTATAGCAATTGGTACGAACGCTACTAAAAAATATATGTTTTCGCTTGAGGAAAGAATCGAATTCATCAAGAAAACCTTTCGCGATGAACAACGAATAAAAGTTGAATCGTACGAAGGACTTACGATTGATTATTGCCAACAAAAAGAGGCACAATTCATGCTGAGAGGACTTAGAACTTCGGCCGATTTCGAATTTGAACGAGCAATAGCTCAAATTAATAAGGAAATGAAACCAACCATCGAAACCGTATTTTTAATAACCTCTGCCGAATTGTCTGCAATCAGTTCTTCCATAGTTCGTGACATCCTAAAAAATAAAGGAGACGCTTCCCCGTTTCTTCCCGAAGAGATTCAACCAAATACATAAACATGAAACAACTAGTCATCTTCTATCTCATTTTTTTGGTCTGTTCTCTATCTAGTTTTGCTACCCAAATAAATGGAAATACTTTCCGTCCATTTGAGGGAAAAACAGTGAACTTAATAGAATATACAGATTATATTACCCTGAACTACAACATAGTTGAGTCCACGACAATAGATAGCAACGGAAACTTTTTCTTTGACTATAATATCTCCGAAACACAGCAAGCCATTATTCAAATCGAATACCTTATAGGTATTATTTATTTAGACCCCAATCGAGAATATTCCATAAAATTTCCACCAAAGTCGGAAGACGGAACTTATAAATTGACAAGAAACAACGTGAATATTATATTTGATTCTATTCCTTTGGGCGATATCAATGGATTGGTGTTAGAATTTGACAGGTTGTATGATCAATTTCTTCTTGAAAATAGATACAATGTTGGAAAAAAAGTATTTCACAGCAAACTGGACACGTTCAAAACCGAAGTTCAACAGCAATTTAAGGGAGTAAAACACTCTTATTTCAAAAATTACGTTCGATACAGCATTGCCGATTTGGAACTCGTAGCTCCTTCTTCCCACTTAAAAGTAAACAAATTAGGGTTGTACAACACCCATGTTATTAATAAAAAAATGAATACAGAGCATCATGCCCAAATGAGGTTTTTATTAAACTTTTATGAAAAAACATTGAATAATCAAATTGGCAAAGTAGGATCAAAAATTACGAAAGTACTGAACGAGAACCCGAGTTATATTGCTCTAGACTCCTTATTGCAAAAGGACTATTTTTTTAAAATGAATTCAATAAGAGAGCTAGTGATCACCGAAAACTTGTATTCTCTTTACTACAACCCAAACTACTCGCCAGTCGTTATTCTGGGCTTGTTGAAAGAAGCCGAAAAACTTGGAAAGAATGAAGAAATAAGAAAAATAACGCGGGAGATAATAAAGAACATCACAAAGTTAGTTCCCGGTGCTACGCCTTCCCCTATCAAATTAATAAATCAACACAGAGAGATTGTGGACATTGAAAATTTCAAAGGAAAATACGTTTATATCAACTTTTGGGCAAAATGGAACAAAGAAAGCCAAGCAGAAATGGATGTGTTTAAAAGATTAAAAGAAGAATATGGAGAGTTAGTTGAGCTGGTAAGTATCAATATAGATGCAAACTATAGGAAATATGAACAGTACTGTTCTTCTCATCCAGATTATGACTGGAACATGTTATACTATGGTGGAAATTCTAATTTATTAGATGAGTTTAATATTTATTCCATTCCTCATTATATTTTGCTTGATAAGAACGGGAAAATAATGCAAGCTCCTGCTTCAAAACCTATCCCTAACGGTCAAAACATTTCAATTGAGAAATTATTTTTCGATATCAAGAAAAAAGAAACAAAGCCTAGACGATTTAATATTGGAACAAAATAAAAAAAGTCCCTTACACCTTGTAAGGGACTAATTCTTTATTCATTATTAACTCCTTTAACTTTTTGGAACTACCTCGGGACAAAGTTCTTGTCTGTACTGATTGAATAATTCTATCTGTTTCTTCTTTTGATCTTCAGAAAGCCCCTCTCGAAACGCTTTTTTCTCTCCAGATGGATCAAAACAGTTTTCAAATTGAGCCTGTAGAATCTGGTATTGGTCATAAATAGATGAATCCATTTGAGCGACATCAACCGTATTGACAAATTCATTTAGCGGTACAGCACACGAACAATACTCCATTGTGTGTTGTTTTATTGTTTGCTCAAAACTCAAAGTTTTTACTTCCTCACCTGGAATGACTTTCTTGTTTTCGCAAGAAAACAAGAGAATAACTCCAAGAAATAAAAAATGGGCGGTTCGCATAAAAAAGATTATCTTTTGTTAAGTTCTACGTAGTTTCTAGCGTTTGCACCTGTATAAATCTGACGAGGTCTACCAATAGGTTGTTTGGTTTCAATCATTTCTTTCCACTGTGCTATCCATCCTGGAAGTCTTCCAATTGCAAACATTACCGTAAACATTTCTGTAGGAATTCCTATAGCTCTGTAAATAATTCCCGAGTAAAAATCTACGTTTGGATATAGTTTTCTATCCACAAAATATGGATCTGCCAAAGCAGCTGCTTCTAATTTCTTAGCAATGTTTAAAACTGGATCATTAATTCCTAATTTATCCAATACATCATCACATGCTTTTTTGATAATCTTTGCTCTTGGATCAAAGTTCTTGTATACTCTGTGACCAAACCCCATCAATCTGAACGGATCGTTTTTGTCCTTCGCTTTGTTCAAATATTTTGTCACATCCCCTCCGTCATTTTTGATGTCTTCCAACATCTCAATTACTGCTTGGTTTGCTCCACCATGAAGAGGCCCCCACAATGCAGAGATTCCTGCAGAAATAGATGCGTACAAGTTAGCTTGCGAAGAACCTACTATTCTTACCGTAGAAGCAGAACAATTTTGTTCATGGTCTGCATGAAGAATAAACAATAAATCTAGTGCTTTGGCTACTACTGGGTCAATTTCATATTCTTCAGAAGGAACCGAGAACATCATTTGTAAGAAATTCTCACTGTAGTTCAATTCATTCTTTGGGTAGACTACCGGATGTCTTTGAGCGTTTTTGTGTGACCAAGCTGCCAATGTTGGGATTTTAGCTATTAGTCTGTATATAGTTAAATCAATTGCATCTTCACTTCTATTTGGGTCTTGAGACTCTGGGTAAAACGAAGAGAGCGAATTAATCAAAGAACCTAGCACTCCCATAGGGTGAGCATGGTGAGGAAAAGCTTGGTAAAACTTTCTCATATCTTCGGCAACTAACGTATGTTTTCTGATATTTTCATTAAAGTCTTCCAATTGCTCTTTGTTTGGCAATTCTCCTTCAATTAACAAATAAGCTACTTCCAAAAAAGTCGATTTTTCAGCCAATTCTTCGATTGAATAACCTCTGTAACTAAGAATTCCTTTTTCCCCATCCAAGAATGTTATTCCACTTTCAGTGGCTCCAGTGTTTTTATATCCTGGATCAAGAGTTACATATCCTGATTGTCCTCTTAGTTTTGAAATATCAATCCCCTTTTCGTTTTCAGATCCAGTTATTACAGGAAACTCATAGGTTTCTCCGTCTAAAATGAATTTAGCTGTTTCGCTCATAGTTTATTATAAAAAAATTTGATGTAATGGTTTTGGATGCAAAATACATCTTCACATCGCACTGCGAATATAAAAAACATTAGGGGTTAAATGCAATTTTGAATTGCAAAATTTTCATTAAAAATCACAAAACTATTTTGAACAACCGAACTCGTCACAATTAGTCCGACACCACGCTTATTCAAACACACTTTTTTGAGGCAATGCTAGTGATTTAAACTCAGCTAGAATTGCTGCTGTTGCTCCCCAAACCACCTTATTATTTAGCTCTAAATAAGGTGTTTTTAATTTTAATCCTCCCCTTAAATCAACTTGTGTTTCCTTGATTATTTCGGGTTTAAATAAATCGAGTATTGGGACTTCCAAAATCTCTTTTACTTCTTTCTCTTCTTTCACAAAAAAAGGCTCTTTTGTGCAAAATCCAACAAAGGCTGAAACAAGAAAGTTACTTGGTGGAATATATATTTCGCTTAGCTCTCCTATTAATTTAATATGGGCCGCATTTATCCCGATTTCCTCTTGGGTTTCTCTTAGTGCGGTTGCGTATTTAGATTGGTCATTTTTTTCCACCTTTCCGCCCGGAAAACTTATTTGATTGGCGTGCACTCCATTGTAATCTTGTCTTTGCATTAATGGAAAATACCAAGCCTCTCCTCGCTTGTAAAGCAACAACAGAACCGATCCCTCTCTGCAGTCGATTGGTACAGATTTGGTTAGCGCACGATAAGGAGTCATTTTCAAATGCTCCTTCATTCCTGGCAACTCATTCGAAAAAAGAGTTTTAATTCTCTGCAAATCAGATTCTCCCATGGGTTATTTCTTTTCTACAAAGTAAAGAGATTCTGAGTTAATGCAATACCTCAGTCCTGTTGGTTCGGGTCCGTCTACAAAAACATGGCCTTGATGTCCTTTGCAAACCGCACAAATTACTTCGGTTCGCTGCATACCATAGGAATTATCCTGAATGGATAGAATATTGTCTTTTATTTTGTCGTAAAAAGAAGGCCAACCCGTACCAGATTTAAATTTCGTGTTTGACGCAAACAAGGGTGTTGCACATCCCTTGCACACATAAACTCCTTCTTTTTTATTGTTCACATACTCGCCAGAAAAAGCTTTTTCTGTTCCTTTTTCTCTTAAAATAAAATACTCCTTCGTGGTAAGAATTTCTTTCCACTGCTCGCTTGTATAGGTAGCGTAATCTATTGAGGAATCTCGCTGGAAAGACTCTTCTCTTGATTCAGTTCTTACTTCTTTTTGTACCATCACCGAAGCTGAATCTTGGGAGGTTACATTGTTTACAGTTTGTGAACAACTAGCCACAACAAAAAAAAGTGCAATAATTATACAGGTTCTCATAGGAATAATTTTAACAAAATTAAAACATAAATAGATAGGATTCAATATCGTGTATGGTTCTCAATCATTACAAAAATTCTTATCTTTATCTCAAATAAATCAATCATGAAATTACACCCAATTAACACAGGAAATTTTAAACTAGATGGGGGCGCAATGTTCGGAGTGGTTCCTAAATCACTATGGACCAGAACCAATACTCCAGATACTAACAACATGTGCGATTGGTCTATGCGATGTATGCTCATTGAAGATGGAAATCGCCTGATACTTATTGATACGGGAATTGGCGACAAACAATCCGAAAAGTTTTTTAGCCACTTCTATTTGTTTGGAAATGACTCATTGAAAAAGTCGATAGAATCTTTGGGATTTGGTTTAGATGAAATCACTGATGTCGTACTCACTCATTTGCATTTTGACCATTGCGGAGGAGCCGTTATTCACAATAATTCCAAAGAGCGATATGAAACCTATTTTCCTAACGCCATCTACTGGAGTAATGAAAACCACTGGAAATGGGCAACCGAGCCTAATGCTCGAGAAAAAGCCTCTTTTTTGAAAGAAAATATCTTACCGATTCAAGAATCTGGGCAATTGAAATTCGTGGAGAGAAATGGAAATTTTTCTGAAGGCATAATTCCTAACATGGAATTTTTCTTTGCAGATGGACATACCGAAAGTCAAATGATTCCAATCTTGAATTACCAAGGAAAAAAAGTAGCTTTTATGGCTGATTTACTTCCTTCAGTAGGGCACATTCCTTTGCCTTATGTAATGGGCTACGATACTAGACCTTTATTAACACTTGATGAAAAAGAATTTTTTCTTAACAAATGTACAGAAGAAGAAATCGTCTTATTTTTAGAACATGACTACCACAATGAATGTTGTACTTTACAATTGACAGAAAAAGGAGTTCGACTCAAGGAAGCTTTCAGTTTTAATTCTCTGTTCAATTAATTGGAATAATTTTTGACTAAAACTAGATAAAATAAAAATCATGAAGCAGTTTATTACATTCCTTTTAATATTCTCATATTCACTTGGGTTCTCTCAAGAAAACGCCCAAGAAAGAGCCGAAAATGTTGTCAAAAACCACCTACGTGGAGTTTTTGGCGAAGAATACAAGTCTTACGGCTTCTCTGAATTATACAAAACTAGTACTCCGAGAATAATAGAGGTTGAGGAAATAAAGAAAAAAGTTGACGTATTAAGAAAAAAGAACTTACTGACCGACAGCTCATTGAAATCTTATGATGAATTGATTCAAAAGAAAATTGATACCATTAAAATGAATAAGGAGTTTCCTATTTACGACATCAAACATTATTTTGTGGTTCAAGAAGAGAAAATCGATTACTTATATCAAACTCAATTTTTTCTTTTCCCGAACGGAAAAATCAAAGATTTAACTCAATTAATGAAGTATGAGTTTACAGGAAAGGAATACGATTGGTTTTATGGTTATTATAGACGAAACCCTGTATTGCCAAACGATATACTTGAGAACAAAAAAGTATACAACTACTTAGATACTATGTTGGTGAATCCCGAAGATGCAGAATCAGCAATGGCAACTGTCATAAATACCTATTCCGTAATATCAACCAAAGGATACCTAGATACGGTGAATTTGCCGCGAATACTCGCTATTAAATGGCTCAAAAAAAACACAAAAGACGAAATAATCATTACCGAATTTTCAGAAGTTAGTTTGATACAAATAGATTCTGAAAATGTGGGATACAAACTTTTTGCAAAATTCGAAATGAATGGAATAGAGTATGCTCAATATTTTGAATTTGATACTCGTTTTATCCTAACAGGTAGTTTACCTGTTGAAAAACCATTTTCCTCCTATTTCAAACAATAATGGATTCTATCATTTTTGTCTATAATGCCAAATCCGATGTGATTCATTTAGCTTTGGATTTTGCTCATAAAATAATTCAACCTTCAACCTACGCTTGTAACTTGTGTAAATTGACTCATGGAAAATTGAAAGAAAAAAGCGATTGGAAAGAATTTAAAAAAAATACTGAAACGAATTTAGAGTTTTATCACATTGATGAATTTGAGGTTCTCTTTCCGGCCGCTAACTCTTACCCTGTTATTTATTATAAAGAGGAATTGGGGCTTACTGAACTTCTTTCTACGAAAATGTTAAGCACAATTGAATCAACACAAGAATTAATTAACGTAATCAATCAAAAATTAACCTAGAAGAACAATACCTAAAACCAACCATAATTTTCAGTTAAACCTTCAGTAAAGTGTGAGATTTACCTTTGAGAAAACTCAAAAAAATCTAAACACATGAAAAAACTAATACTTTCAGCTACAGTATTCACATCAATATTGAGCTACTCACAGTCCATTACAATCACTGAAATTGGTCGTCACAACGATTCAAGAGACGGTGCTTGTGAAATTTCTACCTATGATTCGGGCTCGAAGAAAATATTCGTCACCAATGCGGCAACCGATTCTATTGATATAATTGATGTTTCTAATCCAGCGAGTCCAATCAAAGTTGGTGGAATTAACGTTCTTACCTATGGCGGTGGAGTTAATTCAGTCGTAACATTGAACAACGGTTATTTTGCAGCGGCCATCCAAACACTAGTGAAGCAAGATACTGGCTTTGTTGTTTTCTTCGATACCGCAGGAACATTTATTACATCATTGAAGGTAGGCGCCCTTCCCGATATGATAACCACAACGAAAGATGGAAACAAACTGCTCGTAGCTAATGAAGGAGAGCCAAGCGATGATTATTTAACCGACCCAAAAGGTTCTATCGGCATCATTGATATTTCGGGTGGAATATCTAGTTTAAGTCAGGCTGATGTGACTCTCTTATTTTTTGATAACGCACCTTCTACCATCGTGGGTAGTCTAAAAAAACCAGGGACAACTTTCGCTGTTGATTTAGAACCAGAATACATCGCAGTAAACGATCAATCAACTAGAGCGGCTGTTGTTTGCCAAGAAAGTAACGTATTGATTCTATTGGATTTGGTAAATGACACCATTTTGTCATACAAAGGTTTAGGATTCAAAGATCACTCTGTCGCTGGCAACGGAATGGACGTTTCGAACAGGGATAACAAAGTCCAAATAAACACTTGGCCAGTAAAAGGAGTCTATCAACCCGATGCAATATCAGCTTTCACTTCAAACGGACAAACTTATTGGATTTCGGCAAACGAAGGAGACGGTAGAGACTATAGCGGTTATAGTTCTGAGGTAAGAATAAAAGATTTGACTCTAGACTCTATAACATTTCCAAATGCAACTGAATTACAGAACGACACCAATTTAGGAAGGCTAAAAACTTTTACAATGGATGTGATCGGTGACATCGACAACGATGGTGACGTTGACGAATTGTATAGCTACGGAGCTCGTTCTTTCTCTATATGGGACGGAAATGGAAATCTTGTTTGGGATAGTAAAGATGAAATTGAACAATACATCAAAACCAACCACATGACATTTTTTAATTGCGATGACGGTCTTGCGAGTGACCAAGACAGCCGAAGTGATGACAAGGGTCCAGAGCCAGAAGCAATAACTGTGGGAGAGCTTAACAATGTGACGTATGCTTTTATTGGGTTAGAAAGACAAGGTGGAATTATGGTTTACGACATCTCGAATCCGACAGCTCCTGTATTTAATCAATACATTCACACAATGGATACTTCTACTGGAGAAATGATTGATATAGCTCCGGAAGGACTTGTTTTCGTGTCACCAGCAGAAAGCCATACTGGTACAGCGATGCTGATCGTCAGCAACGAGGTATCTGGTACCACCACAATTTATGAAGTTGAAGTGGCTACTAATTTATCTATTTCAGAAAAAAAGAAACATGAATTTACTATTTTTCCAAACCCGACTAATGATCAAATAGTATTTGAGGGAAGTTTTATTCCTACTAGTATTCGGGTGATGGATGTTACCGGTAGCCTCAAAATTAATCAAAAAACAAACTCAAATGTAATGCATTTAGAACGCTTACAAAACGGCATTTATTTTGTACAGTTTATAAGCGAACAAAACGAAATTGTTATCAAACGAATTATCAAACACTAACCGAAATCTAAATCAAAAAAAGAGCGATAGGATTAGTGTCCTATCGCTCTTTTTTTTATTAAATTTTATTAGGCTGTTTCCAATGCTTTCATTACATCTATCAGTACTTGAACAGATGATACAGGTAGTGCGTTGTACATAGACGCTCTGTAACCTCCTACACTTCTGTGTCCTTTTATTCCGCTAATGTTTGCCGCTTTCCACATTTCGTCAAATTTTGCTTGCTTGCTCTCGTCTGTTAAAATAAACGTCACATTCATTGTGCTTCTATCTTCTATTGCAGCCACCCCCTTAAACAATGGGTTTCTGTCAATTTCTCCGTAAAGCAAGGCTGCTTTTTCTTCATTGATCTTTTGTTGAGCTTCTACTCCACCAATACTCTTTAAATACCTAAGATTCAACATAGAAACATAGATAGAAAAAACCGGTGGTGTATTAAACATCGATTCTTTTTTTACGTGAGTCTCAATGTTTAACATCGTTGGAATCTTGATTCTATTTCTGTTAAAAATCTCATCTTTTACAATGTACACTGTAGCGCCTGCTGGACCCATATTTTTTTGAGCCCCGGCATAAATCAAATCAAATTTCGAAATGTCGATTTTCTTACTAAAAATATCTGAACTCATATCGCATACCAAAGGAATTGGCGAATTTGGAATTTCTTTGAATTGAGTTCCAAAAATCGTGTTGTTTGATGTGTAATGCAAATAATCAGCATCAGAAGGAATTGCATATCCCTTTGGGATGTGATTAAAGTTTTCTTCTTTTGAAGAAGCAATTACTTCTACATCTCCCACAAAATGGGCCTCTTTTATTGCTTTGTCACTCCAAGTTCCTGTATTGAGGTAAGCCGATTTTTTATTGTCACCAATCATATTGAAGGCAGAAATCAAAAATCCTAAACTTGCTCCTCCTTGCATAAAACAAACTGAATAACCTTCGGGTACTTCCAATAATTCCTTTACCAAAGCGGTTGCCTCCTCTACTACTGAAACAAAGTTTGGACTACGATGAGAAATTTCCAACAAGGATAAATCTAATCCGTCAAAATTTAAGACTGCCTCTGACGCTTCTTTGATAACTTCTTGAGGTAAAATACAAGGTCCTGCACTGTAATTATGAACTTTTGCCATGGTTTATTTCGGTTTTATTTGTTTCCTCAAATGTACCGATATTTATTCATTTTAGAAAATGTAGAAATACGAAACAAACAAGAATTATTTCTTCAACTCTTGCACTTCACAAACGCAAGAACCGGTACCACAATTTTTTTCTTTTTTTACAAAAGCAAGTATGAATTTTCGCACCAAATAGAATATGGAGAAAGTAAATAATGTGTAGGTCAATAATACTTGCATCATACTAAAATTTGATAGGCAGCGAACGAAACTAGGTAAGCTAAAATAGTCATGTACAGGAATTGAATTCCAGTCCATTTTATGGATTTAGTTTCTTTATAAGTAACGGCAATTGTACTCATACATTGCAAGGAAAAGGCATAAAATAAAAGGAGAGAAATACAGGTAGCAAAATTAAAAGTAGGCTTTCCAGTATTGCTGTTTGTCTCTTTTTCCAACTTTTGCATGATAGATAAATCTTCCTCAGAATCTATGCTATAAATAATGGACATTGTTCCTACGAAAACCTCTCTAGCGGCAATTGAACTAATAAGAGCGATTCCCACTTTCCAGTCATATCCCAAAGGAATTATTGCGGGCTCTATTGATTTTCCCATCATTCCTAAATAAGAATGTTCTAACTCATAGGAAGAAATCTTAGGTGCAAGCTCTGTCTGGGATAGCTCAGGATATTTGTTTTGAACAAACTGTTCGGTATTTCTAAATTTATCTCCACCATTTGTTCCCAAAACATATAAAATAATGGACGCAGCCACGATTATCTTTCCCGCATTCCAAATGAATGCTTTTGTATTTTCCCAAATTGTAAACACAACGTTTTTAAGGCTGGGCAAAAGGTAGCGAGGCATTTCCGTAATAAAAAAACTTCTGTACTCATTTTTAATGATGTACTTAAAAATTAGGGCTGCCAATACCGAAGTGATAATTCCAAGTAAATACATAGCCAGCAAAACCAGAGCCTGAACGCTCATAAACCCAAATAATTTGGTGTCTGGAACCAGTAAACCAATCAGAATTGTATACACAGGTAGCCGTGCAGAACAAGTCAACAAGGGGGCTACTAAGATTGTAATGAGTCTTTCTCTTTTGTTTTCGATAGTTCGAGTAGCCATAATGGCTGGAACTGCACAGGCAAAACTCGAAATAAGTGGAACGACACTTTTTCCGCTCATTCCTACTTTTTGCATCAATCTATCCATCAGGTAGATTATACGGTTCATATAACCACTTTCGTCCAAAATCGCGAAGAAAAAAAACAAAATCACAATTTGAGGAACAAAAATAACCACACCTTCTATTCCTGGAATTAATCCTTCGGTAATAAAACTGGTAAAACTACCCGGAGTGAGAGCAGATTGAGTTACATCATGAAACCAACTAAAAAAACTTTCTATCCACGCCATTGGGTAAGATGCCAAAGAAAAAACGGATTGAAAAATGACTAATAATACACCAAGAAAAATTGCATATCCGCCTAACGGGTGCATCAACACTGAATCAATTTTGGAAGTTGCGTCAGTGGCAAGAGATTTATCAATACGGATAGATCCTTCTAGTACTTTGCGCACAAACTGATACCTCAAAATCGCTTCTTCCGATTTCCATTTCTTTACATTTACCTCTGGCAGAGTATTCTCTTGAGTGATACTCAAAAATGCCGTATACTTATTTTTGGCCTTGTGTTTTTCAACAAATGATTGTAAAATCTCGTGATTTTCTTCTTTTAAATATTTTAAATCATCTGCTTTAGATTGCGGTGAATCTAGCAACAAGGCAGATTTTAATTCATCAACTCCTTCTCCCTTTCTGGCAGAAATCTCGACTACATGAATCCCAAATTCCTCAGATAAATAATGAGTGTCTATTTGAATTCCCTTTCTTTTTGCAATATCTATCAAATTAATCGCAAGAATTATGTCATACCCCAAATCTTTCACTTGTGACAACAGGTACAAATTCTTTTTGATGTTCGTTCCATCTGCAACAAAAATCACCTTATCAATATGATTTTTACCCGAATTATTTTTCAAGTATTTCACCACCAACTCCTCATCCATAGATTTTGGATAAATACTATCAAAGCCCGGCAAATCTGTCACCTCAATTTTAAAATCTAGGTGTTTAAATTTTCCTGACTTTTTATCAACAGTAACACCGGGGTAGTTTCCAGTCTTCTGATTTACTCCACACAATCTATTGAACAAAGTAGTTTTACCTACGTTTGGGTTTCCTATAAGTGCAACGTGTAATTTTTTCATTTCAAGGTAATAAAGGAAGCTTCATCTTTTCTTATTGCAATTTTTTGCGACCCTATTGAAACATATATAGGTCCATTAAACGGAGCTTTGTTAAGCACCACCAATTCGGCACCTGGAATTATTCCATATTCCATGAGTTTACTGTCAAAATCTGACTCCAAAACTTCGAGAATCTCCCCTTTATAGGATGTGTTACACTCTGATAATTTCACTGCTTGTTTTTATTTAGAACAAATATAAATAAAAAAAGAACGATTTTTTTCATGATTAAAATCATTTCGAAACAAACCTCTATCCTTTTTAATTTCTAATGAGCAAGGTCCTTTTTTTTTAGAAATGATTATATTCGTTTTCTTTAAAATAACACATATGAAAAACAGTCTATTTATTGCCCTACTTTTCTCGATTAGCACATTAAGTTGCAGCACAACGCAAATAGAAAAAACTTCTCAGGTCTCTACTCCAGAAGCAAGAAACTCACAAACCTCATCGGCTAACTTACTTTCTAATGAATTGATTTGGTACTCGGGAGAATTCTACGGAAAGAGCGTTAGAGGAGTAAGCTCAATGAATGACGGAAAACATTTTACAACGTTGGATAATGGAGAAAATGGACCAGAAGTAAATAAATACTCCTACGCTACCTATGAAAAAGTGGCTACACTCTTCACATTTATGGATTTGAAAGATGAAGAAGGGAACCCGATACCTATCGATGAATATCAGTTTAATGCGGATGAGACAAAGGTAATGATTGCTTCAGATCAGGAATCCATTTACAGAAGATCGAGCAAATCATACTACTACATTTACGATTTAAAAACAAAAAAAACAACTCCACTTTCGGACCGAAAGCTAGGTAAGCAAAGGTTGGCAGAAATTTCTCCGGCTGGAACTCACGTTGCCTTTGTAAGAGAAAACAACTTGTTTTTTATGAATTTGGAAACAAGAAAGGAATTTGCAGTAACGCAAACGGGAAAACTGAATGAGATTATTCATGGAGCTACCGACTGGGTGTATGAAGAAGAATTTGCCGTCCACAAAGGATTTGAATGGAACGAAGACGGAACAAAAATCGCCTACCTTACCTTTGATGAGAGCAAAGTAAGAGAGTTTCATTTGGATTACTACGGACCTTTGTACCCAATGGAATATCGATTTAAGTACCCAAAAGCTGGTGAAGACAACTCCAAAATTAGTGTATCTGTGTACGACATTTGGAAACAAGAATCTGTTCCGGTTTCAATCAATGATACCGAAGAATATTACATTCCAAGAATTAATTGGACCAAAAAACCTGAGGTATTGGCTATTACAAAACTCAATAGATTGCAAAACAAACTAGAGTTGTTGCAAGTGAACACCAAGGATGAATTACCTCAAAAACAAGTAGCACTGCAAGCCAAAGCGTTTTATACCGAAACTGCTGAAACTTACATCGATATTCATGATAATTTGACTTTCCTTGCCGATAACAACACTTACTTATGGATGAGTGAAAAGGATGGCTACAACCACATTTATCTGAATACCTTAGACGGAAAACAAACTCAAATAACCAAAGGAAATTGGGATGTAATTGAAATCCAGGGAATGGATGAGGAAAATGGACTTATTTATTATTTGTCCGCTGAAAATGGTGCCACACAACAAGAATTGTATGTGGTAAATCTAGACGGTAGTGGAAAGAAAAAACTTTCTACCCGCAAAGGGAACAATTCTACCTTTTTTAGCAAAGGAATGAAGTACTACGTAAATTACCATTCGGACGCTAACACCCCTTCTTTTATCTCGTTGCACGAAGCAAACGGGAAACAAATTAAAGTTTTGGAAGATAACCAATCTCTAAAAAACAGATTGGATAAATATGACTTACCAAACAAAGAATTCTTTCAATTTGACAATGGTGAAGGAACCAAACTAAATGCATGGATGATAAAACCTGCAGATTTTGACCCAGGAAGGAAATACCCAGTATTCATGACAGGATACAATGGTCCAGGAAACAACGTGGTAAAAGATTCTTGGGGAGGAAGCACCATGATGTGGCATCACTTATTGGCAAAAAAAGGATTTTTGGTAGTGTGCATAGAAACAAGAGGAACGATGTACAGAGGCAGAGATTTTAAGCACTCCACTTACAAACAACTTGGTAAATTGGAAACAGAAGACATGATAAGTGCAGCAACCTACGTGGGTAGTCTACCTTATGCAGACAGCAAAAATATTGGAATACAAGGTTGGAGTTACGGAGGATATATGGCTTCACTTTGTATGACAAAAGGTGCCGATTATTTTAAAGCTGGTATTGCGGTTGCTCCTGTTACCAACTGGAGGTATTACGACAATATTTATACAGAGCGTTTTATGAGAACTCCTCAAGAAAATGGCAGTGGCTATGACGACAATTCTCCCATTAATCACGTAGAAAAACTAAAAGGTGCTTTCTTACTTGTGCATGGTGGCGGAGACGACAATGTGCATCCGCAAAACACTTATGAAATGGTGAATGCCTTGGTAAAAGAGAACAAAGAATTTGACATGTTTATTTATCCAAACAGAAATCACGGGATTTATGGCGGAAAAACTAGACTAAACCTATTTAACAAAATGACTTCCTTCTTGGAAGAAAATTTGATGCAGGAATAATTCTTTTTCAGATGGAAGTGATTATAGATATTCTTTCATCTGCCAGCTGTTCTTGATTCGCTAACGAACTTCAGGAGTTCAAAATAGGTATACTATCGGGAGCGATTGCTACCGCTTGTTATTCGTTACCCAATTCAACTGCTCTATTAAAAGCCGCATAGGCAGCTTCTTTGATTAATTCGTTCACGTTGTTGTCCTCCATTGAGTCCAAAGCAGCTTGAGTAGTTCCTCCTTTTAATGCTACTTTATCCATCCACTTTGCAGGAGAAATATTTCCTTGACTAAACAATTCTACAGCACCTTCAAATGTGTGTGAAACCAGTACTTTTGAATCATTTTCCGAAAATCCCATTTTGCGAGCTGCCTCCATCATACTTTGCAAAAAGTAAAATACATAGGCTGGTCCTGATCCGGAAATGCCCGTTGACTTATCTATAAAATTTTCGCTTGATACGTGAATGGAAGTTCCTGTGGTATCTAGCAGGTTCCGCACCATCAACAACTCTACTCTCGATACGCCTTCAGATTCTGTAAAAGAGGTGATTCCTTTTCCTACCTTGGCTGGCAAATTTGGCATTGTTCTCACAATTTTGTTAATTCCGAGTTGTTCCTGAATTGTCTCAATTTTGAGCCCAGCCACAAGACTCACTATTAATTGATTGGAATTAACCATCCCTTTCATTATGGCAAATAAGTCCTCGCAGTGGTAAGGTTTTACCGCTATAAACACAATATTGGCAATAGGCAAACACTCTTCCAGTTGTTTGTATGCCTCAAATCTACTGTCTGCCGAGATTTTTTCCAAAGTATCTTCTCCAATGTCTTGAATCATCAATTTTCTCCGATTCAAATACACCGAATCTGCCATCCCTTCGGCATAGGTTAAGCCCATATTCCCTCCTCCTATCACTAATACTTTCATGTTGTTCTTGTTTTTTTTATACCAAGTGTGCAAGTATTGTTCTAATTGTGGTGATTATGAAAAATGATATTCAAAAAACTAAGTGAAATCAATTTAAAATACTGTATATCAATTTTCTATAATAAATGAAGTATTGTCACCTTAAGGTGAAAAATTGCCGAAAAACTTAATTGAGTAATGTGTTAAAATCAATTTTCTTAGCGTCTAAACTTGAGATTGTAAGATTTGCTTGCTCATAGTAAGGCAATCTCTTTTTCATTAATTCACGAATTTTCGCATCCATCGCGGAGGAAGTCAACCCCGACAGGATAGGTCTCACATTTTTTCCTTGCGAGACTCTCTGTAAAACACTTTTGGCATTTATTTCTAAATAGATAACTGTGCCCATTTCTAGCATTTTATCCAATCGAGCTTGGCTACAGGGCATACCTCCGCCAGTAGCAATTACATGGTTCGTTTCCAAACTTTCCAAATCATTGAGTACAGCCATTTCTCGTTTTCTGAATCCGCTCTCTCCTATTTCTTCAAAAAGTTGAGCAATCGTTTTGCCTTCCATTTTTTCGATATACTGATCGGTATCAATAAACTGGTAGTTGAGCTGCTTTGCCATTCTTTTTCCAATAGTAGACTTGCCACTTCCCATAAATCCTATCAAAAAAACAAGTTTTCTATTCATCTTCATGGATTAAAGTATTGGATTTGGCGTACAACTCGAATCCCATGATAAGGATTGTAGAAGAAATATTGATCCAAATTAAAAAAACAATAAGGGAACCAATGGACCCATAAAGCTTGTTGTAAGAATCAAAATTATCAATGTAAAAACTCATTCCCAACGAGGCCAAAATAATGAAAACCGTAGCCCAAGTTGCTCCGGCCGATAGCATCATCCATCCTTTTCTTCGAATCAAAGCTACATTGTATAAGGTAGAGATAGAAAGCACAAACAACAAGAAAACCGCTACCCATTTAGCTAATCTTAAACCAAAAGTAATCCATTCGCTTTCCCATACATAGGTAGAAAGAAAATAGCTAATAGCAGATTCGCTGAAGAGAATCAAGGAAAAACCAACTAACATCATCAGAGTGATAATAATCATCAACACAAGAGATATTACTCTTTGCTTAAATGGATTTCGGGTGATTTCTATTTGATAAGACTTTGAAAAAGTGGTGAGAATTGAGTTGATGATACTCGATGCGTAATAGATGGTTAGCACAAAACCAACCGAAAGAAAACCTGTGTGTGTTTTGAGAATTAAATCCTCTATCGTTTGAAAAATGATAGTTTCAACATTTTCGGGCAGGATAGTGGCAATGCTATTCAATAAATCCTCCTGAAAATTTTCTATTGGGACGAAAGGAATAAGCGAAAGCAACAAAATTACTGCGGGGAACAAAGCAATAAATAGCTTAAACGAAATAGCCGCACTTTTGGTGGCAATGTCGCTTCTCATAAAAGCTTCTTTCACAAACTTAAGTGCATCGTACAATGACATTTTCTCAAAACCAGGAAAACTTAATTTCTTTAGAATTCTTCTCCCTGCATTTACTGGTGCAGAATACCTAACTCGGTCAATGATGCCTTGTACATCCATTATTACAATTTCGAAAGGTATTTTTTCATTCTTTTAGGGTTTGGGATTGTTTTGGTGCCCCATTTTCCTAAAATAGTTCCATTTTTAAGCACAATCACTCCAGGATTAGACCGAACAATCGTTTTCAACACCTTATCGTCTCCCGAAATGAAAGTAAAATTAAGTTCATTATTGGCAATCACAGAATCTACCTTAGACATGGTAGAAGTGGCAGCTATAAAATTGTATCCATTTTCTTGAGCGAATGCATTCAATTTATTGAGTTTATTCAATCCTTTTTTATTAGCCAAATCTAAATCCCAACACACTGCCAAAAACGTGTACGTGTCGCTTCTTTGAATTTGGTCGTTGGCAGATTGATCATTAAAATTAAATTCTGCAGGAATTTTGGCCTCATACCCTTCCTTTTCTATCACTGAGGCAAAGCTTTTCTTTTCGAATCCTTTGGCTGCCCATTCCTCTTCATCAAATTCAGATTTTGCTACTTCTTGCGTTTCTCCCGTTTGTGGGTTCACCATTACGTACACATATTCCCATGTTTCCCACATTCTGTTGGCCATGTATTCGGTACTTTTAAAGTAGTCTCGCTCTTTGGTTTCTTTGTTCTGGAGGTAGTACATCGAGTAGTACACGGGGGGCAATAGTTTAGCTGCCTCCATCGAGTCTAGTGCAAGGGAATCTGCTTTTTCATATCCTTCTGATTCGTACCCAAATTTTATTTCTTCAAATATGTTCCGTTCATATTCTATTTGTGCCGAATCTGAATCAAATCCTTTTTGATACAGGGTGTCTTGCTCCAAGTATTGCTTAAAATCTGACTCCATATCAGTTTGGAAATCCGCCATTATCTCATTCAAAAACACTTTTCTAAATTCTTCTCGGTAATCGTCAGATGTTTTCATTAATTCTGAAACATTATTACCCACTGCATAAGGGCGGTAGTCTTTTACCGGAAGGTAATTCAATGTGCACCAGGAAAAAACGCTCGAAATCGTAATAAGCATCCCAAGAATGATCCATTCTCGACCTTTTTTTACATAAAACCATTTGATTATCAAGTATAATAAAGCGGCTATTGCAAGGAAACTAAGCGGCATCCACCAACCAAAAACATAACCTGCAAATCCTGCTGTAAACAGCAAAGAACCTCCTATCATAATTTTATCTTTTCGCTCGTTATTCAGGGTTTGTGACTTGAATCCAAAGAACAAGAAAATCGTAAAAAACAGCAAAACCATGTCTTTTTGAAAAGACTCCCAAGGAGTTAAAGAACGACCCAAAGAACCTTTTAGAGCATCTCCAAAACAACCGCAATCAAGCACACACATAGGTGTTCCTGAAACTTCCTCCCCGGCACTATTGGTGTAAGTAATAATTGCATGAGGATCGCACTGAGCCGTGTAATAGGTCAAGAATCCAAAAAACACCAAAAATCCTGTGATAGCGATAACGGTGAGTTTGAATTTAGTACCAAAAATAAGGGACAATCCCAACACCACTTCTGCTACACAAACCATTATGGCTAGTGGCAATGAATAGTCGTAAAATAGAGTCCAGAAAGAACCCAGCGCATTGGGCAAAAAATACTCTTCCAATTTATAAGAAAAACCTAACGTGTCGTTGGCTTTTATTAATCCAGAAACAACAAAAACTGAACCTACAATAATTCGAGATAGATAAACAAGGTACTTCATAATATTGGATAAAAATTTAACTAAAATAGTAAAATCCTCTCTTTTTTGAGAATCGTTAACAATTAGATAATGGACTATTGAGCTTCTTCGGTCATTTGAATCAAGGCAAATACAGAATAATTAATCATGTCGTAGTAGTTGGCGTCAATCCCTTCGCTCATGATAGTTTCTCCCTTGTTGTCTTCAATTTGTTTTACACGAAGTAATTTCATTAAAATCAAATCAGTGAAGGATGAAACCCTCATATCTCGCCAAGCTTCACCGTAATCATGATTTTTTTTCTCCATCAATGATTTTGCCTCCAAAAAGTATTTTTTGTACAAATTACTAGCTACCTCAGTAGCTAATTCCAATTGCGAATTATCTTTCAGTTCCAATTGAATAATTGCCATCACACAATAGTTTATTATTCCGATAAATTCGTCTTCAATTCCTTCTCCTACTTTGCTTACACCTTTTTCTTCTAGAGTTCTTATTCGTTGAGCTTTTATAAAAATTTGATCTGTAAGCGAACTCGTTCTTAAAATTCTCCAAGCAGTTCCATAATCTTTCGTTTTTTTGCTAAATATATCTTCGCATTTACTTATTATTGTGTCGTATTGCTGTGAAGTATTACTCATGTTAACTCTATAAATTTTGTATGACAATTAATTGTAAAGGTAAATTATTAAATCTTGATTCCCCAATTGTTATGGGAATTTTAAATGTCACTCCCGATTCGTTTTACGATGGTGGAACCTTAGAAACAGAAGAAAAAATACTCCAGCAAGCATCCAGCATGATAAAAGAGGGAGCGACTATTTTGGATATTGGTGGGTATTCTTCAAAACCAGGAGCAGCCGAAGTAAGTGAGGAGGAAGAACTAAATAGAGTGGTTCCTGCGATAGGATTGATTCTTTCCAATTTTCCACAAACCATAATTTCTGTAGATACCTTTCGCAGCAAAGTTGCTCGGGCTGCAATAAAGGCAGGAGCCGCAATGATTAATGATATTTCGGCCGGAGAATTAGATGCGAACATGTTTGCCACTGTGCGAGAATTGCAAGTGCCTTATTGCCTCATGCACATGCGAGGAAATCCGCAAAACATGCAGAACAAACCAACCTACGAAAATGTGGTTACCGAAGTGTTTTATTCTCTCGCAGCAAAAGTGGAAGAATTGAAAACGCTTGGGGTACATGATATCTTAGTAGATCCAGGGTTTGGATTCGGAAAAACAATTGAACACAATTACGAATTACTGCATAACCTTTCTCATTTTTCGTTGTTAAACCTCCCTATATTGATTGGAGTTTCCAGAAAATCAATGATTCACAAAGTATTAAATATTTCTCCAGCCGAAGCATTAAACGGCAGTACCGCTTTGCACAGTTTTGCTCTTTTGGGAGGGGCAAATATTTTGCGTGTACACGATGTAAAAGAAGCAAAAGAAACTATCATTCTTTACACTAAACTCATCGATAATAAAAAGAACAGCACACCTATTAATTAGGTGCATCACTCTATTCAACTGCACAGTATCAAGCGAGTCTGATTTGGTAAAAATAAAAGATTAGCCTTTTAGAAACAACAAAGATTCTTCCACAATCTGTATTAAATCTTGGGGGAGCTCAGAGTTATCCCATGGATGAGAACTCCCAAATGTATGGCCAGCATGCTCCATTATGATGAGTTCAGAGGTGGGAATGACCTCATGTAGTTTTGTGGCATCTTCGTAATCCACCGCCTTATCTTCGGCTCCGTGAATGATACAAAATGGGGTGTTAATTTTCTTACCCTGATGAGCAATTGACAACTCTTTCTTATTCATTTCGGTATTCTCAAAAAACTGAAAGTAAAGTGGCATTTCCTGTTCTGTTCTCCCATTTAACTCATGAATCACTCCGGCTTGTTTCCATTCCGAAATGTTTTTTGGTAGTCTTTCCGTAAGATCAAAGACACTCGCCCACGTTATTGTTTTTTTAATACGAGAATCTTTGGCAGTTGCCAAACTTACGATTCCACCTCCTCGGCTGTGTCCAATTGCGTAAATAGAGTTCAGCTCAATTTGATCTTTCTCTTTGCAATCTGTTTCCAGCCAATTCAATACAAAATCTAAATCTGCCAATTCTTTGGTGTAATTGTTATTTCCAAATGCCTCCAAATCAGCAAAATCAATGGGATTTTCAGGGGTAACTCCATTGTGAGAAAAATTGAACTTTAAAAAATGAAACCCGTTTTGAGTAAAAAAATCGGCCACCAAATTCCAGCACCCCCAATCTTTGAATCCTTTGTATCCATGACAAAAAATTACAACAGGCAACTTTTCTTTTTGGCTTTTGCACAGAGACAAATCTATTGTTATCGGGCGCGAATTGCTACCCTCTATTAAGATTGTGTGTGAAATAGATTGAGTTATCATAGGTATTCAGTTTTACATAAAAATACAAAAAAAAGAAATGAATGTCCTTGTTAACGAGGACGACCTTAGTTTGAAACTTTGGAGTGATTAAGGAAGTTTGCATCATTGAAAATCGTTGGTTGACCAGTTGCAAAAAAAATCTCATAAAGAGATTCAAGAAAAGGCTTGATAAAATACACAGATACTTCTGGAAGTTATATAAAGTGAAATAATTTCACCTTAATTGCAAATCGCTCTGGAGTAATTGCCATCGCAGTTTGGATATTATACAGCAAACATGGTCTTTACAGATAGAGAGAAAAAACTTTTATCCTCCTTTAACTAATAGATTGGCTGTGTAATCAAATATTAACATAAATTATCGTACTAATCAGAATCTCATATTCCCATATTATTAACACGAAGCAGTGCGATTCTTTAGGTCAACTTCAAGCTAGAATCGCTTTAGTTCTGGACGACCACAATGAGCCTTCTTGTTATAAAATAGTTCTGACAAAACATGTTTCGAATTAGAAATCAGAACTATTCAATACACAATTGGCATTGTAAAATATCTAAAAATTAGAATCAGCTTTAAACTAACAATTCAAACTCTATATTCTTGCCAGATTTCCTTATCTTTGAGCGAAATTTAATTGAAGTATGAAAGATGAAATCCAAGAAATTATCAACAGTGAAGTAAAAGCGCTGCAGAATTTGGTGGTAAATAAAAACTTTGAACAAGCTGTTGCTCTAATCGAAGAGCAAGTTCACCAAAAAGGTGGAAAAGTGGTGATAAGTGGAATGGGAAAAGCAGGTCAAATTGGTGTAAATATTGCCACAACTCTTGCGTCTACTGGAACCCCTGCGGTATTTCTGCATCCGAGCGAATCTCAGCATGGAGATTTAGGAATTGTTCAAAAAAATGACATCTTGTTCTTGATCTCTAATTCTGGAAAAACAAGAGAAATTGTTGAGCTTGAAACCTTGGTAAAAAGATTATTTCCGGAGATTAAAATCATTGGGCTAACCGGCAACCTAGAAGGTGATTTAGCACAATTCAGTGATGTTTCACTATACACAGGTGCTCCCAAAGAAGTGTGTCCGCTGGGGCTTGCGCCTACCACTTCTACTACTGCAATGACAGTTATTGGAGATATAATTATTGTACTGCTGATGAAAAGAATTGGTTTTACAAAAGAACAATATGCGCTTAGGCATCATAGTGGATATCTGGGAAGTAAAGCGAGAGGAGAAGAGAAATAATTGATAATCGAACCCTGAGGAATTTTTCTACCGAAAAATTGTCTCGAAGGGTGACTTAGAATAAACAAACCCACCCTTCGAGATATTTTGAGTTAACTCAAAACCTCAGGGTTCAGAATTAAAATAATATGAAAAAATTTACGCTAATAGCTGGACCTTGTGCCATTGAAGACGATATCATTCCTTTTAAAATTGGTAAAGAAGTAAAACGAATTTGCGAAAAACTGGATATCGATTTTATCTTCAAGGGAAGTTATCGAAAAGCCAACCGTTCCAAACTTGATAGTTTTACGGGAATTGGAGACGATGTCGCTTTGAATATTTTGAAACAAATAGGGAAAGATTTAAGAGTGCCCACGATTACAGATGTGCACGAAAGTCATGAAGTAGAACATGTGGCAAAATTTGTAGACCATTTACAAATTCCGGCTTTTTTGTGCAGGCAAACAGAATTATTGCTTGCAGCCGGAAATTCTGGATGTGGAGTAAACATTAAAAAAGGACAGTTTTTGTCGCCAGAGGCAATGGTATTTCCTTTAGAAAAAGTGCTTTCTACGGGAAATAAAAATGTTTGGCTATGCGAAAGAGGAACTACGTTTGGTTACTCGGATTTGATTGTAGACGCTACCGCAATTCATAGAATGAAAAAGTTAGGAGCTCCAGTGATTATGGATTGCACTCATTCCGTTCAAAAACCAAATAAAACGGAAGGAGTCACAGGTGGTGACCCAACACTGATTGAATCTATTGCTTTGTCGGCTATTGCTACCGGAGCCGATGGATTTTTTATGGAAGTTCACCCCAACCCGAGTGAAGCCAAAAGTGATCCTCACACAATGCTACAGTTGGATAAATTGGAAGGGATTTTGACAAAATGTATAGCTGTTAGAGAGGCTTTGAATGGGTAGAAGAGCAAAATTTATCCATTCTGATGAAAATAGTCACTTCTCTAACCCTTCCCGAAAAGTCGGACAGGCTCTCAAGGAGGGAAAAATTTTTAATGAAAGTTCCTATTACAATTTCCTCATCAAATACTCATACAACTTCACCATTTCCACAATATCTGCTTTATTGACTTTTTCGGTTGGTGAATGAACATTGTGCTCAGCCGCTCCAATAAAACACCAATCGAATGGATAAGGAGATTTTTGTAAAGCATTACCGTCACTTCCTCCTGCGTTTTCAACTTCTAGTTGATAGCTCACTCCGCTTTCTTCTGCTAAAGCTCTAATTCGGTTGATATAACTTCTTCTTGGGATTCCAGAATCTCTCGTAGAAATAGCAACTCCTCCTCCATCTACAACTCCCTCTGTAATCCATGTAATATCCGAAATCAATGCTTGTTTCACCCCCCAATTTTCGAACATATGTTTTGCTAAATAACCCACTGAACCTCCTCCATGCTCTTCCCAACAAGAAAAACAAATCACTCCATTTTCGAGCGTTTCGGCAACTTGTAGCGCATTCCAAACTCCCAATCTGTTATCCATATAGCACGATTGTACGTGAGAATCAGTTTCAATAAATTCTCGTTTGAAAACTAAATCTGTTCCTCGGTCTATTTCTCTGTCGCACACATATTCGTAGTGTTCTCTTCCCTTCTCATCTTCTATAATAATCAGTTCACATTCTATATCACCTTTTGAATCCTTTCCAACCAATTTAGTTCCTTCTATAGTTCTTGGGCCACCAATTTTCACAATTTCTTTGTTGTACTTAACGGTAAACCCAATGGAATCTATATGGGCAAAAATAGCTGTTGTTGGTTTCCCAAATTTTAGCATAATACAATCCTGAAACCCATCTCCATAGAAAATCTCTGGCCGAACTTTCCATGATGATTTATTCTTTTCTATGTAGTTCAACAAAAAATCAGTCATTTTAATTTCATTCCCAGATGGGGCATGAATTCCACACAGTTCTTTTAATAATTCCATTTAGTCCGCTTTATTAATCAATTGATAAAACACTTCTGTTTCCCATTTTCCTTCGATTCTTACCCAGTCTTTTTTCACTCCAGTTTTTTCAAATCCATTTTTCTCAAATAGTTTGATGCTGTGTTCATTAGATTCAAATATGTGACAAAAAAATTGGTGTAAATCCAACCTATTAAAACCGTATTTTATCATCAATTTCACCGCTTCGTTTGCATAGCCTTTGTTTCGTTCAGATATTTCATCAATCAAAACTCCTACACCAGCTTTTCGGTGAAGAGGATCGTATTCAAACAAATCAATCGTTCCAATAGGTTTGTCGTTCTCTTTCAAACAAATAATGAAACGCAATTGTTTGGTTTCAAAAATATCTTGAGCCGAGTTTACATAGTGCAAAATTAAATGCTCCGAAAAAGGAACTAACGTATTACTCACAGCCCAGTTTTCGGGATTATTTTCCCATTGAAGCATGATTGCCGCATCACTCGGTTCGATGGTTCTTAGGTAGATATTTTGTCCATTTAGCATGGTTTATTCTCATTTTTGTCTTCCTCTCCGCTCAAACAGACTCTAAAAGTCACACTGAGCGGAGACGAAGTGTTTTTATTAAACAGTTCTGGTTTACCTGTACTGTATTTCACTTAAATTCCTGTACACACCGTTCTCTAATAAAACCAAGTCTTCATGTTTTCCCGATTCTACACTATTTCCATTTTCTAGCACAATAATTTTATCTGAGTTTTTAATAGTCGATAATCGGTGAGCAATAACCAACGAAGTTCGTCCTTTCATCAGTCTATCCAATGCTTCTTGTACGAGCATTTCACTTTCAGAATCAAGAGAACTTGTGGCTTCATCCAAAATTAAAATAGAAGGATTTTTGAGAATTGCCCGGGCAATGGCCACTCTTTGTTTCTGTCCACCAGATAGTTGAATCCCTCTATCTCCAACATACGTCTCATACCCATCAGGAAAATTCAGAATAAACTCATGTGCATTTGCACCTTTTGCTGCTTCTATAATTTCCTCGTCAGTTGCTTCCAAATCTCCGTAGGCAATATTTTCTTTAATACTTCCTCCAAACAGAATTACTTCTTGTGGAACGATCGACATTTCATTACGCAATTTGCTCAAATCGTATTGATTAGCAGGTTTTCCATCAAATAAAATCTCTCCCGAATTGGGTTGGTAAAATTGCAACAACAAGGCCGAAAGCGTGGACTTACCAGAACCTGAAGAACCGACTAAAGCTATTTGTTGACCGGCTTTTATTGTCACAGAAACTCCTTTCAAGACCTCTACATCGGGACGAGTATCGTATGAAAAATAGAGGTTATTAATAGTCACATCCCCTTTTAAGTTTAATGGATTATCAATTTTACTCAACGCCAAATTTTCGATATCTCCATCCAAAATAGCCATCAACTTTTCGGTAGATCCAATAGATTTTTGAACACTTGAAAACAACTCGGGCAAACTACTAATTGCACCACCCACAAAAATGGTGTAGAGAATAAAACTAATGAAATTCTTGTTGCTCATTTCCCCAGTATCTACCATCAATTTTCCTTGATAAATCACAAATACAATGGAACCAAACATGCAAAAAATAATGAACGTGATAAAAAGTCCTCGCCAAAAAACAATGCGCATGGTTTTGTCTTTCACTTCTTCTACTTTTTTACCATAGCGAATTATCTCAAAAAACTCATTGGCAAAGGCTTTCACGTTGGTAATTCCCATCATACTTTCTTCCAACACTGAATTGGATTCAGCCGAAGCATCTTGAGTTTCTTTGGCCACTTTCTTCACAAATCGACCAAAAACTACGGCCACAATTGCCACCACCGGGACTACTGCCAGCATGATAAAACACAATTTGGGCGACATGATAAACAAAGCTATCAAACTTACCACCACAGTAATTAGTTGTCTGATAAACGAAGCCAGCACTGTATTTAACGTTTCTCTCAGTTGTTCGATATCGTTAGAAATTCGACTTGTTAACTCCCCTACTTTGTTTTTATTAAAAAAATGGAGCGGTGAAGCGATAAGCACAGAAAAAGCGGCAACACGTAAATCCTTGAGGGCGTTAGCAGTAAAGTATCCAAACAAATAGACTCTGAAAAAAGAAAAAATAGCTTGAGCCCCAAACACTAAAATCATCACAGTAATTAAAGTAGAAGTTACATTTAAATCAAACGATTGTGAGGGTTCAGGTATAGAATCGGTAACAGAAGGAATTCCATTAGTTGAATCTTTTCCAATCAATTGTCCCATCAAATAAGGAAACAACATCGCTGTTGCGCTGGAAAGGAACAAAAATATCATTCCCAAAATAAAGGCTAATTTATACGGTTTTATGAATCGAAAAAATGTGGAAGCTTTTTTGATGGTTTGTTTATCTAATTTTATTCTTTCAGCTCTTGCCATTGTTATATTTGAACAAAAGAGTCGATGGGTTACCCACTTCTCTAATTAATGTAAATCTATCTCTGTGTTTGTTGATCACGGGAACTAAAAATCTGCCTGTTGAGGAGTAACCCAACCTATCTACGATAACATGGGTTATGTTTTTTTCATCAAAAAATTCCAACACCTCTTCAGTAACTGGGTTATCAGGATATCTCAAAGCTTTTTTACCAGAGTGAACATAAAAAATTTGACCCTTTCTATTAGCCACAACAGCATCAGATGGCAGATTAACCTTTGCATATTCAGCGATTTTAATAAAATCATTGAGTCCAGGCGGATTGGGTGCGCTAGCCACTTTTTTCAGATCATTGATGGCTGGAGAAAAATTCTTAAAAAACACAAGCGAAATCAAAATAAAAATTGTGTAAGGAATAAGTTGACTGTTTATTTTTAGTTTCTGCAAAGCAAACACAACAAGCTCAAAAAAGCCGACAAAAATAAGAAATAAAAATAATGGAACAAGAGGCAAAAAGAATCTTGTCCCATACCAAGAAACCGGCCAAAGAAGCAAAACAGTAAAGGTTCCTGCAATGTATAAAAAGAGAATGATGCCCAATTTTTTTTCAATAAAAAACAATCCCAAAAACGCAAAAATAAGTGTTAAAACCCCTGCAACTGGTTGACTCACATCACTTTCTTCGGGTTGATTATAATTAACTTTAAGAAATGGAAAAACTCCATTAGGAATTTCCTTAGAGATATACCTATTGACGTTGGTGGCAAAACGTTCTAAAAAATCGCCAAAGTTCGCGGCTCCCTCAGCTCTGTTGTATGGATTTTTGGCAAGAAGTTGTCCCTGGTATGAACTTTTGAGGCCATAAACGCTACTCCTTATTTGCCAAGGTGCAATTATTAAAATACTTAATCCTACTACAACCAAACTCTTTTTCCACTGTTTTTGAGAAATGTAATAAAAGAAAAAGGTGAGAAACATTATAACTCCTGTAGTTCGGATATAGAATGTGAGAGAAACAGTTGTTATCAATAGAAACAAATACAAATATTTACGCCTTATCTTCTCCTCTTTCTCCATTAAAAAAAATAAAAACAAGGAGGCAATAGAGAAAAAAGTGAAAGATATTTCACTCATCATAATAGTCGAATATTTTAATAAATTATAATTCAATAGACAAAATATACCAATGAAAACATACACAAAAGGTCGTTTGATTTTGGTGAAATTATAGTATATCAAACATAAAAGAAGGATAGAACCTAGAAGAAAAACACCGTTCATGGTTTTTATAAAATCAAATGAATCCGAAAAAACCATCATAACAGATATTAAAAAAGGATAGCCTGGAGGATAATGATTGTGCAGCTGATTCGTTGGAGTATAGCTTGAACGATATCCGTTACCTTCGTTCAAAGATTTTCCCAAAATGTAATAATGATAATTATCACCATTAGCGTCTAACTTCGAATCAAAAATAGAATTGTAATTAGAGATAAAAAGTAAAGTAAGTACTGCGATCCCCGAAATGAGAATGCGTTTGTTGGTATTCCAGGTCATAAAATCTAGTTTTCTCAAATTTAAAATAATTTAGTCAAATTTCTTTGTTTAAATAATAAATTATGTATTTTTGCAAACCGTAATAACAACAAGATATGAAAAGAACATACCAACCATCAAGAAGAAAGAGAAGAAACAAGCACGGTTTCAGAGAAAGAATGTCGTCAGCAAATGGACGTAGAGTTCTTGCTCGTAGAAGAAAGAAAGGAAGAAAGAAGTTATCGGTTTCTTGTGAGGCAAGACCAAAGAGATAATGTTAATAAATTTTAATAAGGACAACAATCGTTGTCCTTTTTTTTTGCCCTATAATCTGTATTTTTACCAAATTTAGTTACACACTACACAAAACCTTAGAAAACTAGCACCCATGCCAAAGAATCAACAAATAAAATCAATTCTTATCATTGGTAGTGGACCGATTGTTATTGGTCAAGCCTGTGAATTTGATTATGCCGGATCCCAAGCATCTCGTTCATTGAGAGAAGAAGGAATAGAAGTTACTTTAATTAATTCTAACCCGGCAACAATCATGACAGATAAGATGGTTGCGGATAATGTTTATCTGAAACCACTCGAACCTGAATACGTTGAGGAGATTCTAAAAAAGCACAATATTGATGCCGTTTTGCCCACCATGGGAGGGCAAACAGCTCTCAACTTGTGTATCAAATGTAAAGAATTGGGAATTTGGGAAGACCACGGTGTTGAGATTATTGGAGTGGATATTGATGCGATTGAAATCACAGAAAACAGAGAGAAATTTAGAGCATTGATGGATGAAATTGGAGTTGGTTCAGCTCCTTCAGACACGGCTCGTTCTTTCCTAAAAGGAAAAGAAATTGCTCAGGAAATAGGTTTCCCTTTAGTAATTCGTCCTTCGTACACATTGGGTGGTAGCGGAGCTAGTTTCGTTCACACTGCTGATGAGTTTGATGAATTACTAAACCGAGGATTACATGCTTCGCCCATACACGAAGTGATGATTGATAAAGCTGTAATTGGATGGAAAGAATACGAATTGGAGTTGTTGAGAGACAAAAATGACAATGTAATTATCATTTGTTCGATCGAAAATTTTGATCCTATGGGAATTCATACTGGAGATTCCATTACGGTTGCCCCAGCGATGACATTATCTGATACCACCTATCAGAAAATGAGAGACATGGCCATCAAAATGATGAGAAGCATCGGGAATTTTGCAGGAGGATGTAATGTGCAATTCTCTGTTTCGCCTGATGAAAAAGAGGAAATTATTGCGATTGAAATTAACCCAAGGGTTTCTCGCTCTTCTGCGTTAGCCTCAAAAGCGACCGGGTACCCAATTGCAAAAATTGCATCGAAATTGGCTATTGGTTACACACTTGATGAACTCGACAATCAAATTACAAAAACAACCTCTGCCCTATTTGAGCCCACCTTGGATTATGTGATTGTAAAAATACCTAGATGGAATTTTAACAAATTTAAAGGGGCCAATACCGAACTAGGATTACAAATGAAATCGGTGGGAGAAGTTATGGGAATTGGAAGATCCTTCCAAGAGGCAATTCAAAAAGCTTGTCAATCTTTAGAAATTGGTAGGAATGGATTGGGAGCAGATGGCAAAGAGGAAAGAAACCAAGACAAACTCCTTCATAGCTTAAAGCATGCAAGCTGGGACAGATTATTCCACGTGTATGACTCAATTAAGTTGGGAATTCCATTTAAAACAATCAAAGACATTACAAAAATTGATGATTGGTTCTTAAGGCAAATTGAAGACTTAATTCATACCGAGAAAAAAATTGAAAAGTTCACTTTGGATTCTATTCCACGTGAATTGCTCTTCGAAGCAAAGCAGAAAGGATATTGCGACAGACAAGTTGCACATTTACTAAGAACTTTGGAAAGTCAAGTTTTTGCCAAAAGGCAAGAATTGGGAATAAATAGGGTCTATAAATTGGTAGACACTTGTGCGGCTGAATTTGACGCAAAAACTCCTTATTACTACTCTACCTTTGAAATGGAAAATGAATCTGTAGTAACTGACAAAAAGAAAATTATTGTGCTTGGTTCGGGACCCAACCGAATAGGTCAAGGTATTGAATTCGATTATTGTTGCGTGCATGGAATTTATGCAGCCAAAGAAATGGGCTACGAAACCATTATGATCAACTGTAACCCAGAAACGGTTTCTACTGATTTTGATACGGCCGATAAACTTTACTTCGAACCAGTATTTTGGGAACACATTTACGACATTATACTTCATGAAAAACCAGAAGGTGTAATTGTACAACTTGGAGGACAAACAGCATTGAAACTAGCTGAAAAACTAGAGAAGTACGGAATTAAAATAATTGGTTCTGGATTTGATTCATTAGACTTAGCAGAAGACAGAGGAAGATTCTCGAATAAATTAGAAGAATTGAATATTCCTTACCCAAAATTTGGAGTAGTAGAAAGCGCTGAACAGGCACTAGAAAAATCGAAAGAACTTGGATTTCCACTTCTTGTAAGACCTTCGTACGTTTTGGGTGGACAAAAAATGAAAATTGTAATCAACGAGCAAGAATTAGAAACTCACGTAGTGGATATCTTGCGAGACATGCCAGACAACCAAATACTAGTGGATCACTTTTTGGGAGGTGCAATTGAAGCCGAAGCCGATGCCATTTGTGATGGAGAAAATGTTTATATCATTGGAATGATGCAACATATTGAACCTGCAGGAATTCATTCTGGCGATTCGTATGCTTTACTTCCTCCCTACAATTTAGGAGATTTAATCTTAACAAAAATGGAAGAGTATACCAAGAAAATTGCATTAGCCTTGGATACAGTTGGATTAATCAATATCCAGTTTGCAATAAAAGATGATGAAGTATATATCATTGAAGCCAATCCAAGAGCTTCAAGAACGGTTCCTTTTATTGCAAAAGCGTATGACGAACCGTATGTAAATTATGCAACCAAAGTAATGTTGGGAGCTAAATTAACAGATTTTAATTTCACTCCTAAAAAAGAAGGATACGCGATTAAAATCCCTGTATTTTCTTACGAAAAATTCCCTGAGGTAGCGAAAGAACTCGGCCCAGAAATGAAATCGACAGGTGAAGCCATTTACTTTATAGATGATTTGAAAGATAAATTCTTTAGAAAAATATATTCGGAAAGAAATATGTTGTTGAGTAAATAACTGAACCAAGCCAAAGCCAAATCAAAATTGAAAGGGAAAGAACTCAAGTTCTTTCCCTTTTTTTTTATAAAAAACAGACTAAAAAGCATTTAAAAGAAGCAAACCGACCTTTTAAAAGTTAAACCAAATTCTTTCTTGGGTAAAAAAACAATAAAACTAATTTTGAAATGTCACACATCTAATACACTAGAGTTCAAACATTAATTACTAATAAAACAAATTCGAGAACAAGTTTATAAAACATGAAAATTCATCCTAAGACTTTTAAAAATCTGCAAACGGAATATTCTTTTAGTCACAGTAATTGTTCTAGGCAGTTTGGCTATTTATTTTTTTAGGATAACGTAGTTCCAAATAAATTTTTATTCACCTCAAAAATTAATAATATTATTAAAACCAACGAAATGATAAATATGAAATATATACTTCTTCTGTTCTTTACATTACCAATAATTAGTATAGGACAAAAAGATACTTTAGTGAATACTTCGAGGAAAAATCTTCGAAAAAATATGCCTTCCTATATTAATATAAGTGCAGGTAAAAGTAGATCATCTTTTAGAGATTTTGGAACATCTCCACTTACATATAAAGGAACACCAAACTTTATTGCAATTTCTAGATCAAGACAAAACGAACAGAAAGAATTTGAAATTGGATCTTTTTATTCTTTTGGTGATTTTAAAGTTGATTATAACGAACACAAATCTACTAGCAAATTACAAAGCTTGTCAATTTACTACTCACAACTGTATCGAGTAAAAAAATTGTCAACTGAAAAATTAACTACGAAAGTAGGAGGATTATTTAATACCACTGGGAATTTAAGAAATAATGCCTCGTTGCAAAATAATGCTTTGGGAAGAGAAATCATTGCCACGCTCTTTGGATCAGCAAAAGTTAGTTGGGACATTAGTAGAAATCAAGCAAAATCAAAAAAAATATTATTTTTTAACTACCACCTAAAACCAAAAACGAGACATTTGGATTACCGACTCAATATTGGATTAATAAATAGTGCATTAAGAAATGGTTATGCCTATATCGGACAATCCAGTGTTTTGAATGATCCCAAAGTATTTGAAGGATATAAGTACAACTTATTTTCAGGCTTTAGGCTGAGTAGTGCTGTGGACTATACCGTCCTATTGAAAAACAACAACTCTCTCCAACTATCTTATCTATGGGAGGCCTATAAAACTGGTGGTAAGTTTGATCAACTTGAAATGGCATCACACACAATAAAAGCAACTTTAATGTTTAATTACAAATAGTCACATAATATGAATAATATATATCGAATACTCCTACTTGGATTTTTATTAACCTCTTGCGAAAAAGTATTTTTCGAGAAAGATTTATCCTCCACCAATGCAAGAGAAAACTTTGAATACCTTTGGAATGAATGCAATGAAAAATACTCTTATTTTGAGTTGAAAGGAATTAATTGGCAAGCTATTAAATCGCAATATTCCTCCAAAATATATGAAGGAATGAGCGATGACTCACTATTCAGTGTTTTAGGTGGCATGCTCATAGAATTAAAAGATGATCATACCAATCTCTTTTCAAATTTTAATGTGTCAGTTTTTGGGGTAAGGTATTTAGGAAAGGATAATTATGACGGTAGAGTTCTTAAGGAAAACTATTTATCCGACAATGTGTACCGAACAGGTCCTTTTCTCCCTGACTTCATCGATAATGGACAAATTGGGTATATAAGATTTAACGAATTTACTGGTACTGTGGATTCTGTTAATTTAAACTTTATTCTTCAACGATATAGAAATACAAAAGGATTGGTCTTAGACCTCAGAGAAAATGGTGGCGGTGCTGTAACAGATATTTTCCAGATACTAAGTCGATTTGTAGAGACAAAAACATTAGTGAATTACTCCAGGATAAAAACAGGCAAAGGGCATAATGATTTTTCTGCTCCACAACCTGTATATGTTGAACCTTTTAAAGGAATTCGTTACAATAAAAAAGTTGCTGTACTAACTGATAGGGGAACTTATAGTGCAGGTTCCTTTACCTCTCTTGCCACCAAAGCTCTTCCAAAAATGGTCTTAATAGGTGATACAACAGGAGGGGGCTTAGGACTCCCGAATGGAGGACAATTACCAAACGGTTGGACTTATAGGTTTTCCATCACTCAAGCATTATCGTTGGATAAAAATCCAGAATATGAGAAAGGTGTCCCACCAGATATTTCAGTTCTTTTTGATTGGTCTAATCTTACAAAAGACGAAATTCTAGAAAGGGCAATTCTTGAATTGCAATAGTCCCTTAAATTTTTATGAATTCTCTCCTCTGTCATAACTCTTTGAGGTATGGCGGAGGAGAGTTTTGTTACATGTAACTGGGCTTTTACAATAATATTTTATGGCTGAAATACCCTATTCTATTTGAGTGAGAATCTTTTAAAAGTGGCTCTGAGTAATTGAGAGAATTTTACAAAAAAGTTCCAAACCTTTCGAAATGGCATGTGTATCCATTTGGGTTTCTTAGCAGGTAGTCTTGATGTTCAGGTTCTGCCGGCCAAAAAGTAGATTTTGGCTCTAATGTAGTCACAACCTTTCCTTCCCATTTTCCAGTTTCTTCAACCAGCTCAATCATTTTTTTGGCTTCCAGCTCCTCCTCCTCATCTTGAAAAAAAATAGCTGATCTATAACTTGCTCCAATGTCATTACCTTGTCTATCCGGTGTGGTAGGATTATGAATTCTAAAGAAGTAATCGAGAATTTCGCGGAATGAAGTAATTTCAGAATCGTAGGCAAGCTCAATTCCTTCGGCATGACCGGGATGGTATTTGTACGAAGGCTTTTCATTTTCTCCACCAATATAACCAACTTCCGTATCAACAATTCCTGGACGAACTCGAAATAATTCTTCCATTCCCCAAAAACATCCTCCAGCTATGTATGCTTTTTTTATCATGACCTCAAATTTGTTTACCCAATATTAGTAAATAATAGATTGCGATGCTACACTGAAATGAAAAACTTTAATTCGACATTACTTTGTAAGTAGGATCTTCCAATACGTTTACGTCAATTACCTTTTCGGCATTGCTGAGCAATCTTTTGCAATCGCCAGACAGATGCTTTAGATGCAGTTTCTTACCAGCTTTCAAATACCTTTCTGTGAGTCTGTTCAATGCCTCAATAGCCGACATATCCGAAACTTTACTTTCTGCAAAATCAATAACTACTTCTTCAGGGTCGTTTTCGACATCAAATTTTTCGTTAAAGGTGGTAACCGAACCAAAGAAAAGTGGTCCGTATATTTCGTAGTGCTTTACACCATTTTCATCCACATGTTTCCTTGCTCTAATTCGTTTGGCACTTTCCCAAGCAAAAACAAGAGCCGAAATAATAACACCTATCAAAACTGCCAAGGCTAAATTGTGGAGAAATACGGTGATGAGCGTAACCAAAACCATGACAAAAATATCTGATTTGGGCATTCTTCTAAATGCTTTGAAACTTGCCCACTCGAACGTACCAATTGAGACCATCACCATTACCCCAACGAGGGCTGCAATAGGCAGTAATTCAATTACTGGAGCTCCTACCAAAATAATGACTAAGATAGTAAGTGCCGCTATTATTCCTGAGAGTCTGGCTCTTGATCCTGCCGACAAATTTACCAAAGTTTGAGCAATCATCGGACAACCTCCCATTCCTCCAAAAAAACCATTAAGAATATTTGCACTTCCCTGAGCCAGGCATTCTCGGTTGCTGTTTCCTTTAGTGTCGGTAATTTCATCTACCAAGTTCAATGTTAGCAAACCTTCGGTAAGCCCTACAGCTGCCATCGTTAGTCCAAAAGGAAATATAACTTTTAAAGTTTCCCATGACATGGGAACATTCGGGATTCTGAATTCAGGCAAAGAACCACTCAGTGATTTTATTGGTTCATCAGGCAAAGTGTCTTTATTAATAATATCTACAACTTGCTTGGTATCGATACCCAAAAAGTAAACAACGGCAAAAACCACAATAATAGCAATCAAAGATGCTGGTACTGCTTTGGTAATTTTTGGTACTATCATAATCACAGCAATAGTAAAAATAACCAAACCGAGCATTGTGTACATGGGAGTTCCTGACATCCATTCTACTGTCTCACCTACTCCAACTTTGAATTGATCCAGCTGAGCCATAAATATTATTATTGCTAATCCATTGACAAAACCAAACATAACTGGCTGAGGAACAAGTCGAATGAACTTTCCAAGCTTCAGCAAACCAACCACCAACTGAATTACACCAGCTAAAACTACTGCAGCAAAAACATACTCCAATCCATTAAGTCTTATCATCAGGGCCATAACAACCACCACTGTAGCACCAGCGCCACCCGAAATAAGGCCGGGTCTTCCACCAAAAATTGCGGTAACCAACCCCATAATAAAAGCCCCGTAAAGCCCTACTAAAGGGGGGAATCCTGCCAAGATTGCGAACATCAAGGATTCTGGAATCATTGTCATAGCAACTGTGAAGCCTGCCAAAATTTCGGTGCGGTAGTTCACTTTTTGAGAGAAATCAAACAGGTTTACATATTTCTTTAATGCCATAATTGTGGGATTTTTGCGAGTGCAAAACTACTGAAAAGTTATGAGAATAAATAGTAAGTTTGTGGAACCAAACGAGACTACCAAAAGAAAAAAGAATGAAAATAGGAATTGTATTGTACCCGACCTACGGAGGAAGTGGTGTCGTTGCCACAGAATTAGGAAAAGCTTTGGCCCAAAAAGGACATCAAATTCACTTCATTTCCTATAGTTTCCCTGTCCGATTGGATGTTCACGACAAAAATATATTTTACCACGAAGTAAGAGTAAACAGTTACCCACTATTCAAATATCCTCCTTACGAATCGGCATTGACAAGCAAATTGGTAGATGTAATCCGGTTTGAAAAATTGGATGTACTTCACCTCCATTATGCTATTCCGCATGCCTCGGCTGCGCACATGGCACAGCAAATATTAGAAGAAGAAGGGATTTATATTCCTTTTATCACAACACTCCACGGAACTGACATTACTTTAGTGGGACGTGATCCATTTTTTAAACCCATTATTACCTATTCCATTAATAAATCAGATGCCGTAACGACAGTTTCAGATAGTTTGAAAGACGACACCTATAAGTTTTTCAACATCAAAAATGACATTGAAGTCATACCTAATTTCATTTGCATCAAGGATAAAATATTTAGCATCCACAGAGATAAATACGCTGAGAAAGACGAACTTATTTTGTGTCACATTTCCAATTTTAGAAAAGTAAAAAGAGTTCAAGATGTTATCAAGGTTTTTGCCAAGGTAAGAAAACAAATCAAATGTAAATTAATCCTTGTAGGAGACGGACCAGAAAGGGACAAGATGGAGTTGCTTTGCAGGGAATTGGGTACTTGTAAGGATACGAGTTTTATAGGAACAGTGAACAATACCACAGAAATATTATCGATTGCCGATTTGTTTTTATTGCCTTCCGAAACAGAAAGCTTTGGTTTGGCAGCATTGGAAGCTATGGCAGTTTCTGTGCCGGTGGTGAGTACGAATACTGGAGGAATTCCAGAAGTGAATGAACACAACTACTCGGGAATGTTGAGTGATGTTGGAGATATAGATGATATGGCAAAAAATGCTGTTTCCATTCTTGAGAACAAGGAAATACATCAACAATTCAAAAAAAACGCTTTGAAACAAGCCGAGAAATTTGATTTGAACGAAATTGTAGAAAAATACATTAACTTGTATAAGAAAGTAATAAAATAAAACAGATGGAATCTAATTTGGTAGACTATTTATCTCAGTTTGCGCATGAAAACAGAGCGGCACTTTTTAACGAAAAAATTCAGGAAAGAACCAACTATGTCACTTTGGTTTTAGAAGATATTTATCACGCTCAAAACACCAGTGCAGCTATCCGAACTTGCGATTGTTTTGGCATCCAGAGAATTCATGTCATTGAAAATAGAAATGAATTCAACTTGCATACAGGAATCACACTGGGATCGGCCAATTGGATTGATATAGAGAGACACAACCAAGAAGAAAATAATACTCGCACAGCTCTTCAAAAATTAAAAAAAGAAGGGTATAAAATTGTTGCAACAACTCCATTACCTAACACAAAATCTTTGTATGATATGGAATTGGATAAGCCAATAGCTTTGGTTTTGGGTAATGAAGCAAATGGAATCTCTGATATTGTAAAGGAGGAAGCGGATGAATTCATTACCATTCCAATGCATGGATTTACGGAGAGTTTTAACATTTCGGTTTCTGCGGCAATTTGTCTTTCTGAGCTTACAACCAAAATGAGAGAAAAAGAAGTAGATTGGCAACTAAGTGATAATGAACAAGAAAGAGTGTTATTAAAATGGTTGAAACAATCGATAAAAAAAGGAGAAAAAATAGCTGAAGAATTTGAAGCAAAAAGAAAGGTATAAATCAGTTACTTAACTAAATTTTAAGAAGATAGTTCCTCGAAACGGAAAGGAATCCTTATATTTGTACATTAATCGAACAAAAATTACATATAAACTATGGGAAAAGGAGATAAAAAAACAAAAAAAGGAAAACGAATTATGAGTACTTGGGGGGTTCACCGTCCAAAGACAGATAAGACTAGTGCTGCTCCTGTAGCTAAAAAGAAAAAAACAACAGCCAAGCCAAAAGCCAAAGCTGCTGTCAAAAAAACTGAAGAAAAGAAAGTAGTAGCCGCTAAAAAAGAGTCTAAAACGACTACCGACCTATCTTCGCATACTGTTGCTGAATTAAAAGCAATAGCAAAAGAAAAAGGAATTACAGGTTATACCTCATTAAAGAAAGCTGAATTAATTGCTGCTTTGAGTTAGACTATAACAAACAAAACATCCCAAAACAATCTGGGAAATTATCCGCCTTAAAAAAAACTACAGTGAAACAAGTTCCACTGTAGTTTTTTTTGCTATTTAGAGACTTTTACTTCTTTGTGATGACCAATCTTAATGAGTATTTTTTTCAAAAAAAAAGAGGTTGACAACTGAATGACAACCTCTTCAAAAATAAGGGTGGAAGATGGGACTCGAACCCACGACACCCGGCACCACAAACCAGTGCTCTAACCAACTGAGCTACAACCACCATTTTTTCGGTCTGCAAATATAGATAATTTAAATTCTTTCCTGCAAATTTTATCGTTAGATTTTACGTTTATTTTTCATTTCAAATTTTGTAAATTTGGCATGCTTCCTGTTAGAGTTAAGGGAGTGTTAATGCAAGCAACCACCAATGTGGTAGCCCGTATCACTAAAATACAGTAAAAGACAAATCATTCATTATGAAAAATATATTTCTTTCCATTTTACTTCTTCTGCAGATCCTATTTTTAAACGGACAAACAGAATACACCATTGACATAAAAATTAAAGGACTTACCGACTCGGTTGCCTACCTTGGGACGTACACCGGAAAAAATTTATATTTTTACGACACTGCTGTTGTCAGAAAAGATGGAAGTTTTACGTTCAAAAACAACAACATGCCACATGGAGTTTATGCGGTTATCCCATCCATGAAGCCTCCCAAATATTTTGATATCTTAGTAAATGAAACATCAATCAATCTCGAGACTAACATGGAGAATTTAGCGGGTAATGTGAAGGTGAAAAAATCGAAAGAAAATAAATTATTTTTTGACTATGTTCAATTTCTGGAGAAACAAGCTAAATTAAAAGATCCTTATATAAAAGAAAGACAAATAGCCTTTGATTCCAACATGACTGAGAGAGTTTCTGCACTGAACAAAAAAATTATAGAAATTGATTCAGCCGTGATGAACTATCAAATTGAGGCTTCTGAAAATAATAAAAACACGTACTTTGGTAACCTTATAAGAATGTCAATTGAAATTCAGATTCCTGAACCCAGTGTCCAGGTAATTGACACAAACAATTGGAAGTACCAATATTACACCAATCACTTTTGGGACAATGTTGATTTATCTGACGATAGATTGGGAAAGTCAGCCTTGTTTTACAATCAAATGGTAACTTATTTCATGAAAGTAATTGCACAGATTCCGGACACCATTAACCAAAGAATCGATGCTTTTATGAACCAACTTACACCCAATGGATTCATGATGAAATCGGCAGTAGAATTTTTGGCTTATGCGCACGCAAAAACAAAAATTATGGGGATGGAATCTGTTTACGTTCATGTTGCCGATAACTACATCCTAAACGGAAGAAGCAATTGGATAGATCAAGATAAAATTGAAAAACTTCGGCCCAAGGTGGATAAATTGAGACCAACCTTGATCGGTAAAATTGCCCCAAATATAATTTTAGCTGATACCTCTGAGAAAAATTGGATAAACTTAGCTAACGTAAACCACGAGTATACTTTACTGATTTTTTGGGCAGAAGATTGTGGACATTGCAAAAAAGAAATTCCAAAATTCAAGAAAGTATACGATAGTTTAAAAAACATATCAGAAATTGATTTGGAAGTGTATGCTGTTTGTACCAGTATTGAAAATGATGATTGGAGAAAGTTTATAAAAGAAAAAGAACTGGATTGGATTAATGTTTCTGACTTTCAAGAAATGCGAGAGGACCACATGAAGTACTTAATTGAAAAGAAAACAACGTTAGAAAGTATAAACTACCGAAACATTTATGATGTTTTTGTTACACCTGTTGCCTACTTATTGGACAAGGACAAGCGTATTGTTGCCAAGCAATTCGATTCCGATCAGCTTTCTGAAATACTGAAGGTTTTGCAAAACAGAAAGAAATAAAATTCTTCTAAACTTGATATCACAAACTTGTATTTTTTATCTTTGAGACAATCAAAGAAAAAACTATGTTACATGAAATAAAGCTTGGAATCCCTCCAGAAATTCCAAAGAAGAAAGAATTTGATAAAACAATAAGTCACGCACCAAAAAGAAAAGACATTCTTTCTGACGAAGAAAAGAAATTGGCCTTAAAAAATGCGCTACGATACTTTCCAAAAGACCAACACCCAACCCTGGTAAAAGAATTCAAAGAAGAACTAGAAACATACGGTAGAATCTACATGTATCGATACATGCCAGATTATAAAATATATGCCCGACCAATAGAAGAATACCCTGCAAACTCAAAACAAGCTGCAGCGATTATGTTAATGATTCAGAACAATCTGGATCACGCAATCGCTCAACATCCTCAGGAATTGATTACCTACGGTGGAAATGGTGGAGTGTTTCAGAACTGGGCTCAATATTTACTTACCATGCAATATTTGTCTGAAATGACAGATGAGCAAACTTTGGTGATGTATTCTGGTCATCCAATGGGGCTATTCCCGTCTCACAAAGATGCTCCTCGTGTTGTGGTTACAAACGGTATGATGATACCTAACTATTCAAAACCAGACGATTGGGAAAAATTCAATGCATTAGGTGTTACCCAATATGGTCAAATGACTGCTGGATCCTACATGTATATTGGACCACAAGGTATTGTGCATGGGACAACCATTACTGTACTAAACGCTGGTAGAAAGATTTCTAAAAATGGAGAAGGTTTAGCTGGAAAACTTTTTGTAACCTCCGGACTTGGTGGAATGAGTGGTGCTCAGCCAAAAGCAGGAAATATAGCAGGTTGCGTTACAGTTTGTGCGGAAGTAAACGACTTCGCTTCAATTAAAAGACATGAACAAGGTTGGGTAGACGAATTGATTGACCACATAGACGAATTGGTATCCCGAGTGCGCCAAGCTAAAGAAAACAAAGAAGTTGTTTCCATTGCGTATCAAGGTAATATTGTAGATGTATGGGAAAGATTTGAACAAGAAGATATTTTTGTCGATTTAGGTTCCGACCAAACGTCTCTGCACAATCCATGGGCTGGAGGATACTATCCGGTTGGGTTGACCTACCAAGAAGCCAATAATATGATGGCTAATAATCCTGAAGAATTTAAATCGTTCGTAGAAAAATCTTTGATAAGACAAACCAATGCCATTAATAGTCATGCAGCGAAGGGAACCTACTTCTTTGATTACGGAAATGCCTTTTTACTAGAAGCTTCAAGAGCTGGAGCAAACATCATGGCCGAAAATGGAATCAATTTTAAATACGCTTCCTACGTACAAGATATTATGGGACCCATGTGTTTTGATTACGGATTTGGTCCTTTTAGATGGGTTTGTGCAAGCGGAAAAGATTCTGACTTAGATAAGACAGATGAAATTGCGTGTAAAGTACTTGAGGAGTTGGCGAAAGACTCACCCGAAGAAATCAAACAACAAATGTTAGACAATATCCAATGGATTAAGGGTGCCAAAGAAAATAAACTGGTTGTGGGATCGCAAGCAAGAATATTATATGCCAACTCTGATGGGAGAATAAAAATAGCTCAAGCATTTAATGAAGCCATAGAAAAAGGAGAAATTGGTGAAATAATTTTAGGAAGAGACCACCACGATGTTTCGGGAACCGACTCGCCATACAGAGAAACGTCAAACATCTATGATGGATCCAGTTTCACCGCAGATATGGCGATACACAATGTGATTGGCGATTCGTTCAGAGGAGCTACTTGGGTATCTATCCACAACGGTGGTGGTGTGGGCTGGGGCGAAGTGATAAATGGAGGATTTGGAATGTTACTAGATGGAAGTGCTGACTCCTCTAGAAGATTGAAATCAATGCTATTTTGGGATGTAAATAATGGAATTGCCAGAAGAAGTTGGGCAAGAAATGAAGAAGCTATTTTTGCTATTAAACAAGCAATGAAAGACAATCCTGAACTCAAAGTAACCTTACCAAACCTAGTTGACGAAGATTTACTTTAGCATGTACAACTATTATAATACAAACTGACAATCTGATCAGATTGTGAGGTAAAATCTAAAAAAAAACAGAGTGAAATTTGACTAATTTTCACTCTGTTTTTTTAGTTTAAGTTTTGGTCAAAACAGGCTGTCTTGTATTTCAAAACTGCACCTTCTTCCATGTTTTTTAGGTAACACGGTTTATCATTCTTTTTGTTATTTGTTAACGCCAGTGAAAATGAAAAACTTACCCCAAATCCAAAGATTTTGTGTCAAAATCAAAATGACTAAATCAAATTAAATTGAAAATAAAATTTAAGAAACAAAACTCTTAGCCAACTCCAACACCTTCCCAATCCCGTCTGGATTACTTCCTCCTGCTGAAGCAAAGAAAGGTTGTCCTCCTCCTCCACCATTGATTTCTTTGGCAAGTTCACGCACCATATTTCCAGCGTGCAGATCTTTGGATTTTGATAATTCTTCGGAAACCAAAATGGTAATATTTGCTTTTCCACCCGTTTCATTGCACAACACTAAACACAAATTATCCATCTCCGATTTCAATTGAAAGGCAATCGTTTTAATTCCTTTTGGATCCAAATCCACTTTTTTAGCCAAGAAATTAATTCCGTTTACTTGCTTGATTTCTTTCTTCAAGTCCTCTTTTAAATTTCCTGCTTGAGCCGCTTTTAGCTTTTCAATTTCTTTGGCTTGAGAACTATTTTTCTGCAACAACTCTTCCACTGCCAATTTCAAATCTTTAGGCGATTTTAACAGAATATTCAACTCATCAACCACTTTCAATTTCTCGTTCACAAATTTATCGGCTGTTTCGCTTGTAATGGCTTCTATTCTTCTTATTCCCGCGGCTGTAGAACTTTCTGAAGTGATTTTAAAAGAACCTAATTTCCCCGTTGATGAAACGTGAATTCCTCCACATAATTCAATAGAATCTCCAAACTGAATAACACGAACTAAATCTCCGTACTTTTCTCCAAACAAAGCTTTTGCACCCAATTCCTGAGCTTTTTTCATAGGAGTATTTCGCAATTCATTCAAGTATATGTCCTTGCGGATCTCGGCATTTACTCGAGTCTCAATTTCGGCTATTTCTTCGTCAGTTACTTTACTAAAGTGCGAAAAATCAAACCTCAAATATTTCTCGTTCACCAACGAACCTTTTTGTTCTACGTGTTCTCCCAATACATCTTGCAATGCTTTGTGCAGAAGGTGCGTAGCCGTGTGATTATTGGCTGTTAAGGCTCTGTTTTTTGCATTCACCTCGGCATAAAACATCAACGTGGGATGCTCAGGCAATTTATCCGTGTAATGCAAAATAAGTCCATCTTCCTTTTTTGTATTGGTGATAAAAACTTTCTCATTCTCAGACTCAATAAATCCTGTGTCACCTACTTGCCCACCTCCTTCTGCATAGAAAGGAGTGAAATTAAACACCAATTGGTAAAACTCTTTGTTTTTGGCTTTTACTTTTCGGTAACGAGTTATGTACACACTTGAATCCAATGAATCGTACCCAATAAATTCTTGAACTTCATCTTCTTTCAAAACTACCCAATCCGAAGTATCTACCTTACTCGCTTTTTTGCTTCTGTCTTTCTGTTCTAACAGGCAGATTTCGAATTCTTTTTCGGACACTTCAAAACCGTTTTCCGAGGCAATTAATGCCGTTAAATCAAACGGAAACCCAAAGGTATCATACAATTCAAATGCATCTTTCCCTTCTATTATTTTAGTTGATTTGTTGGCTTCCATCAAATCATCCATTCGTTTAATTCCTTGTTCCAAAGTTCGGTAAAAAGATATTTCTTCTTCTTTTATCACTTTGGTACACAGTTCTTTTTGTGCAATAAGTTCTGGAAATGCTCCTCCCATTTCTTTGGTCAATACCTCAACTAATTTGTAGAAAAACGGTTCTTTCAAATTCAATACTTGGTAACCGTATCGCACCGCTCTTCTCAATATTCTGCGAATCACATAACCTGCTCCAGTATTGGATGGTAATTGCCCATCTGCAATGGCAAAAGCCAAAGTCCTGATGTGATCTGCAATCACTCGAATGGCAATGTTCGTTTTCGTTTGTTCTTCCGAATGCCCTTCTCCTTCTTTATATTTCCTCTCCGAAATCTTTTCGATTTCTTGAATTAAGGGAGAAAAAACATCTGTGTCGTAATTTGATTTTTTGCCTTGCATGGCCATCACCAATCGCTCAAATCCCATTCCTGTATCTACGTGCTGAGCCGGAAGTGGATGCAACGAACCATCCTTAATTCGGTTGTACTGCATAAATACCAAATTCCAAATCTCTACTACTTGAGGGTGATCTTCATTCACCAATTCTCTTCCTCCCACTTTATCAATCTCAGCTTGGTCTCTTAAATCTACGTGAATTTCGGAGCAAGGTCCACACGGTCCTACTTCTCCCATTTCCCAAAAATTGTCTTTTTTATCTGCTAAAATAATTTTATCCTCCGAAACAATTTTACTCCAAATGTCTTTGGCCTCTTGATCCAGACTTGTGCCATCTTCATTATCGCCCTCAAAAACTGTTACATACAATCTGTCTTTGTCCAGCTTGTACACTTCGGTTAGTAATTCCCAAGCCCATTCGATGGCTTCTTTCTTAAAGTAATCTCCAAACGACCAATTCCCCAGCATCTCAAACATCGTGTGGTGGTAGGTGTCTACTCCTACTTCTTCCAAATCGTTGTGTTTTCCTGAAACTCTCAAGCATTTTTGTGAATTGGCAACACGCGCATCTTTGATTTCTTTGTTTCCTAAAAACAAATCTTTGAATTGATTCATTCCGGCATTGTTGAACATCAAAGTAGGGTCATTCTTCACCACAATTGGCGCAGAATCAACTATTTTGTGTCCTTTCGATTGAAAAAAATCTTTGTATTGCTGGCGTATTTCCTTTGCAGTCATTTTTGTTGTTTGGGATTAATCAACAAAAATAACATAAATTGAGTTGAAACAAGAACTTGAAATAAAATATTATCCAGACCTTTTTCACTCCCAAACTTTGCCTAAAACCGATAATGAATTCCTGCATTTATGGAAGTGTAAAAGTTCAAAAAATTACCTCCTTTGGCTACCACAAGATGTTCTTTGTATCGTTCGCTCGAGTAGTGATATTTTTCTTGCGCAATCATTTGAAGTTCGCTCGACAAAGTCATAAAAGAAGTGAAATAAAAACGGGGAGAAATATCTAACTTAAATCCTAAACGGACATTGAGTCCACAAGTGAAGTAATGATAAACTGAGTTTAAATCATTTAAATTACCTAAAGGATTAAGCGTATCGAAGACTGCTCCATATTGAAAATAGTTATATCCATTTTGTTCTACAGTATCTATTCCTCCTTCCACTACACGCTGGTAAGTTTCACGTCTTAAGTGGCCAAACGTTACCTCCCCTCCCCAAATCAAATTCAATTTCCAGACAGCAAAGGTTTTTTCGATTCCCAGTTCTATTCTTTGATAGTTTCCGCTACCCAAACGATTTCTTGAAACACCAATTAAAGGAATAATGCTGTCGTTGGTTTGGAAAAACAAATACTCATTAGAACCAACAAAATGAAAGTTATTCAATCCTCCTAAATTAAAATTGGCTCTAAAATTATACCGCGAATCAGAAAAAAATCTTCGATAGGTAATCCCAAAGTTTGGACTGCCATTTCCAAGGCCAAAATCCATACCCAAAGAGTTCTCATTTGATTTTGTAACAAACTCATCCGACTTTTGAGAATTTGAAAAGTTGCTTATCAAAACTATTGCCCATATGATAATCCATTTGTTTTTCATTTTCATTACTTTTGGTTTAAATTAAGAGGGTGTTAAACGCCACTTATTCATTATTTAGTATTCGTTCAATTAAAAGTAAATAATTTTGAAATCATTCCATTCACTCTACATTGTTATCCTAACAATTATTCTGGCCTCCTGTGCTTCTTCAAGATTTGTGGAGCCTCTCGAAAAAGGTCAGCAAGTATTGGCCTTAGATATTGGTGGTCCTACCATAGAATTTGCGGGAGCGGTAATCCCAATCCCTTTAAGTTCTGTTGTTTATGCGCGCGGAATTGACACAAACCTTACCGTATTTGGCAGTATTCATTTCACCTCTTTGCTCTTCGGTAATATTCAAACGGATATAGGAGCGACTTATAGAATCTATGAATCAAAAAAACCTTTCATTCCTTCGCTTAGTACTTCAGTAAACGGAAATGCGGTGTACGACATGAATGATAGGATGTTTAAGTTTTGGCCACAACTGGATGTTAATGCATTTTGGAACTTTGGTGAAAAAGAGCATTATTTCTATGCGGGTGTTTCTAATTGGTGGGAACTTGGTGCGTTTCGTTCCCAAGAAAGACCTCAGCTAGACAGGTGGCTTGTGAATCCGCAGCTGGGTGTTGTTCTCAAATCAAAAAAATGGTTCTATTCCATAGAAACTAAATTTCTGGCACCGAGTCACAACAATGTCAATTTGTTTGTTCCTTATTTTTCTATTCTTGGGGAAAATGGAGCTTCTGGAATCTATTTTGGAATTGGCAGAAAATTTTAACTCATTAAACCTACTACAATTATGAAATACCTACTCTATATTTTTAGTCTGATTGCTTTTTCCTCTTGTTTTAAAATGGATGACTTGCCTTTTTTGGGTGAAAAGATAACCGAATACAAGTTTGAAAATTACGAAGGAGAAAACGAAATAACGTTGCCACAAAGCTACAACATAGCGGACAGCAACATTCACCTTATGACTTTACAATCAAAGCTGCCAAATGAATCCGAAGGAGAAACGATTTATGCCGTATACATTGGCAACATAAATTCTATTTCCAACGACACCATAATTGTATACTGTCATGGACAATCCAAGCACATGGATGCTTATTGGCAAAGGGCTAAACTTTTAGCAAATACTGGAAGTAAAAATAGGTTTGGTGTGCTAATGATGGACTACAGAGGTTATGGTTTATCCACAGGGAAATCAACAGAAGAAAGCTTATACCAAGACGTAAGAACATGCCTCGATTGGTTAGATTCCAAAAATGTAACCAGCAACCAAGTCATTATGTATGGGTTTAGTTTAGGAACAATTCCCGCTATAGATTTGTCAGCCTATTATACTGTATCAGCTCCTAACAAGCTTATCATAGAGGCTCCAATGGCCTCTGTTGAGAATTTAACGGAAGAAGCTTTACTACTTGATGTCTCCTCTACCTTTTTTACAAGTCTGAAGTTTGATAATGTTGAAAAAATAAAAAACGTGTCTCAACCACTCATGTGGATTCATGGTAAAGAGGACGATTACCTATCGATTTCGAATGGAGAAGCTATTTTTGAACGCCACACAGGAACTTTCAAAGAACCTCACAGAATTGATGGAGGGAACCACGGAGACTTGCCTCTAGTTATGGGATTCCAAAATTACAGCAACAAAGTTTTATCCTTCATTTCTAGATAATTATCAGGTAGTTAAAAAAAATAATTCAGTACTAGTAATTTAATTTAATAACTTCTAACAACCGATTTGTTTCTAATCTCGCACACTTTTAAGTAAAAAGATAAAGTTGGGGTATGGTTCCTTGTTACCAAACCCGATACAGTGTCACAACTTGGCTAAAAGATCAACTCAATGAAGTTACTTTTTAATCGATTTAATATCCAGAAACAAAACTAGAATCGGTTAATGTAAGTAAAAATGCTTTTAAATCGGCTTTTTCTTGTGGTGACAGTTGAACACCTCCAGCACTTACATTTTTAAGTAAGGGAGATACAGTCGAAGAAGCTTTAAGTCCAGAGCTGTAATGGTCTATTACTTCATCCAATGTTTGAAATCTCCCATCGTGCATGTAAGGAGCAGTAAACGCCAAATTTCTCAAACTAGGTGTTTTAAACTTTCCATTGTCCGCAGGATTACCCGTTACATCTCCTAATCCGTTATCAGTAAACGAGGCGTCCAGCCCATTGTTGTGAAACAAATTATCAGTCCAAAGCGGGTTCGTAATGTCTCCATGACAATGAAAACAATCGGCTCCAGATTCACTCATGAACAAATTATATCCAGAAAGTTCAGAAGGTGTAAGCGCTATTTGTCTTAGCGTGTATTGATCAAATCTTGAATTTCCCGAAATCAATGTTCTTTCGTATTGAGCAATTGCTTTAGCTGCCAGAAGTGAATCAACAGTAGAAGTTCCAAAAGCTGCACGAAACATACTTGGATAGGAAGCATCGGCCTGCAATTTTGCAACCACATTGGACCAAGTATCGTGCATCTCTATTGGATTTGTGACGGGTTCTAAAGCTTGCTCCTCCAATCCTAGTGCTCTTCCATCCCAAAAAAACTTCTTGTTCGAGTTCCAAGCATGATTAAAGATAGGCATTGCATTTCTGGTTCCTGCAATTCCATCAATTCCTACACTAAATCTATTGGTATCATCAAAAGATTGGGAAGGCAGGTGGCAACTCGCACAAGCTTGAGTCAAATCAGCAGATAAGGTTTTGTCAAAAAATAACTTCTTTCCAAGTTCCACACCTTCAACGGTTGTCGGATTATCCGCAGGAATGGTCGGTGCAGGCAAAAACCTACCAAAAGTAGCTGGAATATAAAGCGAAAGAGGTGTTGGCGTTCCCGACTCGCTACCATATTCGCATGTTCCATTATCTACTTTGGCTTTAGAATCAAAATTATCGGCCATTTCATCCGTACAGCCTTCTCTGCGGCATGATGAAATACATCCTGCAATGGCGATAACTAAGCTAATTATTTTTATTCCCTTCATATTTTATTTTATAACTGTGGTGCAATTGTTCCCAATGAGAACACAGATTTTCCATTTTTGTTCATCATCTTTTGTGCGGTATAGTTAGGCATTAACATCATGTGATACTGGTTTAAATCCCACAACACCGGATTTTGAAACCACTCTTCTATATTCATATCAATGTCTATATTCAACCTCTCTCCTTCTTTCACTTCAAACCCTCCATTGTAATCCCACAATCTTACTCTAAAATGATTTGCTTCATTGATTCTCGTTCCATTCTCCATTTTTGAGGCCGTTCCATTGTGGTAAGCAAACCCTTTCATGGTTCCTGAATTATCCACAAACATTCCTTCGAACTTTAAGAAATGATAACCGCCTCCAATCATCATTGGCCAAGACCATGAAGCTGCGTTCAAATCCGTGTAAGCACCGTCTTGGTTATCTTCTTCATCAAAACCAAAAGTCATTGAGATTCCCGTGTATTTCCCCTCAGGAATAGCAACTCCCGGAGTATAAAATCGAGTTAATGGCTTATCGATATCCACAAAGTTGTACCCTCCTAAATCTACTTCGCTTCCATCAGTTTTGTGCAACGTAATATTAGAAACCAAATATTGTAATTTTGAAATTGTATGAACATTTCCTTTTGCATTAGTGTATTGTGTACTGGCTAAATCAGAGGATAGTACTTCATTGTCATTGTATTTTTGTTTAAAAATAAAACTTACTTCTGTATTTACCATGTCCGTTTTATTATCCATAGGATCATCTGTCTTCTTACAACTTGTTCCTATTAAAATAAGTGAAGCTAAGGCTAAAATTGTGTTTTTCATATTTGTCGTTTTTGGTAGTTTTAAATTTAGTGTATTTTAAGTTAATTGTCTATTGTTTTTCACAAAGACGTATTTATTTTTCATCTAGGACCAAATCTCACTCTTTTCTATTAAATAAATAATGGACTCCTAACTGAACTCTATTTCTTGTGTCAAGTTGAAGAGTTCCGTTCAACTTGTTTATGAGGGTATGTTGATACAGCAATTCGAGTTGAATATTATTCAGAAACAACTGTGTTCCAACTGTTCCGAATAACAAAGAACCTCCTGTATTTTCCTCATACTTTCCATGCTCGATGTCAGTATTTCCATGCTCGACATAAGAACCAATGTATGGCATCAATGTTACCTTCTTTATCTTTTTAGAATAAAATACATTTAAAGTAGTGTGCTGTATTGCCAAACATGTAATCTACATTCTTGTTGTAAGTATTCAATTTATAATTGGAAGAAAACATAACTCCTCCATTTTTGTACTTTGCCGTGTAATCAAGAGCTAATAAAAAGTCTAACGTTCCTGTTCCGGCTTGTATATCGTGCTGAACCAAAGCACCTTTTTGCTTAAAATCAAATTTGCCTAAAGGAACCTTTATTCCTGCACCAATTGTTAATCGGTGATTCACTTCATTTTCCTCTATCTTATTGGTTCTAATCAAATTATATTTCGCCAAAACGAAAGGATCTCCCACTCCAGAAATAACAAATTGTCTTTGGTCATTGATTATTCTCTCATTCCTAATTATTGGCAATGAACCAATTATTCTCAGTCGATTGGAGAAATTATAAACTCCTCTAATTTCCATAACCGAATAGGTTTCCGAATGTTGCTGACTTTCCATCTCGGGTAATGAAATTACTCCACTATGTCTGTTCCCGGTCACATTGGGTTGAGCCAAATAAGTCAAAAACGAAAAAGTCTTGGTAGCAAACCTATTTCGGTAAAGGAGTGATAGCCTATTTTTGGTGTCATCTGGAGTAAGGCTTACTGTCATGTTGCAGATATCGCAAGCCAAGCCATTGAATGCTAAAAAAAAGCATCCAAACGCCAATTGTTTTTTTCATGTTGAATATGAGTTTTATCTTAATAAATTAAAGCAATGGATTTTCGATTGCTAGATTGAGGTATGAAGATAAAATGGGAGGGCGAAGCAATGGATTATAAAAACCATCTCTATTATTTTGGTTTAAAAGACCGAAAAATTGATTCAATTCTTTTCTATCTATGAATTGAATTTCCTCAATAGAGGTAAAAAATAAACCGGTAATGTGAGATTCAATAGTGAGTTCAAAATTTTCTTTTTGAGGTTTCGTAGCCTCCACCACTGCAAGAGATTTTTTTAATTGACATTTACCATTACAGGTTGACTCTTCAACGTCTTTATCTACACACAAAGTTGCTGCGATAATTCCTTGATTAATTTTGAAATGGGTAAATATAATAGAAGGCAAAAATACATTCAATAAAAAAAACAGCACTGAAAGCCAGAGCTAGAATTTTATGTGCTATTGAGGTATTCATAATTATTTACTTATTACAAATCTAATGGTTTTGGTGGGAGAAAAATATGACTTGAGACATAAAAAATAGATACCTTCCTCCATATTGGAACTTAATTGTTTATTCAACAATTGAGTTTCTTGTGACACAAGAAAACTTGTAGATTCCACAAGTCTTCCCTCCAAGCTAAATATCTCTAAGGTGTATGGACCTTTTTCAAATTCAGATAACTTTAAGTTTATTTCAGAAATCGCAGGATTTGGAAACAATTCTAATGTACTTCTCTTCTCTTTCAAAACAGGAATTGAAGTAAGCGAGCAAGCTCCAGAAGTTCTTATCTCGTAACCGGCTTTTCGAACATTCAATCGGTTTCCCGAAACTGTAATGCCTTGCAAAGTAAAAAGAGAGTCTCCAAAAGTTAGTAACGTATTTTTAATAATCAAAGCTATTGAGTCAGGTCGAAGTTTATATTCTGATGCAAAATTGGAACAGCCGATGGAATGCATAAGGGCTACTGCCCCCGCGACCTGAGGAGTAGACATCGAAGTTCCACTACGATTTCCAAATGAGTTTCCAGGCAAGGTAGAATAAATGCTCGAACCAGGAGCGCCAAGATCGATGTGCGTAGCTCCAAAACCTGCTGTAACTTTTGTATCATTTCTATTGGTATTCGTTACCGAAATTAAATAATCACTCGAACAAGTCGTTGGAATATCTCCGCTAACATCTACATTAATATTACTATTAGAAGTTGCACCGCAGCTTAGTATTCCATAGGCACCTAATGTATCATAAAAAGCACACCACAATGGGTAACTTGAAGCGTTGGCGTAATCTATACCAAAACTTGAATTTGTCGCGACCACAAATGCACCTTTAGCACCTGAAGTTTCGTCATATAGTTTGCGCATGCTCAAAACGTAGTCATACGCCTTTAATACAACTGACTCCAGTGCCACCCCACTTTGAACTGGTAATATTTTTACTCCCCAGTTTACCCCTACACCACCTAATCCGTTGTTTGCTTTAGCTCCAGAAATACCAGAAACATGTGTGCCATGGGAATTAGATGAAATAGCCCCTGTATCTAGGTTAGCATTCCAACCCTGCACATCGTCCACATAGCCATTCCCGTCATCATCTATTTGGTTATTAGGTATCTCCTGATGATTTTTAAAAAAATTAATGTCGTTATGATTCAGAAAAAAACCATCGTCAATTACTGCAACAACTAATGTATCTCCAAGTGCGGAAAGATTACTATGCGAGATTCCCCAGGCAGATATTGAAGACATATCTGCACCGACTTGACCGCCAAACTGACCTATATTCTTGTGATGCCATTGATTTCCAAAACCAGGATCTGTAGGTGTTGTATCTCCACGTAAAGTCACATTGTTGTGATTAGGTTGAGCTAACACTACAGTTGGGCTGTTATTTACTATTCCCATCAATTCTAAAACTTCTTTGGAAGAAGAGGACAAAAGCCAAATGTTTAAGTTTTGAGAAATTGACTCTTTAATTTGGACATTAAATAAGGGGTAATTTTGATTTAACTCTTCGATAAGATGAGAGATTTTTGAATCGGAATTCAACATGACTAACAATTCTCCTTGCTCAAAATTAGATTCTTGAGAATATCCTAAAAAAGAGATATTTAGGATGAGAAATGTCAATATTTTGGTCAAATAATTCATCATAGTTCGTAATCGTTTATATTTTCGAAGCTTCCAAACTCATCTTCAATGTTTCCGTACAAATCATCTTCGTCTTCCTCCATCATAAAATCCAAATCGTCCACCATTTCTATTTGCTTAGATTCTTCTGCTGGAGCCTCTCCATAAACCAATTCTGTTAGTGGATAAACCTTGCCGGGGTCAAGGGAGTTAATCTCGACTAATTCAACGAAAAAGCACCACATTGACAAAAAATCATACACATAAAGAAGCTTTTGATTCAATTCGTCCACTTTCTCGTGAATTTGGGTTGATTACATTTCAACAAAGTCATCACTTTCTCCCGTCATATCCATCAAACCAATCTCCTGACCTTTGTCCCAATCTTCGTTACTCAGGTAAAAAGAAGCTACTTGATCTCCATTAAAATCAAATGCATTATTAATCCCTTCATGCAATTTATCAAAAGTAAAAGAGCTATCTATCACAATGTCCCTGAATGCGTTTTCCTCCTCTAAGGTATCAATTAAAACTCTGAATTTGTATTCTTTCATTATCAATGTTTATTGAATTATATACGTTTCTAATTTAAAAAAACAACTAAAATTTAGAGAGAAACAACTGAGGCTACATTCTCAATAATCTCCATTGTAACTTCCGCCATTTTATTCTTTTTCTCGTCTAAGGTTGGGTTCACTTCAACAGTTTCAAACGCAACTAACTTAGGACTAGCGCACAAAGTCTGTAATAGCTGAGTTACATCTTCCACTTTTATTCCATTTGGGACGGGAGTTCCCGTTCCGTGAGAGGTTTCAATCGGATCCATGCTATCCACATCAAATGATACGTACAACATATCACAACCAGATAAGCTAGCTAAAATTTCTTCCCCAACTTTTTTTCCTCCTTTGTCCTTTATCTCTGCCACGACATAGTTTTTAATCCCTTCATTCTTAATCAAGAAGTCTTCAGGTTCTTCGGTATCTCTTACACCTACAAAAATCAAATCGTCAGTCCTTAAGGCCTTACCAGACATGTTTTTGATTTTTTCCCAATATTGGGAAGCTTTTGGAGAAATCTCTCTTACTTTACATTCCTTGTTATCAATCTTACAGGCCATTGCAAGTGGCATTCCGTGCACATTTCCTGTTGGTGAGGTGTACGGTGAATGTAAATCTCCATGGGCATCAACCCATACTACACCCAATCTTTTGGTAGGGTGAGCTTGCTGAATACCCGCAATTGTTGCCGCAGCTGTAGAGTGATCACCTGCCAATACAAAAGGAAACTTTTCCTGCTCTATCGTAGATTTAATTTGGTTTACAATAAGTTCAAACTGCTTTACGATGTACTCTATTCTAATGGCTCCTGGAGTATCACTCGCAGAAAATATATGTTCATTAAAATTAGGTACGGCTTGAGATTTATACGTATTAAAAAATTGAGAGTTTTGGTTGTAAGCGGCTGTTTTCAATGCACCTACCCCCAAGCTGGCACCTCTTGTTCCTGCTCCAAGTTCAGAGGTAACCTCTATTACTATGATGTTCTTGTTCATTATTTATTATTTAGGAACCCTATTATTGCGAGTGATATAAGAGTAAAAGTTAAAATCAATAAAATTATTTTTATTGTCGGATGACTAAAAAAAGGCTTTCTAAATTTTGCCCAAGTTTCAATGTAAAGTTCCATGCTTTTGGTCCGGTTACTTTGCAGTATCGCAAAATGATAGAGCTTTTTATTTTGCCTATTCACATCTGTATCCGTTTCGTATTTGATGGACGATTCTTGAAGTTTTTCTTCAAAATAGTCCGCCATATCTTTTCTTCTCAAAGTATAAATGAGGTAATTAGGATCGGTGGGATGCTCGTAATAGTGATAGCTTGGAAAAATATGATACATAGCTTATTTCCATTGGGTTAAATATTCAATTGGCTTTCTTTGCCCTTTAGGCCAATCAATGGTTGGATAACCCATATAAAATAATCCCAAGCACTTTTCTCCGTCTTTTAACTCTAAAAATTCATTCATCTCTGGGGTATACATTAATTTTGGAGTAGACCAAAACCCACCAATTCCGTATGCAGTGCAGGTAAGGTACATATTTTGAATGGCGCAAGCCACAGCCTCTACTTCCTCCAATTCACTAATTCTGTTGTTTGGATCGGGAGTCATTGTCACCACAATTACAACAGGAGATTGAAGAGGACGATTCTTAAGTTTGTTAAATTTTACCTCATTGAATAAATCCCCCTTAAATTGTTCAGAATACAAATTGGATAAGAATGAAGACAATTCAGCTCTTGAGTCATTCATAAAAACTTGAAATCTCCAAGGTTGAGTTTTTCCGTGTGTAGGAGCCCAAATTGCATTGTTTAATACGTCTTCAACAATTTCTCTGTGAATTTTTCTTTCGGTATACTGTTCTGGATAGATAGTTCTTCTGTTCTTTATTACCTCGGTAATTTCGCTCAAGTTGTACTTCACTGTTCTTGTTTCTTAGATTATAGAGTAAAATTAAGTAATCGAGAAGGATTTGTCAAAAGGAAATGGAACTATTCCTTTAGTTCCACAATATGCGAAGGTATGTCCCGAAGCTAGGGACAAATTTTTTGGCGTTTTCTATATTCTCGACCAAATAAAGTGAGCCTTCAGTGAGCCTTTCAATATATTGACTATTCTTGGTCAGTCTACCCTCCAAACCAAAAGCAATCGTAAATTTTTCATTCAATAAAAGCGTAACACCGTTGTCTAGAAACATGCCATAACCAAAACCATCTACACGCTGAACAGTCAAGCCAGCATTCTGTAGTCTCGTGATATCATAGCTAGCGGAACGAATTACCAATTCCTGGTTTTCTAACTGGATGTAATTAAAACCGATTCCTGGTGCTACAAAATAATTCAGTTTGGGCTGAATTTCTATGTTTTTTTGAATTCCTAGTTTATATCCAAATCTTCTTTCTCTCGCGTTTACTCGAGCTTGTTCAAATTCTCCTGTAAAGTTTCTGGGGTTATCCAATTCAATGACCAAAGGTGTAGAAAAACGAATAATTGCAAGATCAAACTTCATGCTTACGGACCAAGTGGAGTTGACATCAAAACCGAGATAAACACCAGAAAAAAAAGAGGCAGGATATTCATTGCTCCCTGCATATTCCCATCCATTTATTGGGTAACCAAACTGATCCTGTAGTTTTTGACGAGTTTGAGGATTTGCAAGAATTCTTGAAACACCAAAAGGATGAGATCCATCTAAAAATTGAGCAGATTGGTTATTTGGGAAGTCAATTCCTAAATCAATTCCAAATCTAAATTTCTTGATTTTGGATTCTTGTTGACTAAAAAAAGTAAAATAACTTCCAGTAAATACAATTAATAGTTTGATTTTTATTCCCTTCATTGACTTCGAAAGTACAAAATCTATTGCTTTGAAACACGCTTTTTTTTATTAAGTTTGTTCCTTAACCGAATACTTTTTTATGAAAAAACTGATTCCCATTCTTGTGTTGGCGATGTCGTTAATAAGCTGTGCAACAATTTTAAGGAAGGATACTTTGCAAGAAGTGAACTTCCATACAAATCCGCCAAATGCCAGTATTTTTGTAGATGGTGAAAAAGTGGGGACTTCACCCATGACTTATTCGCTTGAAACAAGGAAAGAACACTCCATAGAATACCAACTCAAAGGATACCCAACTACTGTTTATTACTTGAAAGGGGGAGTTTTGCCAGAATATGTTGTTGGAGATATTATTATTGGCGGAGGTGTTTTAGGTTGGATACCAGTTTTGGTGGATAATCATACAAATAAATGGCGTGGGTTTGACCAATTCATAATTGATCAAAATGCCAGTTTTGGTGAAAAATTACCTATCAAAGATAAAGATGGAGATGGAATTGCTGATAACAAAGATGACTGTCCAACTGTGAGAGGGATTGCTGCCTTTAACGGCTGTCCAGATTCTGACGGAGATGGAATAAAAGACAGTGAAGATGTTTGTCCATCTACACCTGGTTTGGCGAAGTACAAAGGTTGTGCAGATACAGATGGGGACGGTGTCCCAGATAATTTGGATAATTGTCCTACCGAAGCAGGAACGATAAATGGGTGTCCGAAGAAATGAATAAAAAAAAAGTAAAATTGAGTTGAAATTTACTCAATGACTAAACGGTAACCTATTCCCCTCACATTTAAAATCTTTATTTTCTCGTCACATTCCAATTTCTTTCTTAGTTTGGAAATATACACATCCAAAGTACGTCCGATATAACTTCCTTCATCAGACCAAATTGCATTAAGTAATAGTTCGCGTTCTAGTGTTTCGTTTAAATGCAAAAATAGCATCTTCAAAAGTTCATATTCTTTATTCGATAAAGTTGTTTCTTTCCCCTTGTACAAAAGTGTCATTCTTGCCTTATTCAGCTTATAAATCCCAATTTTTAAGTATTGATTATTTTTGTTACTACGATATATTACTACAAGCAGAATACCTAATCCAACCAAAAATATCGAAACCAAAAACTGGAAAATCAGAGGGTTTTCTTTTGTTAATTTGCTGATACTAGAAAGCGAAATTGGAGTAAAATGGAATTCATAACATGATACAGGTAGAGCTCGTAATTTGCAGGGAAACTCCTCATCTAACTGAGACAAATCTGCCATATAACTATACACCACATCGTTCTGATTGCATTCCTTTACTTCAATTAAATACCCGCCATCAACTTCGTACCTTTCGAGGGTTTTAATGGCACAAAAAGCAAGTAAATCTGGTTCAAAAGAAAATAATCTATCAAAAGAAACTTCATAGGTATTTCCTGAATGATGAATAGGTAAAACGCGTGAATTGCTATCGCCTAGTTGCAACAAAAACTCATTTCCCACAGCTCTTAGAAATAACTGATGTTGCTGATCTACAGATTGAGCTGAACAGTTAACTATCATGAATATAGCTGTAAATAACCAGAGGCAAAGATGCTTAGAGACAATAGTTTTCATAGTTCAAAGCTATTAGTTTAAGTAATATAATAAAACCAAGTTTATTCAATTTACGGGTTATTTTACAGTCTTTTACAGTCTTTTAAGCTATATTTTGGTTCTAAGTGTTAGATTCATTTCAAATCAACTCTATCCTTATGAAAAACAAAAAACAAATACTGCTATTTTTTTTTATTGGTTTCTTCGATTTTCACTTGCGCTCAGTCAGAACAAACAGCTCAAGAAAAGAAAGAAAAAGTTATCCAATTAAAACCCCATAAATATGGTGGATGGTACTGTCCTGACAACCTCACTGGTTTTCCTGCCGTTGATTTTAATAAATGGAACAAAGTCCCCGTAATAGCAAATAGACTTCCTACAAAAAAAGAAGTTGACACGGAGGCCTCTCTTATTTATATAGATGTCAGGGAATATCCAACTGCTCAAGCAATTGAAATAAAGCTGCCACAGCTAGCCACTTTTTACAATATCAATACACGAAGAAATGAATTGGTTATAGTGATCCAAGCGATTTCAATTGGAAATGACTCAATTGTTGGTTTTAGATACTTAAATGGAGGAAATGGCAGTGCAAGAATAGAGGAGGTAAAGTTCCTTGAAAACGTTCAAACTAGTGGTTTGGTAAATAGTAAATTTGTGTCCTTAGATATGACAATTAGAGCAAGTGAAGATAAAATCTGGAAGGTGTTAACGGACACTTCCTATATTCAAATATTATCTCCTATTTTCGATAAAAATAAAACTCTAAAAAAGAAGTGGAGAAGCCAAACGAACATGAATTACGCTTACTCGTATAGTGGTATTAAAAAAGCACAGTTTGGAGGTAAACACTTTGGTAGTTTTTATATTCAAAACGATTATGAAACTTTAAATTATTCTGAAAAGATTTTCATCTCGCAGAATAACCTAGCCGAATTTTCCAAAGTTCAATTAGTTTTCGGTCCATTCCTTAAGGATTTCGATAAACAAGAAATCATGTTAACTCAATGGTTAGCAAGAGTAAAATTACTAAGCGAAGTTCAAACAGATTAAAAAAAAGGCTCCAATTTCTTGGAACCCTTTTAAGTTGATGTATTAGATTGGTTAGACGATTACTGCCTTTGAATTTGGAGCAGCAGCCATGATTTCTTCATTTGCAGCAGCCTCAAACTTCTTGAAGTTTTCGACAAACTTGTTAGCTAAATTAATGGCTTTGGCATCGTAGGCTGATTTATCTGCCCACGTATTTTTTGGATGCAACATTTCAGTCGGTACATGTTCGCATTCGTTTGGCATAGCTAGTCCAAATACTTCATGAGTTGTGTATTCTACATTATCTAATTTCCCCTCAAGAGCAGCGGTAATCATGGCTCTGGTATACTTTAATTTAATTCTACTTCCTACACCATATTCTCCTCCAGACCATCCGGTATTGATTAACCAAACTTTTACGTTGGACTCAGCGATTTTTTCTCCGAGCATTTCGGCATATTTAGTTGGGTGAAGTGGCAAAAATGGAGCTCCAAAACATGCTGAAAAAACTGTTTGCGGCTCCGTAACCCCAGCTTCAGTTCCTGCCACTTTAGCAGTGTAACCAGAAATAAAATGGTACATTGCTTGTCCTGGTGTTAGTTTTGAAATTGGAGGTAATACCCCAAAAGCATCGGCAGTTAAAAAGAAAATATTTTTCGGTATTCCTCCTTTTGAAGGGACCATTATGTTATCAATATGATGAATAGGATAAGAAACCCTCGTGTTTTGGGTAATTGTTGTATCACTGTAATCAGGAGTTGAAGAACCTTCTTTGAAACCTATATTTTCCAATATAGCTCCAAATTTTACGGCATTATATATTTGAGGCTCCTGCTCTTCGGTTAAGTCAATTGTTTTGGCATAACAGCCGCCTTCAAAATTAAAGACGCTGTTTTTTGACCATCCATGCTCGTCATCTCCAATTAATCTTCTATTTGGATCAGAAGATAAGGTGGTTTTTCCAGTACCAGACAAACCAAAAAACACAGCAGTATCTCCATCTTTTCCAACATTAGCTGAACAGTGCATTGATAGCGTGTTTTTTTCGTGGGGCAAAATGAAATTCAAAACAGAGAAAATTCCTTTTTTGATTTCACCAGTATATCCAGTTCCACCGATAATTATCATTTTTTTAGTGAAATTTACCACCGCAAAATTATGCTGTCTCGTGCCGTCTTCAGCAGCAACAGCCATCATTCCAGGAGCATTTATTACATGCCACTCTGGGTTGAAGTTTTCTAGCTCAGCTTTTTCTGGTCTTAAGAACATGTTACTAGCAAACATATTTGACCAAGGAAACTCTGTGATAACTCTTAGATTTAGTCTGTAGTCTTCATCAGCGCATGCGTATGCATCACGCACAAACACTTCTTTTCCAGCTAAGTATTCGTTAATTTTAGCGTGTAGCTTATCAAAGTTTTCAGGGGTAAATTTGATATTAATATCTCCCCACCATACTGATTCTTCGGTTTTGTCATCACAAACAATGAATCTATCTTTTGGGGATCTTCCGGTAAATTCTCCTGTATTCACAACAAGAGCTCCCGTGTCTGACAATTTTCCTTGTCCCAAATCTATGGTTTTTTGAGTCAATTCTTCTGGAGTAAGATTCCAATGAGCTTTGTCAATTTTTCCAAGCCCAAGTTCTTCGAGGTTTGAAGTGTTAGGTACTAATCCTAATTCATTCATAAATTTTCTTTTTTGAAATTATGTAACAAAATTACTGCTAATTCTAGTATTATGCTCTTAATTAAGATCTGTTTTTCCACAAATAGTTCGAGTTTTCCACTAATTGTAAAGTGTACAATTACCTATAAATTAATCATTTTTAATTACTTTATAGAGCAACAAAATAACTGCCAAAATCATTAATAAGCCTCCAATTGGGGTTACAGGCCATACATAACTTGATACTCCCGATTGATAAAAAAGGCTAATCGCGTAAAGCGAAAAACTAAAACAACATGCCCCAATAACAAAGAATAAAGCCGGTAATTTTATGGAAAAATTAAATGCATTGTAGTTCAACCCTAAAATCAACAGAACTATACCTGCATAAAACTGATAATCAACTCCAGTTCTTAAAGATTTAAGCTGTTTTGGTTCCAATACGTTTTCAAAGTAATGAGCACCAAAAGCACCCATAACTATTGCAAATGCAATAAAAATTAATCCAATAATTGTCGTGCTTTTATTCACAGAAAAAGTATTAGGCTTGAGTTGTTGGGCCACCAAAATTCATAGGTATTCCACCACCTTGATTTCCATTATCAATGTCTTTTATGGCACCATGTTGGCTTTCGTACTTGCTAATATTATCTACCAAAGCTTTCATCAATCTTTTGGCATGTTGCGGAGTTAGTAAAATTCTAGATTTTACTTTCGCTTTGGGCGTTCCAGGCATCATCCTCACAAAGTCTACAACAAATTCTGCCGGTGAGTGAGTAATGATGGCTAAATTGGAATAAATACCGTCAGCCATTTCTTCCGATAATTCAATATTGATTTGGTTTGGATCTTGATTTTGTTCTTCCATAATTTAGTTTTGTTGTGATAAAGGTAAAAAAAATGCCTTCCCGAATCATCGAGAAGGCATTAAATATTATCAGATTATGATTATGCTTCGGTAGAAGATTCTTCTACAACTTCTTCTGTTGATTCTACCGTCTCACTGAGAGCCGAAGAAACCACTTCCATGTTGTCGTATTTTCTCATACCTGTTCCTGCAGGAATTAAGTGTCCTACAATTACATTTTCTTTCAATCCTTTTAGGTAATCTATCTTTCCTTTCACTGCTGCTTCGTTCAGTACTTTTGTCGTTTCCTGGAAGGAAGCCGCAGACATGAAACTATCAGTTTGCAAAGAAGATCTTGTAATCCCTTGAAGCATTGGACGAGATGTAGCAGCTACTGCATCTCTTGCAGTTACTAACTGAGCATCTTTTCTCTTTAAGTTGGAGTTTTCGTCTCTTAGTTTTCTTGCTGTAATGATCTGACCCGGTTTTAACACATCAGAATCACCTGCATCCTCCACTACTTTCATTCCCCAAATTCTGTCGTTTTCTTCTAAGAATTTGATTTTGTCAGCAGCTTGCTTTTCTAAGAATTTAGTATCCCCAGCATCTATGATTTCAACTTTTCTCATCATCTGACGAACAATTACCTCAAAGTGCTTGTCGTTAATTTTTACCCCTTGTAGTCTATATACTTCTTGAACTTCATTTACGATATACTCTTGAACAGCTGTAGGCCCTTTAATTTCCAAGATACTCTTAGGAGTAATAGCTCCATCAGATAATTGCATTCCTGCTCTTACAAAGTCGTTCTCTTGAACCAAAATGTGTTTAGATAAAGAAACAGCATACTTCTTCACGATTCCAGTCCTAGATTCAATAATGATTTCTCTTTTTCCTCTCTTAATTTTTCCGAAAGAAACAATTCCATCAATTTCTGATACTACTGCCGGATTCGAAGGGTTACGAGCTTCAAATAATTCTGTAATTCTTGGAAGACCTCCCGTAATATCACCTGTTTTACCAGAAACTCTAGGAATCTTAACCAGAATACGTCCTGATTCTATTTTCTCATTATCATCTACGTTAATGATCGCTCCAACCGGAATGTTATAACTCTTGATGATGTTTTTCTTTGAATCCATAATTCTAATAATCGGAATTTTCTTCTTGTCTTTAGAATCAGTAATCACCTTATCGGCAAATCCTGTTTGCTCATCCACTTCTTCTCTAAAAGTAATTCCTTCTTCAATATTTTCGAAAGAAATAGAACCTTTAGATTCCGAGACGATAACTGCGTTGTATGGATCCCACGTACAAATCACATCTCCTTTTTGTACAGAACTTCCGTTTGGCGTTTTCAAGAACGAACCATAAGGAATATTATTTGTAGCTAAAGTAACTCCAGTTTTAGGATCTAGAATCTTCATTTCTGCCGAACGACCAATAACTACAGTAATGTCATTACCCTCTTTATCTTTTGTATCGATAGTTTTAAGTTCGTCAATATCCAATTTCCCTCCGTACTTCGCCTGAAGACTATTTTCATCCGCAATATTCGAGGCTGTTCCCCCTACGTGGAATGTTCTTAATGTCAGCTGTGTTCCTGGTTCTCCAATGGACTGCGCAGCAATTACTCCAACAGTCTCACCTACTTTTACCATTCGTGAAGTAGATAAGTTTCGTCCGTAACATTTCGCACAAACTCCTCTTTTCAATTCACAAGTAAGAACCGATCTCACTTCCACTTCATCAATATCTGCTTCTACAATTGCAGTGGCAGTTTCTTCTGTAATTTCATCTCCTTCAACCACCAAAACCTCTTCAGTTTTAGGATGTTTCAATGTAAATACACTTACTCTACCAACGATTCTATTGTACAATGATTCAATTTCTTCGTCATTCTTTTTCAAAGAAGTAACGTTAATACCTCTCAATGTTCCACAATCTTCATCATTAATGATTACATCTTGTGATACATCTACCAGTCTTCTTGTTAAATATCCTGCATCGGCTGTTTTCAGAGCTGTATCTGCAAGACCTTTACGCGCACCGTGAGTAGAAATAAAGTACTCAAGTACTGAAAGTCCTTCTTTAAAGTTAGACAAAATTGGATTTTCGATAATTTGTTGGCTTGTTGCCCCAGATTTCTGTGGTTTTGCCATCAATCCCCTCATTCCTGATAACTGACGAATTTGCTCTTTAGAACCCCTTGCTCCAGAATCAAACATCATGTAAATTGAGTTGAATCCTTGCATGTCATTCTTTAATTGATCCATTAAGATATGAGTCAACCTAGAGTTGGTGTGCGTCCAAATATCAATAATTTGGTTGTAACGCTCATTATTTGTAATAAGTCCCATGTTGTAATTCTCCATTACATCTGTTACTTCATCTTGAGCTTTGTTTACCAGAATATCTTTTTCAACTGGAATAATAATATCATCAAGGTTGAATGACAAACCACCTTTGAAGGCATTTGTGTATCCCATTTCCTTAATATCATCCAAAAATTCTGCAGTTTTAGAAACTCCACAAATCTTAAGGACTCTTCCAATAATGTCTCTCAAAGATTTCTTAGTTAGGACATCATTTATATATCCTACTTCTTTAGGAACTAGATCATTAAACAATACTCTACCACAAGTTGTTTCTATCAATTTAGTAACCGCTTGACCTTTTTCCATGTCGTGCGTTCTTACTTTGATTGTTGCATGCAAGTCCAATTTCTTTTCGTTGTATGCTATCACTACTTCTTCTGGAGAGTAGAAAATTTTATCTTCTCCTTTCACTATTTCCTCGTCAGTAGTTCTTTTTTGCTTGGTAATGTAATACAATCCCAATACCATATCCTGCGAAGGAACCGTAATTGGTGCTCCATTGGCAGGGTTCAAGATATTGTGAGAAGCAAGCATTAATAGCTGTGCTTCAAGTATTGCCGCATTAGAAAGAGGTAAGTGAACCGCCATTTGATCTCCATCAAAATCGGCATTAAATGCTGTACATACCAAAGGGTGTAGTCTAATCGCTTTTCCTTCTATCAATTTAGGCTGGAAAGCTTGAATACCTAATCTGTGAAGAGTTGGGGCCCTGTTCAAAAGAACTGGGTGATTCTTCAAAACGTTTTCC